>JACYME010000034.1 GCA_015272155.1 Leptolyngbyaceae cyanobacterium T60_A2020_046
CTGTTTGCACGATGACGAGATCGCCGAACGAGGGCTCTGGCCCCTCTGTTCATCTCCTCCAGGTTTGGGTACTTTAAGTCTGGCAATTGGTTCGTCATGGGAACCCTGCGCCAAATCGTAGAGAACTGTTGACCCAGGAGGACATTATGGATTTAGCGATCGCGGTGATCGTGTTCGGTGCGGTGCTTGTGCTGTTTACCCGCGATGTCTTTAGCAGCTAGACTGCCCCTATGGGGAGAGCCATCTGATCTGATAGAGACACCTGAGACGACAGAACATCGATGCGATAGTGCTTTCCAAATCAGCATTAATCCGCCGTCTGTAAAAATCGCCGGAAATCCCCTCAAACCAGGGTTAAGCCTGGGGCTGTTTCACAGCATAGAAATCAACTCGATAGTCCTGAATTTTGGTGCCGGTTTGCGCTTCAATCTGCTGGATCAGGCTTTCAGGCAGCTCAACGTGGATGTCGATGATTTGATCGGTGTCGAGACAGTTGATATGGCTGTGGGAGTCGCTGATATGGCCGTAGAGCCTGCCGTCAGAGCGCTCTAGGCATTCAATAATGCCCTGCTCAGAGAGCGCCTCTAGGTTCTGGTAAACCGAGGTGTGGCCAATTTCGCGCCCCTGGCGATTCAGGCGATCGTAGATTTCCCGGGCTGACAGATGTTCCTTCGCATCCCATAACAGTTCGAGAATGTAGCGACGTTGACGACTAAGACGCATGCCCAAGGCTTGACAGCGTTCTAGGGCATCTTCAAGGGAGCGAATGGGCTTAAGGGTCGCAGCTTGACCGTGCATAGACATCAACTCCGGGCATGTTCTACAGCAGAAACGTGGGGTTTGGTCGAGACTAGGAACCGGTTAGCGAGTGTTCCGTCAGTGATTTTAGGCGAAGTCGGCACTGGCGACTGACGATGCATCAGATTTTAGGTGTCGGGAGTAAAGGATCGCTTCAGAACCGATTCGGCGGTTGGCCTGGCCAGAGGGGGATCGTGGCAAAGCCGCTGTCCTATCCTCTTGTCCTAGGGTTGCGGTACAGGATGGTGAAAAACTTGGTTTCAAAACTTGGTTTCTCAGAGGGCTAATCACGAAACTTGGGCGAAATGCCGAGGAAAAATCCGGTTTCTGTACCAATGACTTCGGGTGGAACTTTCAAGCTTTGTATCTGAGATCACACATACTGCGCTTATTCATACTCAGTACAACTTTAGCTTGTGGAAGAATGAATCGTCTACCGTCGCTGTTGTGGGGCTTTGCTGGTGTTTGAGATCGCAGCGTTTTGGCGATCGCGGGTTTCGCGTCTTCAAGATCAACCAATGATGCCTATTCGTTGGGAAACTCAAGGGTGGCTGGGGGAGGAGGTGTTTTCTGTCCATCAGCGCGGGTAGATTTTGGCGGTGTGGTGGCCCGAGTGGGTGCCCACACCTGAGAAATGGGTTCCCCGCCAGTGGATGCGGGGCTATCAACAACTGTGCTGGGCATCGCGTCTGCCTCTGTGGGCAGTGCCAGGGGGCTGGCGTCTAAGGGGTCTGGGGCAGCCAGTGTTGATACTGGGGGCAAGGGGGAAGTCTGCACGCTCGATGGCTTGACCTCTGTTTTGGCGGGTGATTCAGGGGGGGCAAGGTCAGCCTCAGTCTCAGGGGCTAGTTCTCTGCTGGGGGTGGCTTCTGTGTCAAGCCCTGCGGCGGTGTCGAGGGATGCTGCTGTGCTGGAGGCGCGATCGCGCGCAGGGGAAGATAGCGGGAGAAGTTGGGCTTGGGCCGCGATCGCGCCAGGGCTAGGAATCTGCTCGGGATGGGCGGGTGCAAGGCTGAGATCGACGCCGATGGGGGCGAGGGGTTGGGCCGCAGCAGTCGGTGAGATCGCAATGGCCTGATCTGGCGGAGTCGGGGCTTCGGCAACAGGAACCTCAGGCGCGAGCAGCCCCGTTTGTTGAGCGGCATCCAGCGCCCGCGCGATCGCCTGGGCCCGCCGCTCCTGATCGCGACTGATGCCGTGGACGGTATTGCCTAGTCCGGGGGCGTTCCATCGCTGAGTGTCTGGATCAAGGAAGGATCGCGTCCGCGCCCAGACGATGGCGTCAAGACCTTCCATGTGGTGGCCGTGGGCTTGGGCCAACCAGTCGATATACCCCCCGCGATCGAGGGCGGCGAGGGGGGCTTGGTTGGCGAGGTCAATGCCGTTCAGCAATTCCTCTAGGGTGAGGGTAATGCCCTTGGCGGCGGCGTTTTTCTGGAGTTGTTCCGTTTGCGATCGCAGGCGGGCGAGCTGTTTGGCATCCGCCTCTTCTGGGGAATTAGCTCCATGCTGATAGGAAAATGACCCGAGGTTCCACACCCTGTTCCCTGGATCGGTATGGCCAAAGTAGGCTGGCGTGCGATGGCCTTCGGGGGTGCGGGTGCCTTCTGCACTCCCCACGGCCCTCGCCACAACGGAATCTGCCCCCCCTTGGAACAGATGGCTGGCATCAATGCCCTGAATGCCCTGAACGGCGGCACTTTGGAACGGAGTTGCGATCAGCTTGGCAGGGGCAGCCTCTGGGGCAGGGTGCTGGGCCACCACGCTGGGTGCAACCTCGAAGGTGAGCCCCAGGGCTTCGGCTTCACGAACAGCAGTGCTGACCTCAGTGTGGGGCTGGGCTGAGGGCAGTTCTAGGGCCGGCGCGATCGCGGTAACCGTTGCTTCATCTACGGGGGGCGGCTTGGGCAAAAACTGTTGGGCTGGGGTTTCGGGGCTAAGGGCGATCGCTGGCCCGCCCCCATAGACCCCGGCAGGGGGATTGCTCATCGCCGACGCAAGGGGCGGATGGGCTGCTGAGCCCGGCACAGGCAGCGGCGCATTGGGGATGGGAACAACGGCTTGGGGGGGCTCGGGGGCAGGCTGGGGTTCCGCAACGCGATCGCGCGTTGGTAGATCAAAGCTCAGGGCAACGGGCTCACTGGCCCGCGCGCCCGCGCCAATGCCAACGGTGACGGCGAGGGTTCCAAGGGTGATGAGGGCACGGTAGGTGGGCATCGCTTAACACACAACGCAGGATGAAGACTCAAGGGACACAATGGGCAATTGCTCAGCGGGGGGCAGGCACCAGCGATCGCTCCAGCACCATTTCAGACGGCTCGACGATGACCCACGTCCCCTCTGGCTGGCGGCGCAGGGTGGCAAAGTGGAGAAACTTGGCACGACCGACGCGATCGCCCGCTGCAACCGAACCCAACCGGGGCTGACGCAGCCCACAAAAGCGAAACAGATAAGCCGGCACTTCGGGGGAGGAGAAAAAGACACAGTCTGTCCCAGAGGCAGCTTGTTCGACCTCTCCGGTAAAGGGAGCGCGCACCACCGCCCCATCGGTCTGAATCGTGATGTCGCCGAGACTCGCAGCCACGCGATAGCCCGCGACCTGATCCCCAGCTTCCAGTTCCCAGGTTTGATCGATGGCGACATGGCGGGGGTTAGCGATCGCTGACTCTCGGCAGGCCGACAGACCAGAACCCAGGCCCAGCAACGCAGACAAGAGCAGCCCCCGCCGTAGCCAATATGCCCACCGCTGCCGCCAACGGTGCCCGGACCAAGACAACGTGCCCACCCTACTCAAAATTGAAGCGATAGCCAGCATATTCGTCGTTCTCGTAGAGAATTACGAGCTGAGTTTTGGGGTCAAATTCCAAGGGGTAGGCTTCGCGCTCGGCCTGAACGCCCGATCTCACATTGATCTGCGGCAGCGTGCAGTAGGGCTCGGCGACAATTTCACGCACCCGTGCCTTGGTGTCGCGCTCAGGGATGGTTAGCAACTGGGCCAACTGCTCCCGCGAAAGTGTGGCGCTGGTTTGCACGATCGCTTCGCAGTTTTGCGCAGCACTGGGCGTCTGCGATCGCGACCACCAGGCCCGCATATTTTGAAAGTCCAGCAGCACCATTGCCGCCACCACCACCACACCCCCCGCAATTAGGGACTTTGTGGGCGACGGGGCTGGAGAGGGTGACTGCAACGGCAGTGGTGAGGGGGCTTGAGTCATGACTGACCTCCGGTAAAAACATTCAGCAAGCAGGAAACAAGGATGTAATGCGCCACCCGTGTCGAGAGTAGGGACGCTTCACACCGGGCCGCAGGGTGCAGCCGAGGCAGGTTAGAGATGCCCCCCCAAGACCAGCCCCAGCAGCGCGAGCCCAACGCGGCTCACCAAGCCGATATCCATGCGTGGGGTGATCATCAGTCGATATAGGCTGTAGGCCACCGCAGCGATAACTCCGCCCACAAACAGCGGCCAAAGGCTGGGGGCAGCGGCCAGCAAGAGTTCAATCCCTTGGCGGGCAATGAGTCCACCCCCAAGCCATAGGCAAATGTCGAGGGGGGTGAGCCGAGATCGCCGCTCTAGGGTTCGGGTCATGGCCTGACCTAGCGCTGCCAGTGCCGCCAGTGGTTCAGCGATGAGGGTTTGCCAACCCTGATGGGACGCGGCAGCATGGCGCGATCGCGCCAATTCTCGTTCGCGTAGGGTCTGGGCCGTCTGGGTTGCATCCCGTTCGTCGGCGTACAGATCCACGATGCCCTGGGACAAAATCAGCGCCCCCGCGTTGTCTTGCACCACTTGGGACAGCACTGCTTCATCCATACGACAGAATTGCTCAACGTGCCAGCCGTAGGCGTTGTTGCCTCGGTGCAGGCTGAGGTCAATGCGATCGCGAATCCGCTTGAATTCTTGAATGGCAAGGGCTTGTTGATAGGCAAGGTCGTTAATTTTGCTGGCTTGGCTGCGGAGCCGCTGCAAATGTAGCGCGACATCCCGGGGCAACGCGGGCGGCTGAGGCTCTGGCTCTGGTGGGGCAACGGGGGCAACGATACCGCCCCCCAAGCCAGGGGCTGCCGCCGCCCGAACCGCAGTCGTTCGTTGCTGCAAAGACGCAACGGTGGCTGCCAATTCCTCGGGGCTCATTGCGGCATCCGTCGCCGGGGCTGCAACGGCGGGCGATCGCGGAGCCTCCCACAGCAGTTCCATCCCCTCATGGACCGTTTCCTCCGCCGCTTGCACCGAGGCTAAAAATTGTTCCCGTAGAGCGCTGATGTTCAAGTCTGACTGAGTCATGGGGGCCACCACACAAATCAAAAGGATGCATGAAATCAAGACTAATACAAGTGTACTATATAGAGGTGAAAATGCAAGGGTTTGGGGGCGATCGCCCCCAAAAGTTAGATTTTTTGTGGGAGGGCAGCGTCTAAACCCACCCCTCCGAGGGAGGACAGGCTCGCGATTTGTGGGGCTGGGCGGGCCAGGTGTCGCTGCGATCGCCCCGTTCGCTGTCGGGAATACTGCGAATCAGCAGGGCTCAAATCCAGCGGACGAGCGTCCCTTGGCCCAGCACGCCGATTTCATTCATCCCCGAGACACTGATGTTCAATCCCTTTCGTATTCCCATACCCCAAGCATTGCGCTATCGTGCGCCGCGATCGCGGTCAGGTAATTTCGCCACTGCCCCGCGATCGCCCTCTTGTCCGTACCACATCCTGATGGCGGCGGTGATGGGCGGGCAGGTCTTGATGCGCGTGTTGCGGGGGCGAGTTCAGCGCCAGCGCGTCATGGATCACATGGTCGCGGCTGGGCCCGGCTCCCTGACGCCCGTACTGATGACCAACCTGTTTGCGGGCATGATTTTCTCCATTCAAACGGCACGAGAAATGGCCCGCTATGGCGTGATGCATGCTCTCGGCGGAGCCTTTGCCCTGGGATTTTGCCGCGAGCTTGCACCGATTTTGACGGCGGCGATTTTGGCTGGGCAGGTGGGGTCAGCCTTTGCCGCCGAAATCGGCAGCATGAAAATCACTGAGCAAATTGATGCGCTTAAGGTCTTGCGCACCGACCCCATTGACTATCTGGTGGTGCCTCGGGTGTTGGCCTGCTGCATTATGCTGCCGATGTTGACGATGATGGGGCTGGTGTTGGGGGTGGGCGGCGGCGTTTTGGTGGCGCAGGTGCTCTATGGATTGTCGCCTGCCATCTTTTTGGAATCAGTGCAGACGTTACTGGAACCCGCAGACTTGTTGGCGGTGTTAATCAAAGCGGTAATTTTTGGCGCGATGATTGCCCTCGCAGGCTGCACTTGGGGACTGACGACAACCTGTAGCAAAGGTTTGGGACGTTCGGCCACGTCCGCTGTGGTGACGACTTGGGTGCTGCTGTTTGTGGTGGATTTTTGCATCACTGTCGTCATGTTTCATGGCATCGCGATCGCCCATTAATCAACCCATTACTTCCCGTTGAGCGGAAGATTACGCGATCGCGACCTCGTCCTCCACCACCAGCGACAAATCCTCTTGGTACGTTCCATCCGACATCAACGCCCCCACGAGGCTCGCTCCATCTAAAATCGTATGACGCAAAATGGCCCCGCGCAAATCAGCGCCCCGGAGATTTGCGCCCCGCAGGTTTGCCCCGCACAGATTGGCATGGCGGAGATTCACCCCATTCAACTGCGTGCTGCCTAGACACGCATCCTGGAGGTCAGCCTCACTCAGATCTGCACCCACCAATTGTCCGCCGCTGAGCAGCACCCGCTGCAAATTGGCACGGTGCAGGTTTGCGCGCAGCAGGTCAGCTCCCATGAGATTGGTGCCAATGAGTTGGCTGCCCACTAGCCTGGCGCGAATCAAATCCGCCCCAGGCATAAAGGCGTGGCTGAGATTAGCTTGCTGCATCTGGGCATCAATCAGACAAATGAAAGGCAACTGGGCGTGGCGCAGATCGGCAGCAACCAAGTGAAGATCGTGAAACGTCGTCTCGCCCGCCTGAAACCGCTGCATCAGGCGGGCAACGGCGGCGGCGGCGACAGCGGGGGAAACATGCATGGGGGCACCGATTCCATTCAAAACAACCAAGGACAGTCTGAAACAGCCAACGAGAAACCCCACCCACCGCTGACGCCACGGCCGCAGCAATGGGTGTGCCGGCCGTATAGGGCCAACGGGGAAGGAAGGCCTAGGATGCGGAGATAACTTCCTGTATGTGAGCGCTAAATGTGAGGCAGGATCGCGGCTCCGGCCAAGGTTTCCCAAACCTACGTCATCGCGGGAAGCTGTTGGGAACCGGGGGAATGGCACGGCGATCGTGAACCCACAGGGCCAGATTCCGTGAACCGACTGCTACAAACTTGGTAGACACAAAACTCACTCCGCCATCACCACCGCCCGACCTGAGGAGAGGGTAAACGCTGCACGGCGTCAAAGAACGGGAGCAGTTGACGATCAGAATGCTTTAGTCAAAATTGTAGGGCTGATAGGAAGGTTTCAGTAATTTCTCGGAAAAATCTTCAAGGTCAGGCATCCCCCGCTGGGATGATACCCCGCGATCGCCCGTATCCTCCCCTGACGATTTCCCAATGACCCATAGATATAGCGTGGACTCCTCTTCCGAGGGTTCGAGCTTGAGAACTTGAGTCGGCGGCCAATCGCCCATATCAAACTGATGAGACACCACCCGACAACCGGGTGACAACTCAGCCCAAAGTCGGGGGCGCAGTCGCAAGTTGAGGTGTGGCAAAAGATACAGGGCGACAACGGTAGCATCGTGAAATGAGGTGTCGTAGAGGTTGCCTTGCCGAAACTGGAGGCGATCGCAGACGCCTGCTGCCGCTGCTGCTGCGGTTGCCTGGGCAATGCGATTTGGGTCAATATCAATCCCTACGCCCCGCGTGCCCCAGCGCTGGGCCGCCCGGATCAGCAGCCGCCCATCTCCACAACCCAAGTCATACAGCACATCACGGGGGCCAACTTGGGCGAGGTCTAACATGGCCTCAACGGCATCCTCGGGGGTCGGAATGTAAGCAATATCAGGTCGCATGGTGCCCCGTTAGCGATCAATGGTGAGGCGATAGCGGGGCCGCTTGGGCTCCGGCACGATGGGCGGACGCTGGCGCTGGAGCACAATCATGGCGTCACCGATGACGGGGCTGCGGGCCACCACGTTCCCCTCTGGGTCTTGCAGCAGCAGTTTGGCGAAGGAAAGCCCCTGGGTGCGCGTCCACAGATCGGTGGTGAGGTCATCTTGGGCCGTGTCGGACAGGCGATACCACTCAGGGGAAAGGTTGACCGTCAGCTGATTGTGGGCAAAGTCTGCTTGGACAAACTGCACCAGCCCGCTGGCGTAGCGATCGGAAATTTCGGCCAATTGGGTTTGAATGGCGGTAATGCGATCGCGATCGGCGTCGGACATCGTCGGTTCTGCGGGCTCGGTGAATTCTGCTGGAGCGGGGGCTTCTGTTGCAAAGTCGGCATCGGGTATGGGGGCCGCAATGTCTGGGCTGGGGGAAGGCGGTGCGATCGCAGCGGGAGCCGGACGCGACACGACACTCCCCAAGACTAAGAGCAAGACCAAGATCCCGATTATGCCTGCACTCAAAACGCCGTCAGACCACGGGGCGATCGCGGGTAGCCGTCGCCGCAACCCCGCCAAAACTTGCTGCCACAGCGCCCGCAGGCGATCCTGCCGGGAGGTTGCTATTGGCGCTTTGGCAGACGGTGGCGCAGGGGGCAGGGGCTCCACCCGCTCCCCGAGATCCACGTCCCATTCATCCCCTGCCGCGCGATCGCCCTCCTCAACCGGTGGAATCGCCGTAGCGTTGCCGGAGGCCGTCGATGGGGGGGTGCTGGGGTGATCTGCATCGGTGGTTGCCGATGTGTCTGTGTCCCACACGTCTTCCCATGCCTCGGTTGCCTGCTCTGCTTGGGCTGCGACTTCGGCTTCGACGGTGGTGGCAGAATCTGCCTCAGGCGGCTCGGGCGCAACATCGGTGATGTCAGCACGGTTGTCCCCGTCGCCGTCCCACGTTTCGCTGGTCTGGGCGGCGCGATCGCGCGTTTCCAGGGCATCATCCCCAACGGCATCTAAGGCGCGATCGGGGGCTTCAGCCGCATCTGGAGGCAAGGCATCGGGTGCGTGTTCTGGCGGATGCCGAGGCTCGTCTACCATGACTGCTACGGGTCAGTTCACCGCTATTTTCGCGCAAAAAGGCAACTCCATGCCCTGGATCTCGTTTCCAGCGCCGGCGATCGCAGTTTCACGCCCTCTAGACCTTACGATATCAACAACCTGCATCCCAGAAATGCCCCCGTTGAGAGGAGGTTGCACCATGTCTGCCCCCAAAATCCAAACCTGCCCCGTCTGTGGCGTCAAAATCATGACCGGCGTGGTAGGGGGCGATCGCGTCATGTTTTCCGCAGGGCCACCTGGTACCCGAGCGCGACTCTGGGCCAGGGTGTGTCAGTACGTCGAAAAAGCGGGATGCATCAACCCCCAAGGTGGCGCGCAAGCTCCAGCCAAGGCCGATTTTTACCGCCCCGATGCGCCGCAATAGCTGGGTCTAAACTATGCCAGCGCGATCGCCTGACCCGATTCGCAGGGTGTAAATGACGGCCAAACATTAAATCCCGCTAACATCCGGCGATGTTGGCCTGGGGCTCGGTAAAACTGAGCCATAATGCACTCACAGTCATCTTGGCCGCTCATTTTTCCTGACGTTATGACCCTATCGACCCGGATTCATTCTGCCCTGTGGACTCCTGCGATCGCCGTTGCCATCCTCGTGGCGTCTGCGGCAGCGGCGATCGCCCAAACCCGCATTTATAGCCCTATCCCTCTTCCCGACAGCCGCGAAGTTCAAGACACGCTGAGCGACCAAGATATTCCCACCGGGGTCGGGGGGTATGCCCGCGATTACACTGTGTACCTCGAAGCAGGCGATCAAGTCGCGATCGACCTCATTTCGGATGAATTCGACACGCTCGTTTCGCTGATTGGGCCAAACGGCGAGACCATTAGCGAAAATGACGACGGCCCCGATGGCACCACGAACTCCCTGCTCTTTGCTCGCATTACCACCACAGGGGTCTATACCGTTCGGGTTCGCGCCTATGCAGGGCAGGGCACAGGCACCTTTACGCTCAAGGTCGCGCGCCTACGCCCCGTCAATTAGTTCCCCATTACTCCTGGGCTGATAGGGACACCCCTGCTGGCGGTGGGGTGGCAGGGGCTGTTTGATCGGCAAAACGCGCGATCGCACCCAACCTCTGCCATCTTCTTGTTGAACGCGCTTGCATCGGGCTTGTTGCTTCTGCTAAGTTATTTAAGCGCTGGTCAACAGCCCAAGCCGGGATAGCTCAGTCGGTAGAGCAGAGGACTGAAAATCCTCGTGTCGGCGGTTCAAGTCCGCCTCCTGGCATTGTTTCAAGCTTCACCTTTTCTGGCTAGAAAAAGGTTGTGGACTATAAGCAGCCTGAATTAGGCAATTGGTACATACCCGAAACCCACATTCTCTCGTTGACGACTTCACGAGAAAGGGCGGGTTTCCGTTTGATGGGTTGCAGTTATTGGCACAACCTCACAATTCCGGGATGAGGATTTGGCGCGATCGCCCTGCGTAGTGGCGATAGAGGACATTGGCGCTGACCCTGGCAAGGTAGCTCACGTCAGCCACGGTGAGATATTCGAGGGCGGCGGTGATCCAGGTGTGGCGGCAATGGTAATGGGGCAGGAGGTTATGATGGTTTTTTGCAAATTGGATAAAACAAAAGGGCGGAGCTGTGGGGCTCTGCCCTTTGTGTTGGCGGGGGCTAGAGCGGGGTGAGAATCCGCTCCGTTAGCTTGGCGATCGCTAAGGGCAGATCTTTGGCCTCGATGCGCTGAAAAAAGCGTTCGGCAGCCTGATCTACGAGGGCTTGTTCTGAGGAGCTGAGGGGCTGGGGCTGTAGCAGGTACTGGGTTTCACTGTGATGAGGATATCGGGGTTTTGTACAAAACCCTGATAACCCCCAGAATCGCCTGCATCCATGCAGCGGGCGATCGCTAGGAGCTGCTGGCTGAGATGCACGGGCACCCGAATGGCGGTGGCGGGGCTGTTCCAAGATGGGGGGCGGGGCATGGCTGCACGTAAAAATTTGACAAACAAGGTTGGGTGAGGGCTAAGCCGATCAGCCCCGTTGGAAGTAGCGGGCAGGATAAATGCTGGGTGGTTCGCGGTCGTCAAACTGCACCAGGAGGGAGCCATCGGGGCGAATCTCTAGGACTGTGCCGCGTGTTTCGTCAACGCTGACGGCGGGGTCGCAGAGTTCCAGCGCTTTTTCTGTGAATTCGACGCGATCGCCTTTTTTGAATTGCATGTTGTTTCTCCGTAGGGATGGGGGGCTCAGCAGTGACGTGAATCACTGCTGAGACAATAGAGTATCTGCTCAGAAGCTTTGGCAGGCATTCTGAGCAGAACCAAGCGGGAATATTTCGCAGCGATGGCAATGCAAACACTCATCACCTATGACCCTGATGTGATGTACCACCATGCGGCGGTTAGTGCCATCCAGGTTGCAGATGACCTCATCGAGGCGCTACAGCCCAAGCGGGAGGGCAAAAGCGATGCTGCATAGCGACTCCTGGAAAACCTGACCGAATACGACCGGGATGCAATACTGGCGGCGTTGATCGCCTGCTATTCCCCGCCGAGCTTGGCAGTATAGGCAACGGTGCCCCCACGAAGCGATCGTCTACGGCCTGGTGTTGATGGCGATCGCTCTGGTCAGCAAACTGCTGCTGGCCCTGCTGGCCTGCCTCGTGGTTGTATCCGGCATCAAGGCAGCGCTGATGGGCTACAACTAAACCAGTTGTTTCTTCGTACACCCAACCACGTCAAACCCCGCTCAAACAGGTCTGAGCGGGGTTTTTTGTACAATTGAGCCACGAGTTAACCCCACCCCATGACCCAAACAGATGACGATCGCCTTGCCCGTATTGAAGGCAAATTAGACACCCTCACCAGCGATGTTGAGAATTCTAATCGCAAGTTCGACACCTACCAGCAGGCCACCCAGTGGGTGGTGCAGCTAGCCTTTACCCTCATCGCCTCAGCCACCATCACCGTCATCATCACCGCCGTGCTGAGGTAGTCCTCACCGGAAGCGATCGCGCTCCAAATCTGCGATCGCCTTCTCCAATTGCCAAACCCGCGATCGCCCCGGATGCCTGCTCCGCACCCCCAGGGCTAGCCGCCTAGCGGTTTGGGTGTCATGGGTGAGGCTAATTAACCGCCGCATCAGCGCGGCTTCCTCTGCATTCAAGGGCGGCGGGGAATGCTGCTGGGCGTTGGCATAGGTGGGGGTAAAGGGCGACAGCTTTTTGATAACCCCCTTCTTACCCTTTGCCATGCGCGATCGCGGGGTGGTCTGAATGGTGCGAGGGGCGCGGCTAAATTGACGCGGGGGCTGCTGCCGTGGCCTGCCCCGGCTAAACATAGGAATCCCTGCACTCCGCAAATAGGCAGCATAGCTCACCCACCCAGAGATCAGGATTCCGGTGACTAAGTAATACATGTAAAACCACGGCACCCCAAAAACTCTGTTCAGGCATAGGCAACATGCCAAGGTCACCGCAGTGTAGACAAGCCATTGCTGCCGGGTCAAGGGTTCATACATGGTCAGATCTATCAAATGCCACCCATTGATAGTGCCCTGAAGCGCACCGCCCAGAAACGGCGCTACCCTTCCTTACGGCGTAAATGTTAAAGGCACACTCTGACCGCTATCAACACAGGCACAGACATCCCCGCCAGATTTAGAGTTTGGAGAACTAGCGTTCTCGGACGAGGTCAAATTTTCTGAGTATGCGTTTGCCCTACATCCTCCAGTTTCTTCTCCAAGGAGAATTTGTGTTAGCCGTTAGTATTAGGGTAGCGGCCTTTTGCCCCGATTCCCTGCTTCCCCACGGGTAGCGCCTACATGGTTCAGCTCAGGCAACGATTTCACAGCTTTGAAGAATACCTGGCCTACGATGACGGGTCAGACAACCTCTATGAGCTATTCAATGGAGAACTGATCGAGGTGCCGCCAGAGTCAGGGGTTAACGTTGAACTTGCTAATTTTTTGTTTGCTCTACTGCTACCTTTGGTCGGTTATCAGCGAATCCGGGGGCACGGCCTAGAGCTTGAGGTGCGGGGCGAACCGAGAAATCGCTATCCCGATTTGACCGTCATTCGCGAAGAACACATTACGCTGCTGAAACGCCGCAACACCATCCGCCTGACGATGCCACCGCCGCTGCTGGTGGTGGAAGTTGTGAGTCCTGGGGAGCTACAGCGCGATCGCGATTACATCGCAAAGCGCATCCAGTACGAAGATATCGGCATTCCTGAATATTGGATCGTGGATCCCCAGGAGCATACCGTTACAGTCTTCACCGGGCAGGATGGACGCTATGGCGACGCTCATGTAATGACCGATCGCGATCGCCTCACCTCTGCCCAAATCTCATCGCTCGATCTTGCGATCGCTGATTTCTTCACGGCAAATCAAGCGGAATCAACCTGAGTTCGGGTTAAGTTCTCGATTGCGCAAGACCGATTCGTTGCCAGCGGCTTTCCCCTCCTCAGAGCTTATCCTGTAGGGGTTTGGTCTCTGGAGTAGACCATCTAGGACTCGTCCCCACAGGAATACACAATTCTTATATCAGACATGATCCTAGAGAGCACGGTTCGACCACCGGTAAAAAAGGTCTAAGGAAAGCCTATCAACTCGATTTTTTAGCCAAGCACTCAGCACAACTGGGACTGCTATTTCGCGATCGCTATCCCAACTTGATCTCTTGAAAGCGGGCTAGATTTAATCGGGTGTAATGCACCATATGCTGAATGTTGCGGTGCCCCAGCCAGCCCTGAATTAATCTCGTATCCAACCTCTGATGGGCCAGATGGTAGCCACAGGAATAGCGCAGCATTTGGGGATACACAATAACCAATTGGACAACTTCAAAATGTCAAAAAAACAGAGTTCAGGAGGTCAGAAGGAACACTCGAATTTGCTTCAGTGAGTTGTCCAGCATTGAAAGGTAATGGCTAAAAAGAGGGCGAACGACCGGATTCGAACCGGCGAATGGCGGAACCACAATCCGCTGCCTTAACCCCTTGGCTACGCTCGCCATGCTTACGCTCCAGTATAGCATTTGTGTTGCGGTAGCGACCCTTCAGCCTAGACGATGACAGGAAAAATACAGGATCTCGGACTCGCAAATCTGGTGGGGAGAGAACAGTGCTGTCGCACTCTGGGCTACCCTAAACAGACGATTCGCGATCGCGCGATCGACAACTCGGGGCAAGTGTCCCTGCCCTAAGCTACCCTATGGTGGGCCCTGTGTTTGATGCGTTATCACTCTACTAGCCATGATGGTTCAGGTCTCGGAATAGCCCCATGAAACCCGTAACTGCCTTGGGAATCGTTGCCCTTGCTGGGGGCGCAGGCGCGCTGGTCGCCACTAATCCATCTCCAGATGCCTACGAAGCCTACGCCACCGCGCGGGCCACCGTGTTTGTCGAGCAAGAGGTTTGCTCCGGCATTCCTGAAAATATCCAGGCAATCTTTGGAGGCGGTTGTGCTGAGTTGGTACAAAACGCTCAGCCTCAAATTCAAGGGTTAATTCGAGAACAAACGGAACGCTTGAACCTGGGGCTGCTCAGCATCTATCGCACCGACTTTCAGGTGCCAGAGTTAGCAATGCTGCCCGCCTACGAAGTAGAAACCGTTGGGATTGGCGGTCATTTCTTTACCTACCGGGCCACGGAGCTTTAGCAGGGTCACAGCCTTGGGCTAACGCTGTGCTGGCTCACTGTGATCGCCCTTAACCAACTTAATCTTTCCTTTACTTAACCCTGGCTTCGATGTCTGTGATACAACGCGATCGCCCATCGCTTTTGTAAATTTAGTTAAGGTGTGGTGAACTCATGGCCCCAAACGCGATCGCGCTAGGTTGCAGCCTATGCAGCGGGAAGTCACCCGGGGAAAAGAGCGGGTGTCTCGGCACCCAACGACTGTCGTTCTTAGGTTGGGCTTGTGTCTACAGCTTATTTATTAGTCTCTCACGGGAGTTCAGATGCGCGTCACCAATCGGGGCTGAACCGGCTGGCGCATCTTACCCAGCAGGCGATCGCCGATAAGCTCACGGCAAGTCGCAAGGGCTGGCATGACGAACTCCACTGGGAAGAAACCTGTGCCACTGAAGCCGATCGCCCCCTTTGGGCAGGCCGAGTCGGCCAGTCTGAGTTACCAGAATGGATATTGGGGACAGCGACTCTGGAAGCAGCGGAGGCTCCCCTCGCCATGCAAATTGAGGCATTTGGGCGGCAGGCGTTGGCTCGCGGCATTCGTCAAGTTCTGATTGTGCCGTTGTTTCTGTTGGCTGGGGTGCATGTAACGGAGGATCTGCCTACGGAAATTGCGATCGCCCAGCGATCGCTCCAGCATCAGGTCAGCCTATGGTGTACGCCCCACTTAGGCGATGCGCCAGGGTTGTTTCACCTGATGCGGTTGCGGCTCACCCTCACCGGAGCCGAAAAGTGCCTGTTGTTTGCCCACGGCAGTCGGCGGCGGGCAGGAAACCGCGCGGTGATGGGCCTTGCATCGGCATTGGATGCGGCAACGGCCTTTTGGTCAGTGCCCCCAGATTTAGAAACGCGAGTGCTTGAGCTCATTCACGATGGCTATCAGCACATCGCGATCGCGCCCTATTTCCTATTTCCCGGCGGCATTACTGACAGTATCTTGCACCGTACCGAAGCCCTCGCCGATCGCTTCCCTCGGGTACGGTTACGCCTCCTATCGCCCCTGGGCAGTAGTGCCGATTTGGGCTCCGTGGTGGCCGATCTGGCCTTGGGGATGGGGCAGCGCATTGATGCCCGCGATCGCGCCCAAACTATCCTTTCTCCGGCAGAAGACGGCATCACGGCATAACCCGACCTAGAGAAGTCAGTTTCCTCAAAGTTTTCTATAGGGCAAAACTTGAAACACACGGTTTGTCACCCTTGGGCGATAACTAAACTGAGCTGAACCAGATCAACCGCCGCAGACAGAAGACCTCACCGTTGTGTCATCTGTTGGTGGTTGTCTATCCGATGCGATTTCTGCCGCGCACCTGCGGCTCCGGAGGATGTCCTGAGCATGACCCAACCACAGCTACGCCCCGACGATGTGCCCACCCGCGATCGCCGACCTGGGACGGTCTATCTTGTGGGAGCGGGGCCAGGGGATCCGGGGCTGTTTACCCTCAAGGGAAAGGCGCTGCTCGATCAGGCCGATGTGGTGGTTTACGATGCCCTCGTCAGCGCGCCGATTTTGGCAATGGTCAACCCGCGCGCGGTGATGATTCCGGCGGGCAAGCGACGGGGACAGCATGCCCTGTTGCAGCCAGAGATCACCACACTGTTAATCAAACAGGCCCAACAGCATCAGACCGTGGTGCGCCTGAAGGGAGGCGATCCCTTCGTATTTGGGCGCGGCGGCGAAGAAATGGAAGGCTTAGTTGCTGCTGGGGTGCCCGTTGAAGTGGTGCCTGGGATCACCGCCGGGGTAGCAGTGCCCGCCTACGCAGGGATTCCCGTCACCCATCGGGACTATAGTTCTTCTGTGACCTTTGTCACGGGCCACGAGGCCGCAGGCAAATATCGCCCTGATATTGACTGGGCCGCGATCGCAAAGGGGTCAGAAACCATCGTGATTTACATGGGTGTGCACAACCTGACCAACATCGTCGCCGCCCTGAGCGATGCCCACCTCCCAGGAGAAACCCCCATAGCGCTGATTCGTTGGGGAACCCGTCCTGAACAAGAGGAGCTGATCGCCACCCTCGACACCATACTGGCTGAGGTGCAGGCAACTGGGTTTGCCGCCCCCGCGATCGCGGTGATTGGCAACGTGGTGAAGCTGCGGCCCCAGTTGGCGGCAGGTTGCCCCGCGATCGCCCGCCCCACGACAGCCTTTGACGTCGCGACCTCGGCCTTTCCTTCCATTACGGGGAGCAAGTCGGTTGCTAGGATGGATTAACGGGGTTTCAAACCTGAGCGGGCATGTTCTGAGCATGTAGCCTGAACGGCGCGATCGCCCGCTCAACCCTTGCCCCCATGCTTTAATGTGTCGCAATTCCGCAGTTCAGAAGGGTTTCCCACGCCATGACCGCCACCATTCAAGTTGAGAAAAAGAAGCTCAAAAATCCTCCCCTCGAAATTCACACCCTGGGCGATCGCGTTCTGCGCCAGCCCGCCAAGCGCATCGCCAAGGTGGATGATGAGATTCGGCAGTTGGTGCGCGACATGCTGCAAACCATGTACAGCTCCGATGGCATTGGCCTTGCGGCGCCTCAGGTTGCAGTCAACAAGCAACTGATTGTGGTAGACGTTGAACCCGACAACCCCGACAAGCCACCGCTGGTGCTCATTAACCCCAAGGTGACGCGCGTTAGCAAACAGATCTCGACCGGCCAGGAAGGCTGCCTGAGCATTCCGGGGGTGTATTTAGACGTGGTGCGCCCCGACGCGATCGAAGTCAGCTTCAAAGACGAACACGGGCGTCCGCAAAAGATTCAGGCGACGGATTTGCTGGCGCGCTGCATTCTCCACGAAATTGATCATCTCAACGGCGTCATGTTCGTCGATCGCGTCACCAACCAAATTGCCTTAACCCAAGAATTGCAGAAACACGGGTTTTCAGGCAAAGATGTGAAGGCAGTCGAGGACTAGGGCGCGCCCATCGCTGGCCGCTGCTGACCATCAGCATTGCCTTGACGCATCATGACAAAACCGTAAACAAGACCTACTTTGCAGAGGGAGAACGCGATCGTGTGGACGCCAAAAAGCGGATTATTTTTGCTCGGGTCTTGCTTGGCCGCCATTTCTGCCGTAGCTGCCGCCTTTGAACTCGCTTCAGGACAGCCAGATTGGGGCGTCGGGCCAACCATTGCCCTGCTCGGAGCGTGCATTCCAGCGGTAATCGGTTTTTTTTATGCCGCCGTCAAAGACGCTCGCGCCAACCTATAAGCCTTGCTAACAGTGCATTCACGTTTAAGCCCCTAGCGTTGTCCTGATTGTGGATCTTAAGCACCGGGGGCTTTGGATTGGGAAGGCGCGTGTTGAATGCCAGAGACCGCCAAAACGCCTACAGAGCTCCATCCCAGGAGGGCTCAATGCGCGTGACTTGGGGTAAGCGCGCCAGTTGGATGAGAACCGCACGCGGGTTGGGTTGGCGGGTTTCGCCGACGGCCAACAGTTCATCAGCCTCACAATTGACTTGGCCCGGACGATTGAGAAACAGAATCAGGGTGCGATCGATGGACTGCACGGTTTTGATGACGGCGCGATCGTTTGGGATGCAAAACTCGTAGGCGATCGCACGAGGCTCTTGAAATAAGGTATAGCGACCGTCTGCGTCCAGTTGATCCAGCTCAAACTGGATCTTGTCACGGGGATCGCTCTCAGTTTCAGCGATCGCCGCGATCGGAAGCCAGGTGGCTGCAAGTCCCATGCCAATGAGCAAGCCTTTCATGCTTCACCTTGAAAATCCAGTGTTCTTAGTGTTTCGCAGAAAAAATTGAAGTTTCGACAGCAATAGGACACCTCTCAAATCGTCACCAGGCCCTCACCTGGCGACGCAAGGGCGCGTTGCAAGCACGGAAAAACCCTGATGACTTTGCCTTGCAATGCCAGCGGGAGGCTCAACCCTCGCGCTGGGCCTGACTACACCAACGGCTCCATCCGTTCCGCAATAACGGCATAAAACGGGTCGCCGCCCGCCAAACCAAACAGTTGCAAAATGGGCGAGACAGCAGCAGGGCGGGCAATGACTTCCGGCGTACTAAACCCCGGAATCGCTTGAAAGTAGCGGGTGACTAACTGCACGCGGCTTTCTTCGGGGCTATCTCGCCAAGCCGCAATCGCCTTTTGATAAAACATCCGATTCGAGAAACTGACGATCGCCAAACCACCAGGCTTCAACACCCGGTAGATTTCAGCAAACACAGGCTCGGGATATTGCAAGTACTGCACAGACACCGTGCTCAGCACCGCATCAAACGTGGCATCCTCAAAGGGCAGCGTCTGATCCTCATTCAGGTTTTGCACCCAAAAATGGTTGAGGCGCGGATTGCGGGCCAGTTCTTCAGCATTCAGGCCATGCCCCTCAACCCACTCAAAGGTCATCTCTGAGGGCAGATGCGACACCCAGCTACTCATCAGATCCAAAATGCGGCTGTTGGGGCGCAGGCGCTGCTGATACAGCTCCGTCAGTTGTTGGATAAACCCTTCATCAACATGGGTGACAAAGCGAGGGATCTCGTAGAAAACTGCATCATTGCTGGGATCAAGTTTCGTGCGCTGGTGGGGTTTGAGTTGGGGGATCATGGTGGGTCG
This sequence comes from Leptolyngbyaceae cyanobacterium T60_A2020_046, assembly GCA_015272155.1. Classification (GTDB taxonomy): domain Bacteria; phylum Cyanobacteriota; class Cyanobacteriia; order Phormidesmidales; family Phormidesmidaceae; genus JACYME01. The sequence goes on from JACYME010000034.1 coordinate 19,192, forward strand.
AGATCGCGCGAGTAGCGTTTAAATTCAGCTCAAATGTTTATGAAATAAGCACCTTGAGTGTATCAAGTAAATTCTGGGTGTGCCGTGACCCATCGCGCCCCTTGCCCCAGTAATCCCGTGGAGGAGCGTGGCACTTGCAAATTCGCTGCATCTGGGGTGGAACGTCGCAGGGGTGCATCGAAACTCTTTTACAATGCGGTGAGATGTGTTGCGTCGTTGTCCGTTGGCAGGAGACTTTCCCATGCGCCTCTCTCAGATGTTGTTTGTGACCCTGCGGGAAGACCCCGCCGAGGCGGAAATTCCGAGTCACAAGCTGTTGCTGCGGGCAGGCTACATGCGGCGCATTGCCAGCGGAGTATATGCCTATCTGCCGCTGCTGTGGCGGGTGCTAAATAAAGTGTCGGCGATCGTGCGCGAAGAGATGAACGCCACCGGGGCGCAGGAGTGCCTGTTGCCCCAATTGCAACCGTCAGAATTGTGGAAAGAGTCGGGCCGATGGGATACCTACACTAAGGCCGAAGGCATCATGTTCTCGCTCATCGATCGCCGCGATCAGGAGATGGGTTTGGGGCCAACCCACGAAGAGGTGATTACCGCGATCGCCCGCGACATGATTCGATCCTACCGTCAGCTCCCGCTGAACCTGTACCAAATTCAGACTAAGTTTCGGGATGAGATTCGCGCCCGCTTTGGCCTGATGCGGGGGCGAGAATTCATCATGAAGGATGCCTACTCCTTCCATGCCGATGAGGACAGCCTGAAGGCGACCTATCGGGACATGTACACCGCCTATTGCAACATCCTGCGGCGATGCGGGCTGAAATATCGGGCCGTGGATGCCGATTCGGGCGCGATCGGCGGCTCTGGCTCCACGGAATTCATGGTGTTGGCAGATGCCGGGGAAGATGAGGTGCTCTACACCGAGGACGGCAAATACGCCGCCAATGTGGAAAAAGCCATTTCCCTGCCGCCGGATGCCGTGCCTTCCACGTTCACCACCTTTGAGAAGTTAGAAACCCCCAACACGCCGACGATTCAAACCCTGGCGGATTTTCTGAAGTGCTCGCCCACGCAGATTGTCAAAAACGTTCTGTATCAGGTGACCTACGACAACGGCCATACGGTGCTGGTGCTGGTGAGCATTCGCGGCGACCAGGATGTGAACGACACCAAGCTGCAAAACGAGCTGGTAAAGTTGGCGAGTAACTACGGGGCGAACACCGTGATTGCGCTGGCGGTGCTCGATGAGGCAGCCCAGCACAAGTGGGCGGCGCAGCCGCTGCCCCTGGGCTACATTGCCCCAGATTTATCCGATAGCTACATCCAGGCAGGGGTGAAGGATCTGGAGCCGAAGTTTTTGCGGCTGGTGGATCAGACGGCGGTGGCGTTGCAGAATTTTGTCACCGGTTCCAATGAGTCGGGCTATCACACGGTGGGCGGCAATTGGGGCAAGGACTATGCTTTGCCCAAGCAGGTGGTGGATGTGCGGGAGGCGCAGGCAGGCGATCGCGCAGTTCACGACTCGTCCCAAATCTTGAAAACGGCACGGGGCATCGAGATCGGCCACATTTTTCAACTGGGGCAGAAATACTCCAAAGCGATGGGGGCGACCTACACCGCTGAGTCGGGGGAAGCGGTGCCCCTGTGGATGGGCTGCTATGGAGTTGGGGTGTCACGCTTGGCCCAGGCCGCTGTCGAGCAGTCCTACGACAAAAGTGGAATCATTTGGCCTGTTGCGATCGCGCCCTATCACGCGATCGTCGTCGTGCCCAACATCACCGATGCGGAGCAAATGGCAGCAGCCGAACAGCTCTACGCTGATTTGAATGCGGCAGGTGTGGAAACCTTGTTGGACGATCGCGACGAGCGCGCCGGAGTCAAGTTCAAAGACTCGGAGCTCGTGGGCATTCCCTTTCGGATTGTGACGGGGCGATCGCTCAAAAACGGCAAAGTGGAAGTGGTGAACCGGGCGACCGGCGAGTCTCAGGAACTCCCCCTGGAGGCAGTCGTCACCACCCTGCAACAGTGGATTCAAACCGCACTGGAGGTTTAATGGAGCTTATCACCATCATTCTCTCGGGCCTGTTTACCCTCGTGTCGCCGGTGGGCATTGTGGCCGATCGCTTAGCCGAGGGCTTGATTCGCGATCGCGTCGTTCAGGCCGAGCAGATTGATGTCCGCATCGACAACGCGCCGAGCCTTCAGCTTTTGGGCGGACGCGTGGATCGGGTGCGAATTGCAGGGCGCGGCGTTTACCCCGTCGAGCAACTGCGCATCGACATCCTAGATGTCGAAACCGACCCAATCGATCTCGACCTCGGCGCAGTGTCGCGCGGGCGGCTCGCCCTCGATGAGCCCGTTCAGTCTGCCACTCGGCTGGTCTTGCGGGTGGACGATCTCAATACGTTCTTGCAGTCGCGGCGGGTGCAGCGCCAGCTCAATCGCCTGCAATTTAGCTTGCCCGGTGGCGGTGCCCGCGAAGCGAATCGCTATGGGCTGTCGAATCCCCGGCTCGAAATTTTAGACGGGAACCGAGTTCGCATTCAGGTCAACCTCGAAGACCGGGTGCTGAATGAGCAAATCGACACCGTGGTCGAAACAGGGCTGGATGTGGTGGATGGGCATCAGTTGGTCTTGCTAGATCCGCGCATTACCGTGGATGAGCAGGCCGTTCCCCAAGAATTGCTCAATGCCTTTGTGGAGGGCATTCGTGAACAGCTCACCCTCAAGCAGCTTGAGGCCGATAGCGTGGTGGCGCGGGTATTGCGGTTTCAGTTGACGCCAGAGGAGATTGATCTGGCGTTATTTGTGCGGGTCAATCCCGACTCTTCGTTGTTGGGCGATCGCTAGCGCCCCCGTGTAGGATGGCCAAAAACGTTTGACCCTTGGCAATTCACCTCGTCTCGTGAATTAGTCCTAGAAAAACCCGGGTCCTGCACCGACGTTCTAGACGTTGTCTCGGTGCATTCGGCTCACATCATCAGACCGTCCAAAACTCCCAACGCCGCTCCTTCACGCCGAGACATAGCCGAAGTGGCACAACTTGAACGCCGATAGTCGTGGGCCTGTGCCATGCTCAAAGTAGCGTTCCGTAGGCTCTCATGCAGGATCACACTCCTCAAAATCCCACCCCCAAAGACACCACGCCGCGCCGTCGTCCACCCCTGGGTGTGCTGATTGGCCTTGTCGTTGTCGTGATCACCGCGGGCAGCGCCACTGCGCTTTTCACCTGGCGAACCCTGTCGCCCAGTTCCCCCACGGTTAATTTCCCAGAGCTTGAAACCCCCGATGAGGCAGAACCTGTCGTTCCGCCTGTGGGGACGGAGGCCGACCCGACCACCCCAGACCCAGACACGGCTCAGGTGCCAACCGCAACGGGCAACATTTACTGGGTGGATGATCAGGGCGATCGCTTGGCGCTTGTTCCTAGCACCATCGACCTCTCAACCACAGAACCCGCCACCGCGCTGCAAACCGCCTTCGCCAATCTCATGGATGGCCCATCTGCGGATGGGCTGTCCACGACGATCCCAGCGGATACGGAGCTGCTCGCGCTCACGGTTGAAAGCGACGGCGTTCACCTCAACCTCTCGTCAGAATTTACCTTTGGCGGCGGCAGTGCTTCCATGATTGGCCGTCTTGCTCAGGTCGTCTATACCGCAACGATGCTGGATCCCAGTGCCCCAGTCTGGCTGGATATTGAGGGTGAGCCGTTGACGGTGCTCGGGGGCGAGGGGTTACTCATTCGACGCCCCATCACCCGGAGCGATTTGGCCGTAGATTTTGGGGTCGAAGCTGTCCCCTAAGCCAAGATTCATGGGGTCTGGGTATCTTGCTACAGACTGGGCGATCGCGAAGCTATCGACCCCTGCCCAAGCAACAGAGCAGAATTGTCTTAGCCATTGGGCGAGGGAGCGATAGGATATCACCAAGCCTAATTTCTCGCTGGGTTGGGAGCCAGGGTCTAGGTTTAGAGACTTGGGCAGGAAGCGGGCAACGTTGTTTTTGAGCATGTTACGACTCGGTTATGGTTTCTCCGGCGACCTCCCTGGCAGAGCATTTTCACCAGCGCACGAAGTACGATCCCGACACAATTGGGCGCATGGCGCGGGGCATGAAGGGGCCGCAGCCGGAGCCCTACAAAACCTATCGCCTAGGGACAGAAATTGACCTGAAGCCCTATTTAGAAGAGCGCGATCGCCAGCCGACAACGCCTCGCGATCGCTGGGCCTGGGCGCGGTTGTCCTACTTGCTGATCAACACCTACGGTCTGACGGCTCGGGTTGCGACCGAAGCAGGTGATCCCTTCTACTTGCGGGCCGCCCCCTCTGCTGGAGGGCTTTACCCCGCCGAGGTGTATCTGGTGTCGCGCGGCAATGCGCTGCTCCCTGCCGGGCTTTATAACTACCAGGCCCGTAGCCATAGCCTGTGGCGCTTTTGGGAAGACCATGTGTGGCAAAGCTTTCAAGAAGCCTGCTTTTGGCACCCGGCCCTTGAACACACGCAACTTGCAATTGTGGTAACTGCGGTGTTCCAGCGGTCTGCCTGGCGCTATCAAGACCGGGCCTATCGGCGCATTTGTTTAGATATCGGGCATCTGCTGGGCAATTTGGAACTGGCCGCCGCGCTGAATGACTATCGCCCGCATTTGATCGGAGGCTTTGCGGATACCGCCTTAAACCAGTTGCTGTACCTGGATGAAACAACGGAAGGGGCGATCGCCGTTGCGGCCCTAGCCGATCTGCTGCAAGTGGAGCAAAACCTGCCGAAAACCGTGACCGCTCAGCCCGCCCCCAGCCAGACGGATTTTCCGCCCATTGCAGATGGCAAGCTGCTGGCTTATTTACACCAAGCCACCTGCCTCGATCTCGCCAGCAATGTACGATGGCCGACCCAAGTTGAAGCCCCGCCGACCGAGCCCGAGGATAAATACAACTTTCCGTTTTGCCTCAAAATTCCCACGCGATCGCACCCCATCCAATGGGGCACCGCCCTCGAAGGCTTGGAATCGACGATTCTCAGTCGGCGCTCCACCCGGCGCTACAGCAGCGTTAACCTCACCCTAGCAGACCTCAACGCCCTGCTCGACTTTACGTATCACCCTGAGCATTACCAAAGTCAGGGGCTGGATGCTACGCCCGACTATTGCGACTTGGGCCTCATCCAAACCTTTGTGGCGGTGTCGGGGGTGGATGGGCTGGATGCCGGGTGCTATTACTACGCGCCGCGATCGCAGGAACTCCGGCAAATTCGCTTCAAAAACTTTCGGCCAGAACTGCACTACCTTTGCCTGGGGCAAGACCTGGGGCGCGATGCCGCCGCCGTCATCTTTCACACCGCCGACCTCAAGAAAGCTGTGGCCACCTATGGCGATCGCGTCTACCGTTACCTCCATCTCGACGCGGGGCACCTGGGCCAACGCCTCAACCTTGCGGCCACACAACTGCGCCTCGGCGTCAGCGGTATTGGTGGCTTTTTTGACGATCAGGTCAACGAAGTCCTTGGCATCCCTGAAGATGAAGCCGTCCTCTACATCACCACCGTCGGCCAGCCCGCCTAGAGCGCCAGGACGGGATAGCGAGACACCGGGTTTCTTCGAGAGCTACTTCATAAGATGGAGCACATTGCCAAGGAGAAACCCGGTGTCTGCCCCAGCGGGACAGACACCTGCGGTTGGGTAGGGCTTGCGGCGTGAGCCCACTGAGCCCACTGAGCCCACTACTGGCAGAGGAGCACGATATGCGGAGCGGGCGATCACGTCCCTGCTGCCGTTGCCCTACGGATGTGTCGCGCAGCAATGCCGCGACATCCCTGATCGCAGTAAGCTGATCTACGGCATCTTCACAACACAGTCACAACACTGCAAAATTCATGGTCACGATCAACGAAAACTATCTCAAGCTCAAAGCGGGCTATCTCTTTCCAGAAATTGCGCGGCGCGTGGCGGCCTTTGCCGACGCCAACCCCGATGCCAACATCATCAAACTGGGTATTGGGGACGTGACCGAACCCCTGCCCGCCGCCTGTCGTGACGCGATGACCCAGGCCGTTGCAGAAATGGGCGATCGCGCCACCTTCAAAGGCTACGGCCCCGAACAAGGCTACGGCTGGCTGCGCGAAAAGATTGCCCAGCACGATTTCCAACGCCGCAACTGCGACATCAGCGCCGACGAAATCTTCATCTCCGACGGCTCCAAGTGTGACTGTGGCAACATCCTCGACATCTTTGGGCACGACAACACCATCGCCGTGACCGATCCCGTCTACCCCGTGTATGTCGATACCAACGTCATGGCCGGACACACTGGCCCCGCCAACGATACGGGCAAATACGACGGCCTTGTGTACCTGCCCATCTCCGCAGACAACGCCTTCACCGCTGAGATTCCTAGCCAAAAAGTAGATCTCATCTACCTGTGCTTCCCCAATAACCCTACCGGAGCCGTCGCCACCAAAGCCCATCTGCAAGCCTGGGTTGACTACGCCCGCGAACACGGATCCTTGATCCTTTTTGATGCGGCCTACGAAGCCTTCATCACCGATCCCGACATTCCCCACTCGATCTACGAAATTCCAGGGGCGCGAGACTGCGCGATCGAGTTTCGCTCCTTCTCTAAAAACGCAGGCTTTACCGGAACGCGCTGCGCCTTCACCGTCGTTCCCCAAAGCCTGACGGCCAAAGCCTCCGACGGCACAGATGTGTCTCTCCATCGCCTATGGAATCGTCGGCAATCCACTAAGTTCAATGGCGTGTCCTACATCGTGCAGCGCGGGGCTGAGGCTGTGTATTCCGAAGCCGGGCAGGCCCAAACCCAAACCCTGGTCAGCTTCTATCTGGAAAATGCGCGGATCATTCTTGACCAGCTTTCGGCGGCAGGCATCACTGCCTATGGTGGCGTCAATGCGCCCTATGTGTGGGTAAAAACGCCTCACAACCTCAGCAGTTGGGACTTTTTCGACAAACTGTTGAACATCTGCCATGTGGTTGGCACGCCGGGCTCTGGCTTTGGGGCAGCGGGCGAAGGCTACTTCCGAATTTCGGCCTTCAACAGCCGGGAAAATGTGGAAGTGGCGATGGCTCGCATCACGGATAAGTTCACGGTCTAGAGTCCTCGTACCAGATGGCGCGCCACCCGGTTCCTTCTTAACGTCAGTTTGGGTTAAGAGCCATTGGCCCGTACTTTCCCCTCCCAGGGAGGGGTGTCTGTAGGACGGGGTGGGTGCAACCAGCGGCAAACCCACCCCTAGCCCCTCCGAGAAGGGGAAATCTTCTGGAAACACATCGGTCTTGCGCAATTCAGAACTTAACCGGAACTCAGGTTTCTGAGTACCTCGCCCCATTTTGCGAATTAGTCCTAGAAGAAACCGGGGTTCTCTACCAACGTCTTAGGGTGCGTCATCATATCAAGCTCGTTTGTACAGACACCCTTGTAGCCCTTACCCTAGCCATCGCCGCTGATGTCTTGGGTGAGTACAGCCATTGACTCCGCCAGTTGGACGGCCTCCTCGGGGGTGACATCTTGGCAGGGCTGCGGGAGCGATCGCGTGGTGTTGATATAGCTCGCCCCGGCAATGCGATAGAAGCCATCTTCGCCTTCTAGCCAGTCGGTCATCAATTCTGGCCCATCGGCTTGCGATCGCGAATCGGCGTCCAAAAATTCGCCATAGTTTAGGCCATAGTCATCCCGCTCAAACAGCGGCGGCTTAATCGGTAACCGATATTCCGTCGCTGGTGATCCCCCGACCCCGCCTTCGGTGAATTCCACCAAAAAGCACCGATTGTCGAGGTCACGGTAGAGCACGGTGTAGATTTTGCCGCCGACTACGCCCGCATCCCCTGTTTCCACCGCCTCGACTCGAAACCCTGGGGGAATCACGGTCGGCACGACGATCGCGACCCCTAGGGTACGAATTTCTGCCGTTTGCTCCGGCGACAGCAGCGCAATGAACGCTCCGGTGGGGGGTGGCGGCGGGGTCGTCAGTTCGGCCTCTGGCGACACGGGAGCAGGTGGAATGGGTGCCGCCGTCTCAGCCCGATCACAGGCGACCATGCCCAGCGCGATCGCCAGCAGCCCCCCTAACGCAGACGTGCGGCTACGGTGCACCATAGGGGCGTCCATCGCGGTGGGTAAACTGCCAGCCTGTGGCGGTGTGGGAGCCCTGCAAATCCACATCGGGGTAATACACCTGGTCATTGGGGGCGCGATCGCCCACCTCCAGATATACTGCGGGCTGATCCGAGCGATTCACCAAGTGATGCCCATTCGCCACCCCCGCCGGAAAACCCGCCATCATCCCCGGCATCAGTACGGTTTCACCGTCATCGGTCACTAACATCAACGTGCCAGACACGACATAAATAAATTCGTCTTGGGTAGTATGCCAATGGCGCAGGGCTGAGGCACTGCCGGGGGCCAAGGTCACCCAGTTGACGCCAAAGTTGGTCAGTCCGGCAGCATCACCCACCCGCCGCCGCACACGACCGCTGACAACAGCCTTGAACGGCTCGGGATAATTGGTGCCCGTCTGCGGCGGCACGGCATTTAAATCGATGGGCATAGTCATTGGCCCCGAGAAGAAGCCCTCTTATTTTAGCGAGCGTTCGTGGGGATAACGGCCCAGCGTCTGGCGTCTGCCTCGGCATCGGCATCCAGTATTTTGCATTGTGGATGGCAGGTGTGGCGGCTGCGCGAGATGAATGTCCCACCCTGGGGCAAGCACCAGCGCTACATTTCAAACCCTTGTATCTTAAACAAAGATAGGCCGTAAACCTGTGGCGGCCAAACATGATGGAGACGCTCGGGCGCAAAACGTTGGCGCGTTTATCCCATCAACAACTTTGCCCAGAGAGGCTAACTGATCCGGATCCCTACCCTCGACAACGGGCTAGCCCCCCGTGGCGGCAGCCGCACCACCCCTTGTGAAGGACGCGGCCTTGAACCGCGAGCCTGAACCTGCTGAGCCATCGCAGATTGTGGGCCTACTGACACCATCCTCGACGAGGACTTCAGTATGTTGACCAGGACATTTTCAATGCGATTTTTAACGTCTGCCACGGGCCTCAGCCTTACCCTGGTATTTGCCAGTGGTCTGGGGTCTGCCGCGATCGCCCACCAAGTGCAGACCACGGAGCCAATTGGGGCCACGCTGCACATCGAGCCCAACGACATTCCCAAGGCGCAGGTGCCAACACAGGTCTGGTTTGCCCTGACCCAGCCCGGCGGCGTAGTCGTACCTTTAGCCCATTGCGCCTGTGCGCTGACGATTTACGACAGTGCCAATCAGGCGATCGCAAACCCGCCCCTCGTGCCCATCACTGCCGAAGGATACGACGCTATTCCCAGCGCCGAGGTGGAATTTCCAACGGTAGGAGCCTATACCCTCGTCCTTGCCGGACAACCCCAGGGCGACGCGAGCTTTGACCCCTTTGAGCTGCGCTTTAACGTCACCGTTGCCAGTGCGGGCACCCCCCCCGCAACAGATTCCATCCCTGAGCCCGTCCCTGAGGAGAGTGCGGGAGAGGTGGATGGGGCGATTTCGGAAACCCCAGCCAGCCCAACCTTGTCTCAACGCACAGGGCAGCCCGCTATCTGGAGCTTAGTTGGTATTGTTGGCGTCGGGCTTCTTTGGGGAACACTGCGTCGTCGCAAAGAATGAGGAGGCAAGTCATGGGTTTGGGGGTTACGCACAGGGCAATGGCCGCTGGCCTGGGACTGGTGGCAGCATGGGCAGGGCATGGAAGCGCGATCGCCGCAGAGCGCGTCATCCTCACCTACGGCTTCCTCTCGATGGAAATTCCCATCGAACAACTCGACACCCTTGCCAGAACAGGGGAATCACCCGGCGAATTGGGGCGACTGTTACGCCTCACAAACCAAGAACCCGCCACGCTCCAACAAGCCTTGACGAACCCAGTGCCGGCCAACCCGCTGGTGCTGGATATTGTGCTGCGGACGCCGCCGGGCGAGTGGGTGCTTGACCGCATCGGCGAAACCATTCAACCGTCCTCTGGGGTGGCTGGCAGTCGCTCGGCCCTGCGATCGGCCTTGATTGGGGCCGCCTCCAACGGCGAAATCACACTGTTGGAGGTGATGCGCGTCTATCCCAGTCCGGAAATTGTGGTGCAGGGCGATCGCGTTGCCGAAACCTACAGCGAAGTCTTCGATCTGCTAGAACCGTTTATCAAATATCGCCCCCGCCCCAACGCACCTCAGAACAACGAGTCCTAGGGGAGGAACCAGGGAAGTGGCTCCACGCTCTCGTCCGATGTTTGGAACCGTTGGGGATGCGGACAATTTATATCAAGTCTCTGAAGCAGGACGACAAAACCTGTCTCTTCAAAGCCCCTCTCCCAATCGTGGGCGAGGGGTTGGGGTGAGAGCCAAGTGCGGCGGCAAAGTACAGCATGGGTATACCGGGCTACTTAGCATCGCTAGACGGTGCCACACCGACGCGATCGCGGCCATCGGCCTTGGCGTGATAGAGGGCTTCATCGGCGCGACGCACCAAGTCATCGGGCGATCGCAGCAGGTGGGGATAGGTCATCGCCACGCCCAGGCTCAGCGTCACAATGCCATCCAGGTCAGAACCCTGATGAGGAATGCGCTGGCCGCGCACCAACAGACGTATCTTCTCTGCCACCATCTCTGCGCCATTCAAATCGGTACCCGGTAGCACCACCACAAACTCTTCCCCCCCATAGCGCGCCACCAAATCCGCAGGCCGTTTAATCGCGCTGCGCAGCACCCCAGCCACCCGCCGCAGACAGTCATCCCCAATTTGGTGACCATAGACATCATTGTAGGACTTGAAATAGTCAATATCCGCCATGATTAGCGACATCGGAGATTGGTCACGCATCAGCCGCCGCCATTCATGCTGTAAATATTGCTCAAAGCGGCGGCGGTTCGCCACCTGGGTCAACCCATCGAGGTAGGCGATGCGCTTGAGCTGTTGATTCGCGCAGGTCAGTTCTTGGTGGAGTTTATCGCGTTGGATAGCGATGCCGATTTGCGTCGCCAGCGCATCTAGGAGGCGCGTATCTTCGGGAAGCCAAGTCCGCGGCGTGTGGTGGTGAGCAACCAGCAGTCCCCAGAGCTGATGTTTCTCTTCCAGCAGCGGAATCAGCAGCTCGGCCTGGATATTGAAGTATTCCAGAAACTCAATATCCGAGGGGCTTAGGCGCTGATCATAAATGCTGTTGACCGCGATCGCGCGGCCCTGTTCGTATAGTTCTAGAAATTTGTCATCAGTGGCCCAAGTATGGCGCAACTGCCACCCCAGCATTGAAGGCATCGTGGGCTGTCGAGCTTCATAGGTGACCTTGCCGCTGAGGTCGTCCTTGAAGTCAATCACAATGAGGCGATCGACCCCCAAAAACTGACGCACATCGTCAAACACCTTCGACAAAATCGCCGAAAGATCAAAGGTTTTGCTGATTTCTTGGGCCAGGCGGGCAATCAGACGCTCCTGCTGCACCTGGCGTTGAATCTTGGTTTCGGCGATTTTTTTGTCCGTCACATCCAGGGTGACGCCTGCCATACGCACAGTCTGCCGCGCCGCATGGTGAAACACCTGACCCCGGCTGTTGAGCCAGTGCAGGGTGCCGTCGTCGTGGATGACGCGAAACTCGATCTCGTAGGCTTGGCGGCTATGCCGAGCGGCTTCTTGGGCGGCAATGACGCGATCGCGATCTTCTGGGTGCACATAGCGCAGCGCCGTCTCCGGCTTGCCATCAAAACTGCCGGGGTGCAGGCCAAACAAGCGTTCCTGCTGATGTGACCACACCATTTCTTGGGTGCTAAGGTTCCAGTCCCAGGTGCCGACGGCTCCCCCTTCTAGGGCGTAGCGCAGGTGCTCTGCATTGTCGAGCAACAGGTCGGCAGCCCGTTTGTGGGCCGTAATGTCGTGAAACAGGGCATAAAACCCAATCACCGCCTGCCCCTGAAACTGCGGCAAGAGGTTGACGTGTTTGTAGTCGATCTGGCCGCTGGCGTTGGTGAGGGGCATGTCAAAGTCGGTGGCTTGCCCCGCGAGCACGACCTTGATGCAGGCCCGCAGTTGTTCATAGATGCTGGGGCTGACGATCTCGCGTAGGGGTTGGCCCACAATTTCTTCCAAAGGACGACCAAACCCCTGGGCATAGGCTGGGTTGGCATAGCGATGAATTTCATGGGCATCACAGTAGGCCACCATGCTCGGCACCACGTCCGTAATTTGGCGCAGTTGACTGTAGTGAGACGGGTTTGCCCAAGGGAGGTCATCGACGGCGTGGCCCGGCTGCGTCACAATCAGCACGTAGGCGATCGCGCCGTCCGTCGTCTTGAGGGGCATTGCCTTGACGCCATAGATGCGATCGCCCAACATCGGATGGGCATAGCGCATCAGCCGCGCCGTTGCCGGACGACCCTTCAGGGCTCGCGCATAGGGCCGTTGCGAAATCGGAATCAGGCGGCCCTTCGGCGTGGTGAGGGACAAATGGGGCCAATGCTGGCAGGGGTCAGCCTGGAGGTAGGCTTGGGGTGTCGCAAATCCAAGTGCCTGAGCGATCGCGCGATTGGCATAAACCAGCTTGCCCCCCGCATCAAAGAGCTGCACCCCCGCTTTAATCTCATCCAGCAATGCCAGCAGGGGAGCCCCCCCCGCCAGGGTATCCGTAGCAGTCAGCGCCGCCAGAATTGGGTCTGTCGGAGATGCGAGATCAGCGTGGGTCAAGGGTGAAGTTTCGAGCACCGGCGCAAAGGCAGCAAATGGAGCAACGAATAGCCCTGAAGGTCGGGTTGCAAAAGCACCAAGCGCGAGGAAGCGGCAGCACAACCGCGATCGCGCGCAACGCATCGCTGATACATTCGCGGGGGAGGCATCCATCTGCGGAGCTGAGTGTCAGCAATTTCACCGCGCAGACCGCAGGCAAGAGCAACCTTCGACAAACTCAGACTAAGGGAGCATCCTCCGTCTGAGGGAGCTCCCACGGGAAAGCCCCCAAATAAATGGACATTGCCGCTCAAAGCCACCGGGCTAGGGGATGCGCAGAAAAATCGGTCGGTGGCAGTGACTGCCCTTCTGAGCCCCGCATGGCGAGACAACGGAACTGAGCTGTGATCAGGGGTTTGATCAACTTACCGCCTCAGTTTGTATTGTAAAGCACCTTCAGCGACCCTGGGGTTTCATCGTGCCCAGTTCTGACACTCAGAACCGCACCGGACACACGAGCCGTAAGATTTTGACATGATTCACCCGCGCCACCCCATCCCGAGATTACAGCACCAGCAGCCGTCACTTGGGCCTCTAGAACAATGCCCGCAATCGCGCAAGCTTTTTTGGAAAAATTGCCGCGATCGCCTGCCAACCGCACAATCACCCAGCACACTGGGGACGTGTCCGATCATTCCGCGTTTAGGAGCCCTACCTTCATGCTGCAATATCGGCTTTTGCCCGTTGATTTACCCTGCGACCGCATCCCAGCCCCAGACGATGGAACGAAAGAGATGACATCCTTAAGATTTGCCTTATACCTGTGAGGAAAACCCAAAGATTTTCACACAGAGTAACAAACCTGAAGAAACGTTACATCGCCACAAATGTTCAGTTTCTTTAGCTTCGCGATCGCTAAAATATCGCGTTGGCAACTAATTTTCGGAAATGGGTTGCTATATTGTAGGCAACTCGGGTATAACCGCCTCAAATACAAGGCATTTCTACACAGATATCACTCCCATGACAGCCTCCTTTGATCTTCCCGAAAGCACATCCGAAACTTGGGCTGATATCGGCCTTGTCGAGACTCTGCCAGAGTCTATCGGTGCTACAGAAGCAGCACCACCGCCCGCCTCAAATCCCGATAAGGATCTCCTTTCTTGGGAGGATGAGAATGACGTGACGGCCCACTACAGCCAAGGCGATACTCTCGCCGAAATTGGTCTTCCAGGGTATCAAAAAACGATCACAGACGATGCCGTTGGAGCCTTCTTTAAAGAGATGGCTCGCTACCCGCTACTCAAGCCGAGTGAAGAAATCGAACTCGCGCGTCAAGTTCGCTTCCTGAGCGAGGTTGAGGAACTTCGCGATCGCCTTGCCGAAGCCAGAGAACGCCCCCCTTCACTATCAGAAATTGCCGCAGAACTGGGCCTGAGTGATGCCCAACTGCGACAAAAGCTGCACCAAGGCCGGGCCGCCAAGCGACGGATGATTCGCTCTAACCTGCGACTCGTCGTTTCCATCGCGAAACGCTACTTAAATCGCGGCGTTCCTTTCCTGGATTTAATTCAAGAAGGTGCCCTGGGCCTCAACCGCGCAACGGAAAAATTTGACCCCGACAAGGGTTACAAATTTTCCACCTACGCCTACTGGTGGATTCGTCAGGGCATCACCCGCACGATCGCCAACGATGCCCGCACCATTCGCCTCCCCATTCATATCGTTGAAAAGCTCAACAAGCTAAAAAAAGCCCACCGAGAACTGCGCCGCGAATTACAGCGCAACCCCACCGAGGCAGAGCTGGCCGAGTCCCTCGATATGACCGCCGATCAACTGCGGAGTTTGCAGCAAGTGCGGCGGCGATCGCTCTCCCTCAACCACCGCGTTGGCAAAGGGGAAGATACCGAACTGATGGAATTGCTTGAGGATGGGAATACCCAATCTCCAGAATCAAAAATCAGCGAATCGATGATGCGTCAGGAAATCACCAGCGTGCTGGCAGAAGTCTTGACTGAGCGCGAAAAAGACATCATCACCCTGCGCTACGGCCTCGCCACTGGAGAAACCCACACCCTCGAAGAAGTCGGGGGAATGTTCAACCTTTCCCGGGAGCGGGTGCGCCAAATTCAAACCAAAGCGATGCGCAAACTCCGGCGACCCCAAGTCGCTGCTCGGCTGCGGGGCTGGCTGCGCTAAGCCTTGCCAGGCAAGCCATTGCGGCGGTGATTGTGCCTGCTTGTGGTCAATTTTTCGTCCTGTCCATTCATCAAAAAACAGATCACGCCTCAGGATTTTCCGTTGCGTGGTGCGAATTGAACGGGCAACGCGATCGCAGGGCCGACCGTAGTCTTTCAGACAGCTCTTGCCCCACATTCTCTCTATGATTAGAGAGCAGTGCAGGGGGATAGTTTTCATGGACTACAAGCAAGATCTCATCACCACAATCCACGACTTAGGGTGTAATTTAGATCGCCTCGACGATCGCCTCACCGAGCTGAGCCAGTCGCTGCCCACCGCAATTCTGATTCCCTCACTTTACGAAGAGCTAGCGCGCCCTGCCCTAGCCCAGATTCGCGATCATCTATCGCGATGTCGGTTTGTGAATACTGTGGTCATCAGCCTCTATGCCGACACAGAGGCCCAATATCGCCATGCCGTCGAGTTCTTTCGCCCGCTGCCCCAGCCCACCTATGTGCTGTGGGAAAATGGCCCCCGAGTCACGGCAATTTTGGGGGCGCTGCAAGAGCGGGGGCTGGATCTGATGCGCCACAGCGGCAAGGGTCGAGCGGTGTGGCTAGGGCTGGGGCTGGCCTCCCTTGAAGCTACCGCGATCGCCCTCCACGACGCCGATATCATCACCTACGATCGCGCCTATCCCCTCAAGCTCCTCTTTCCCCTACTCGAACGCGAGTTTGGCATCGCCTTCAGCAAAGCCTATTACACTCGGCTGAGCGATGCCCCCCGACGGATGCACGGGCGCGTCACCCGCCTGTTTGTGATGCCCCTCATCACCTCCCTGATGGATTTGTTTGGGGCGCGCGATTACCTACGCTACCTAAATGCCTACCGCTATCCACTCTCAGGGGAATTTGCCCTCACCAGCGACCTCGCCCTCAACACGCGCATTCCCGCCAACTGGGGGCTAGAGGTAGGATTACTCGCCGAGGTCTACCGCAATGTCGCCCTCAAACGCATCGCCCAGGTGGATTTGGGAATTTTTGAGCACAAGCACCAAGGCATCGGCACCTCCGCCAACCAAGGGCTGCAAAAAATGTGCCGCGACATTTTGCAATCCGTGTTACGCACCCTCACGGAAACAGAACAGGTGGTCGTCACGCGTGACCACATTCGCGCCCTGCGGGTGAAGTTTCGGCGCGAGGCCCAAAACCTGACCCGGCAGTACTTTGTCGATGCTCGCTTCAACGACATTGACTATGATCGCCACCAAGAAGAAGCCACCCTCGAAGAATTTGAGCAGGTGATTTTGCAGGCCGGCGAGCAGTATTTAGATGACCCTACCGGAGCCCAAATCCCAGACTGGACGAGAGCGCTGGCGGTTATGCCCGACCTGCGCGAGCAGTTGCGGGATGCGACGGTGGCTGACATGGCCGATGTGCGCGAAAGCCCCCGCGTTAAACCCGCGACGGAACTCCCGCCCCCGCCGCCCGTGCCGATCTCCACATCCCTAACCGGACGACTCTATGGGTAATCTCCATCCTGTGAAGCGCGCTGGAGCGCGAGAGATGGGTGGTGAATGGGTGAGTGGGTGATGGGTGGCGTAAATTCAGCAAATGGTTCCTAGTCAGGGCTGTTGCTGAAGGCCTGGGGTTCTGTCTGGGAATCAGCCTCCCCGGTTGCGTCGGTGAGGCTGAGGGCGAGCTGGTAGAGGTCGCGGCGCGATCGCCCGGTGGTGTGGGCGAGTTGGCGGCTGGCCTGCGATCGCGACAACCCTGCGGCCATGAGGTCGTGCAGTTGGGTGATGAGGTCATCCTCAGAGAGGGGCGCGGGCTCAGCGACGGGGGCTCCAGCAATCACCAAGGTGAATTCACCGCGCGGCGGCTGGGCCTGAAAGTGGGCGATCGCATCGGCCAAAGTTCCGCGCCACACTTCTTCATACTGTTTGGTCAGCTCACGGGCGATCGCGACTCGGCGATCGCCGCCCATCGCCAGTTGCAAATCGCCCAGGGTATCGAGCAGGCGGTGGGGCGCTTCGTAGAGCACGAGGGTGCGCGGTTCTGTGGCAAGGTGTTGCAAAACTGCGCGGCGATCGCGGCCTTTGGTGGGCAAAAATCCTTCAAAGGCAAAGGGCTGGGGCGGCAGACCAGAAATACATAACGCCGTCACCGCTGCCGTCGCGCTCGGGATGGGCACCATCGGAATCGCCGCCTCAGCGCAGGCTTCCACCAGCTCAAAGCCCGGATCCGAAATCCCCGGCATCCCCGCGTCGCTCACCAAGGCAAGAGAATGCCCGGTCTGCAAGTGGGCGATCAACTCCGGCAGGCGTTTGCGCCAGTTGTGGGCGTGGTAGCTGATCTGGGGCGTCGCGATCGCAAAATGATGCAGCAGCTTGCCCGTATGGCGCGTATCTTCAGCCGCAATCAGATCCACCTGTTTGAGCGTCTCCACCGCCCGAAAGGTCATATCCCCCAAATTGCCGATGGGCGTGCCCACGACATACAGCGTGCCGAAATTAAGCAGGCCAAAACTTTCCCCAGTTTTCACAGCCTTTTCCACAGGTTTTTCCACAGCCTTATCCCAATCCTTCGCTCAGGGGAAGTCATCCCGCAGTCTGTGCTTCAGGATAGACGGAGGCGCTTCCCAGTGGAGGAAATTGGTGAAAACTGGAATCTTTGTGGGCCTTGTCACGCTGGATGTGATGTATCAAACCCAACTGCCCCTCGATGCGAATGAAAAGCGTGTGGCCGATGCGGTGTTGCTGGCAGCGGGTGGCCCGGCAACCAACGCCGCGATCGCCTTTCAAGCCTTGGGCAATCGCGCCATCCTGATCGGGGCATTGGGCAAGCACCCCCTCAGCAGCATTGTGCGCGAAGATCTAATCCAACATGGGGTGACGTTCCTTGACCTCACCCCCGAAGCGACCCAGCCGCCATCCTTTTCGTCCATTGTGGCAGCGGCGGCAACGGGCGATCGCGCCGTCATTTCCCGCAATGCGATGGATCAGCCCGCCCCCCCTGAATTGCCCCCCATCGCCACCCTCACCGAGGCCGATGTGGTGTTGGTGGATGGTCATCAAATGGCTTTGGGAGCAACCCTAGCCCAAATGGCACAGCAGCGCCAGATTCCCGTGGTGGTAGATGGCGGCAGTTGGAAGCCTGGGTTTGAAACAGTCTTGTCCAGCGCGACAGCGGCAGTCGTGTCCGAGGCGTTTCGCCCGCCGGGGTGCGCCTCCGTTGAGGCGGCGGTGTCGTACCTGCAACGGATTGGGATGCCGCAGATTGTGGTGACGCGCGGCGGGCGATCGCTGCTCTATTGGGAGGGCGATCGCCAGGGCGACTGGGCCGTCCCAACCGTCAACGCGGTGGATACCCTAGGGGCAGGAGATATCTTTCACGGCGCCTTTTGTCACGGCATCGCCCATCAGTTGGAGCTGCTCGCCACCCTAGAGCAAGCCGCGCAGACGGCAGCCCTGTCTTGTCAGTTTTTTGGCACCCGCGCCTGGATTCCGCACCTGATGCCCTAAACCGTGAGGGAGAATGCAGGGAATTCAAAATTCAAA
>JACYME010000146.1 GCA_015272155.1 Leptolyngbyaceae cyanobacterium T60_A2020_046
CCACCCCCCACGTAGACTGGCAGCCCGGCTTGGTTGAGGGCTTAACCGTTCTGCCCCTCCACACCTTTGGCACCGAGCAAGTGGCGCTAGTGCGGTGGGCTCCGGGCAACCAGTTTCAGCGCCATACCCACTACGGTGGCGAAGAAATCCTCGTCCTAGAGGGCACCTTTGAGGACGAGGATGGCCAGTATCCTGCTGGGACGTGGCTGCGCAACCCCCACGGCAGCAGCCATCGTCCCTTCAGCCGCGAGGGCTGCCTGATTTACGTCAAGGTGGGTCACCTGCTACCCGAAACCGCACCGCCACTGCCCAACACTGTCTCAGAGAATCCCGCGACTCCAGCCCGCTAGAACGTCGGTACAGAAACCCGGTTTCTCCTCAGCCACTCGCCCAATCGGTGAATTAGTCCTTGAAGAAACCGGGTTTCTCGCTGTCCTGTACCGCCGCTCTAAGGGCGCTCTAAGGAGCTGACATCATTGGCCAAATCCCTCCCACAAAATACAGACCCCAGCCGATGGAGTGAATGTGAGTGCGGGAATGCTTGGCCTCATCTGAGATGCGATTGAGATGCGATTTTTGAATGAATTCTGCATGGCGTTGAAGCTTACAAAACCCTGAAGAAACGGCCATGATGCCCCCCTAGGGCATTGAACTTCTTTGTTGCGAAACGCTTTACTATCATCTACAGCCCTCTAGGACGAGTGTATTAGAAGATAATGTTGATGCGATCGCTCTCTCAAGTCGCCCTGTGTGCCAGCCTGCCCCTGTGGCTCTTGGCCTGCGGTGCTCCCACCGCCGAAGCGCCCACAGAAGACACCGCCAGCGAACCCGCTGCCGAGGTGGCCGAGGCTGACGGCGACATGGGTGAACTGGAGATTCGCGCCAATGGCGAAGACTTTGTGCGTGAAGGATTTGTCACCAAGGATGGCTGGGAAATTAGCTTTGATCACGTCTACGTGACTCTGGATGAGGTGACAGCCTATCAAAGCGAACCCGCCTTTGATGCAGAAGCAGGTGGAATGCCCGAAGCCAGTGTCATGGTGAATACGGAATCCCCCATCACCGTCGATTTGGCCGCTGGAGATGAGAGCGCTGATCCTGTTTTGGTGGAAACCCTGAGCGCGCCAGCGGGGCGCTACAACGCCCTGTCCTGGAAGATGGTGCCCGCGATGGCAGGCGACGCCGAGGGATATCCCATCGTGATGGTGGGGCAGGCCATGAAGGATGGCGAGACCATCGCCTTTACCCTCAAGCTAGATCCGGAGTTGGTCTTTGTCTGTGGCGACTTTGTGGGCGACGAGCGCAAGGGCATCTTGGATGCGGGCGGCAAGGCTGATCTGGAAGCGACCTTCCACTTTGATCACCTGTTTGGCGATGCTGGCGCACCCCCAGATGATGACATCAACACCGGGGCGTTGGGGTTTGATCCCCTCGCGGCGATCGCCCAAAATGGCGTGCTAGATGTAGACAGCGCCGCCCTATCCGAGCAGCTTTCGGCGGAAGACTACAACCTGCTGCTCAGCATTTTGCCCAGCCTCGGCCATGTGGGCGAGGGGCACTGTAGCGAAACCCAGTTGACGAGGTCATGATGCACGAACGCAATGGTTTGGCCATTATCGGGGGCAGCTTGCTCGGCGCGATCGCGCTGCTGGCTGGGCTGCCTCCTGGGGCTAGGGCGCATGGGGTGAGTGTGCAGTCGCGCACCACAAACGCGGTCGAGATTCAAGCCGTGTATGATTCCGGAAAACCGATGGAGAATGCCCAGGTGCAGGTTTATGCCCCCGATGACCCCAGCACGCCCTATTTCGTAGGGCAGACGGACAATCGCGGGCGGTTTGTCTTTGCCCCAGATCAGGCGGGGGATTGGGAGATTTCGGTGCGGCAGGCAGGCCACGGCAAAATTGTCGTAATTCCCGTTGAGTCGGGTGGCGCGATCGCAGAAACCTTTACCAACGATGCCGGGCTCACCCCCCTCCAACGCGGCGTCATGGCCGGGGCGGTGACCTGGGGCTGTGTGGGCACGGCGCTTTATTTTCGACGGGGTAAGGTCTAGTGCATATTCCAGACGGCATTTTGCCCGCCCAGGTTTGTGTAGGGGGGTATGCGATCGCGGGGGGCGTAACCTGGTACGTTCTCCGGCGCATCCGCCAAGTCTCTAACCCCACGGAAGAAATCCCCAAGGCGGCCATGTTGGCGGCGGCTTTCTTTATTGGCTCCTCTATTAATATCCCCGTGCCGCCCGTGAGCATTCATCTGGTCTTGAATGGCCCCCTTGGCGTTGTGCTGGGCTGGTATGCGTGGCCCGCGATTCTGATCGGTCTTTTTCTGCAAGCCGTTCTGATTGGGCACGGTGGCCTGACAACCCTGGGCGTGAATGCGGTGATGATGGGCATCCCTGCCTTGATTGGGTTTCAGGTATTCAAGCTGCGCCATCAGGTGGGTAAAGGCTGGTCGATGACACAGTCCGTCGGGGTGTTTGCGTTTCTGGCTGGGGCGATCGCCCTTGGCCTAGCCGCGCTGATCTTCTTCGGGCTGATTGTGTTCACCATCCCGGCAGAGTTAAACGTGCTCGAAGAACGCAGCGCCCTAACAGCGTTGATGATTGCCCACATTCCGCTGATGTTCATCGAAGGCATCTTTACCCTCATGCTGGCACTATTCTTGCTGCGGGTAAAGCCCAACCTATTAGACAACCCAGGTTGATCACTGTGGCGATCGCATTCCACGGAGAACTGTACATTCCAAAGTCGTCCTGGATCCACCGCTGGGCGGTGCGTCCGAAGCTGGTCAGCCTGTTAGCACTGTTGTTTGCCTTTGCGATGGTGCGCCATGTGGTGCTGCTGCCGTGGATGCTGGGCTGCGTAGCGCTACTCTACGGGCTGGCCCAGTTGCCCTTGGGCTATTTGCTGCATCGCCTATCCTATCCAGGGCTATTCATCATCGCGATGGTGGTCGCGTTGCCCTTTGTGGCAGGCGAAACGGCGATCGCCCAGTGGGGCTGGTTCACCCTCCGCCAAGAGGGCTTGGCTGCCGCCACCCTAGTTTCTGGTAGATTTCTCGCCATTGTGATCACGGGCTTTATTTTGCTGGGGACGACGCCCTTTCTCGATATCCTCAAGGCATTGCGATCGCTGGGTTTGCCGCCACTCCTGGCCGACATGACCCTGCTCACCTATCGCTATCTATACGATGTGGCGGCTCAGTTGGCAACCATGCAACAAGCGATGCGGCTCCGCTGCTATGGCCGCGTGCGGCAACGAACCCGGCGGCGCTGGCGCTGGCTAGCAGCCTTATTTGGCACCCTATTGCTGCGCAGCTATGAGCGATCACAGCGCGTGTATCAGGCGATGTGTTTGCGGGGCTATGGTCAAATGCCGTCGCGATCGCAGCACTTTTCCGTCGCCGCTGATCCCGTCATCACCCCCATTGCCACCGGGTTAACGGGCATCATCACCCTGGCCTTTATCCTTGCTGAGTGGAGACTCTCAACCCCATGACCCCGCCGCCGTCTGTGCCCCGCTTGTCCCACGCTTCGGGCATCAATCCACACTCAAGCGCGATCGCGGTCACTGTTGATCAGGTGGTGTTTTCCTATCCCGATGCGCCCAGCGTGCTCGATGGCGTCTCCTTCACCGTGTGTGCCCGCGAGCGGGTTGGCCTCATCGGCCACAATGGCTGTGGCAAAACCACGCTCTTTCTGTTGCTGTGTGGCCTGCTAAAACCCACATCAGGACAGGTTTCCCTCTTTGGCGAACCCGTGCAGATGGGGCGCTTTTATCCCGAGGTGGGGCTCTTGATGCAGCATCCCGAAGACCAGCTCTTTTCGCCCTCGGTGTGGGACGATATCGCCTTTGGCCCCCAAAACCTCGGTCTTTCCGATGCAGAGGTGGCCGAACGGGTGCGGGCCGCCCTGGATCTGACGGGGCTGAATGCCCTTGCCGCGCGCCCGCCTCACCATCTCTCGGGGGGAGAGAAGCAAATGGTCGCGATCGCGGGATTGCTCGCCATGTGCCCCAGCATTTTGCTGTGCGATGAACCCACCGCCAGCCTCGACCTCCGCACCCGCCGCCGCCTGATTCGCTTTTTGCAAAACTCCGATGAAACCCTGCTCATCGCCTCCCATGACCTAGAGTTTTTGCTGGAAGTGTGCGATCGCGTCATCCTCATCGACGAAGGCCGCGTCATTGCCGATGGCGACGCCCGCCAAATCATGGCCGACCAAGCCCTGATGGAAGCCCACGGCCTCGAAAAACCCCACTCCCTCATGCCCCACAGCGATCCTCACCATCCCGCCGCAGGCACCTAATCCTAGCCTGACCTACGGTTTAACCGAATTCCTCCAGTGTGACGCCAGGGAAATAATATGAAGTCCTGCTAATCACCCGCAATAACGATGCCAACTCTGTAAAGGTTC
>JACYME010000248.1 GCA_015272155.1 Leptolyngbyaceae cyanobacterium T60_A2020_046
TAACCCGCGATCTGCACCCCCCATGAATAAAGCCCCGCCCCTTATTGGAGGAGGGGGGCTTTTCCCGTTCCCGATTCCACACTTCGACAATCACATCCCAGCGCGAAAATATTCAGCTTCCCCCACAAGTCCGTGGGATTGCTCTCTGTGTGGCTGGCCCTAAAGTTTTGCGCCGCAGTTCGGACAGAAGGTGTGGTTAGAGGGATTTTGCGTGCCACACGCTCCACAGGCCACAACCCCAATCTCCTGTGCTTGGGAAACCGGCTTGGGTAGGCCAATCATCTGAGAGTTTGCCTTGCCCGGAGCCACCATGGGGTAGCAGTTTTCATCGCGGCGCACGCGCACATCCATCAACACCGGGCCATCATAGGCCAGCATTTCAGCCACGCGCCGACGCAGCTCGTCGCGCGACTTCACCAAAATGCCTTTGACCCCATAAGCCTGGGCCAGCAGCTCAAAGTCTGGCATGCCTGCCTCCATGTTGGAGGACGAGTAGCGCTCACCATAGAAAGCTTGCTGCCACTGACGCACCATGCCTTGCCAGCCGTTATTGATAATCACGGTTTTCACATGGATGCCGTATTGAGCTAGGGTACCCAGCTCTTGTAGGTTCATCTGGAAGCTGGCGTCACCGCTGATGCAGATCACTTCATCGTCGGGGCGACCGACCTTGGCTCCCATGGCGGCGGGCATCCCAAAGCCCATCGTGCCCAGACCTGCGCTGGAAATCCAGCGGCGGGGGCCGTTTTTCAAAAACTGCGCTGACCACATTTGGTGCTGCCCCACGTCGGTGGTGTAGAAGGCGTGGGGAGCTTGCCGACCCAGTTCGACAATGACTTCCTGGGGAGCCAGCATGTCGGTATAGGTAGGCACAACGAGGGGATAGTCTTGCCGCCAACGCTCAATGCGATCGCACCATGCAGCGGTGCGATCGTGATCCACAGCATGGCCGTCTTCCTGGAGCCGTTGCAGCAGGGTTTGCAGCACTTGGCGCACATCTCCAACGATGGGCACTTCGGGGACGCGGTTTTTGCCCACTTCAGCAGGGTCAATATCGATATGGATGACCTTGGCTCGGGAGGCGAACTCGTCGAGTTTACCCGTAACGCGATCGTCAAAGCGTGCCCCCACCGCAATCAGCAAATCACACTCGCTGACGGCAAAGTTGGCGTAGGCGGTACCGTGCATACCCAACATGCCAACTGCGAGGCGATGGTGCTCATCAAAAGCTCCCTTGCCCATGAGCGTGGTGGTGACGGGAATGTTGAAGTATTCCGCCAACTGCTGAATTTCGTCGTGGGCTCCGGCGGTAATTGCGCCACCGCCAACGTAGAGTAGGGGACGCTTTGCGGCCCGCAGCAGCCGCAGAGCGTGGGTAATTTGTCTGGGGTTGCCCTTGGTGGTGGGGCGATAGCCGGGTAAGCGCACGTCGCCCGGTTCGACGGGCACGTAGTCAAATTCCTCAAGGCCCACATCCTTGGGCACATCAATTAAGACCGGGCCAGGGCGACCACTTTGCGCAATGTAGAACGCTTCGGCCACAATTCGCGCCATGTGATTGGGATCGCGCACCACGTAGGAGTGCTTCACAATCGGCAAGGTGATGCCAAAAATATCCGTTTCTTGGAAGGCGTCGCTGCCGATCGCGGCTCGATTCACCTGCCCTGTAATCACCACCATCGGAACCGAGTCCATTGCGGCGGTGGCGATGCCCGTCACCAGGTTGGTTGCGCCGGGGCCAGAGGTGCCAAAGCAAACACCCACTTCGCCCGTGGCGCGGGCATAGCCGTCGGCGGCGTGGGCGGCTCCCTGCTCGTGGCGCACCAGAATATGGTTGATCCCGCCAGCGGCCTCGGCTCGGTAAAGCTCGTCATAAATGGGCAGAATAGCCCCACCCGGATAGCCAAACACATACCGAACACCATGGCGTTTGAGACTATCGATGAGCGCGAACGCGCCAGTGGCACGCTGCATCGAAACCTTTTGTTGGGCTTGAACGGAGGAAGTCATGGGATTGTGAAAAAGCTTGCGACCAGCTCGGAATAGAGTTGATGTGTCTCATTATGATGCCCCGAAACTGCGTGTCGCAGTGAGACAGGATGGATTTTTTTAGCAGTTGTTCGTCTGGGTTAGGCGAGGCTGCTTGCCAACCTGCCGGAGCGCTCAGGGTCTTGCGTCATTCTCCGGAATGCGGATCAAAATTAACTAAAGCTTTATTTTATGGGATGTACTAGCTCCTCCGCGTCAACGATTTGTTTTTCATGACGCGGGGATTACCGATCGCGAACCAATTCTCCAATGCCCTGGAATTTATTGCGGCCACGTGTCGGGATGGGACTCCAAACAGCCGGACAGAAAGGCGATCGCGGTCGTCCGAGCGTGGATTGGGCGAGAACCGTGTTCCTGCACTTGCCAGCCTGTGACGAGATCGGGCCGCTGCCATAGCGCGGCATGGGGGACGGCGGGCTCTGCATAGAACCTGCGATCGCTGCTGCCGAGCCAGGCACTGGTGTGGTGGGTAAAGGCATCATGGCTGAGCCGATAGGTGGCAAACGGCCCAGCGATCGCCACACCCCAGCCATCTATTGCAACCACCGCGCGGACGGCCTCTCCCTGTTGGCTGCGGGCTTGGGCAACGCCCGTTGCGGCAACGCATCCAGCGCTGAAAGCAATCAATAGCAGGGGCGATCGCGCATTGGGAATCACGGCATTTAGGGCACGATCAAGGGCAAAAGTAGACCAAGCCCAAGTGGGATCAACCGCAGGAATCACGGGCTGAATGTGGCGCGATCGCAAGATGGGCGCGATCGCGCGCAAAAAAGCATCCGTCCACCCTTGGGGATGGACACCAGGGCATATCACAACCGCCATCACATCTCATAAACCATACATTTCTTTAGGCTCGACGCTCTTCCTCAAAGTCTTACACTCATCGATATAAACTTAATTATCTTTCCGTGTCTTTTTGCAACCATTCGGACTTGATTCCTGAAGAGAAAAGGGTTTTTTTCTAAAACATAAATAGGAGCTGCTCAGTCATGGAGGACGATAGAAGCATCCCCAAAAAATAATGCTCTCAGCATGTGTTCAGAGAAAAATATCTCGATGGGAAACAGGTATAGGATCAAACCTTAACAGGATTTAGAGCACTGAATTTAGGTTTCTAGCTTGCCATCGTAAATCTTTTCTTGGATTGCTCTGCCAGGCAATGCTGATTGGTTTTGCGAGGCATCCGGAGGGTGTAAAAGACAACAAAGTATGCCCCTATTGTTGAGCAGGTTTTGTATTCTGCACGTCTCCGTTGTCAGCTTTGAGTCGGCTGTGCTTGCCTCAATCCCAAGCGCACGCCGTTCAGATAGAGGAGTTGGCGTCACTAACTTATTCTGGAGTGGGATCATGTCACAGGCGATTGTTAACTTAGCATTACCGGTGGTTACGGAGAAAATCGACGAAATTCTGGAGCATTACCCGGCTGCTCCCCATCGCGAAACCTTTACCTCCATGGATGTTCGCCAAAAGCTGGTGGCCTATGTTTTGACTCGCATGCCAGCTTTATATGCCACGGTTGAGGATGGCGGGACCTGTTCATTAAGCCATCCGGAGCTGTGTTATTCCACTGAGCAGCAGCGTCGGATGAAGCAGTTGATTCACCAAGGGATTCAACATTTGGTGAGTCAGCGCCAACTCCATCGCGAAACGCTGGGCAAGATGGCGACAGGCAACGCCCAGCTCACCCCGTCAAGCTGGTTTGGCTAGAAATCCGTGCCCTTTTCGTTCGGTTCTACGCCAATGAAGTGTGGTGGCTTCCGGTAGGCTCTAAATACAGAGCATATTGGCGATCGCGGAGAGTGATGTCTCTGTCGCTGGTGTTGCGATCGCCTAGGAAGGCACCCGTGGAGGACGATATTCGACCGACCCTAAGCGACTTGGTCAGGCAAGTGAATGGTGACTGGCAGTCAGCCACCGCTTCCGCAGGCAGTAGCTGGGGAGAGGCGCGTCGTGAACAGGCGGCGCGGCTTTCGGCTGAGGCAGAGTGGCGGGCCGCGATCGCAACCCTGACCGAAACCTTGGCCGCCCATCCCCGATGGACGGGGCAAGCGGCGGGAGCATCTGCCCGTGAGGGCATTGTGATTGCAGGGCCGTTGCCAATATTGACCGATCCAGAGCTAACCCAGCGCTTTGAAACCTGGGTAGTGACGCCCCAAGCCCTGGCAGATGCGCTAAATGGGCAGCAACGGCTTTTGCCATCGTCAGGGCCTGCGCGATCGCGATCGCTGGTGCCGATTCAAGCCTTACCCCTCGTGGCAGGCGATCCGCTGTTGGAGGAGCGCTTTTGTTTGGTGCTTACCCCAACGATGAGCTTGGTGCTCGTGCTGGGCCGCCCCACGGGCGAAGACGTTCAGTTTCAATATTCCTTTGATTCCCAAGCGTTCCATCATCTGTGGGCGCGGGTGAGATCGCGCATTCAACCTACCGGAAAAGACAAGCTCACTGCTCTCGAACAATCCTTGAACCAGTGGTGCCCACCGCTGCCCGATTTTCGGCTGATCACCTACTTCAGTCAGCGGTTGCTTGCCCATTTGCCCCATCGCGTCAGTGCAGAGGCACTCACGGCGGAGGATCGCAATGGTGTGCAATTTGCCCAGTGGGCAACGGTGCCAACCCCGCAGGTACAGGCGGCGGCAGCAGGTTCTCCCGCTGAGGTAGACTCCTCAAGTCCCTGCCATGATGCAGAGTTGTTGCAGGCGATGACCCATGAAATTCGGACGCCACTGACGACAATTCGCACCCTGACGCGATCGCTCATGCGTCGAAAGGATATTTCAAAAGAGGTGCTCAAGCGCTTGCAGCGTATCGATCAGGAATGCACTCAGCAGATCGATCGCTTCAATCTCATTTTCCGAGCGGTGGAACTGGAAACAACCCACCGCGATCGCCCCACTTCGCCCCTCGCCCCCATCGCCCTGGCCCACATCTTTCAGGATGCCATTCCACGCTGGCAGCAGCAGGCGAGCCGCCGGAACCTCAGCCTGGATGTGACGCTGCCGCCCGATCTGCCCACAGTGAGCAGCGATCCCACCTTGCTAAATCAGGTGTTGATGGGTGTGGTGGAGTGGTTTACCCAATGTTTACCCGCCCAGAGCCACATTCAAATGCGGGTGATGCTGGCGGGGTCGCAGCTTAAGCTCCAGTTTGAAGCTCAGCCCAACGAATCGGCGGCATGTCCGTGGTCTGAAACATCCCAGGCAGAACGTCCTCCCCTGAGATCGCTGGGTCAACTGCTGATGTTTGCGCCAGAAACCGGCGGCGTGAGCCTCAACCTGAACGTGACGAAAAACCTGTTCCAATCTTTGGGGGGCAAGCTCACGCTCAAACAACGCCCCCAACAGGGCGATGTGTTGACGGTCTTCTTGCCCCTGGAAACCCGCGAAATTTGACCGCGCAACTTGGCGGTCTCTCGCCAGGGAAACCTGTGACGCTGTGCGCGATCGCGTGTCCACTATGGGGACGAGGCAGGGGAGCGATGGGCGATGGGTAACAACACCTGAAAGTGGCTGCCTGTTCCAACTTGGCTCTCAACGCGCACTTCGCCTCCACAGTAGAGCAACAACTGCTGCACAATGGTGAGGCCGAGCCCTGCCCCTTCCTCCTCTTGGTTGACCTGCCGCCCCCGATAAAAGTGGTCAAAGATGCGCGGCAATTCTGAGGCTGGGATGCCGATGCCCGTATCTTTCACATGCAGGGCGATCGCGTCGGGGCTGGCCACCTGGGCCGTCACCCATACTTCGCCACCGGATTCGGTGTACTTGATGCTGTTGCTCAGCAGATGGATGACAATTTGCCGCAGCCATGCCTCCGGGCAACTGGTCGCAGGCAAGTTGTCGGGAATCGTGTAGGCCAGGCGGACGCCTTTTTCCTGGGCAATGGGCTGATAGGTGCTGACCACACCGGGGACGACATCAAAGAGGTTGATGGGGCGCGGTTTGATAGTGGCGAGGCTTTGCTCGATTTGTAAAAGATCGAGGACGCCATTGATGAGGGTGCTTTGGCGATCGCACTCGTGGCTCACCATATCCAAATAGCGCTGGCGCTGGGGGGGCTTGAGGTTGGGAGATGACAGCAACGGTAGCGCAGTTTTGATGGTGGATAGGGGCGTGCGCAACGCCTGCCCCACCGTGTTTAAAAAGTCGTCCTTGAGGCGCAGGGTATTCATCAGCGCCTCGTTTTGGGTGGAAAGTTGATTGGCCGTCATCGCCTGTCGCCGGAACGATCGCGTTTGCTGGCGCAGATGTTCTTGCTGCTGGCACACCCGCATCACCAACCCCTCTAACACCTGGGAATCGAGCTGGGTCGGATTCGGGTTGAGGTCTGTCCACCGGGCGATCGCGTCAGCAACGACAGGATTTTCAGGATATTCGGCCAAACTCTCGGTCAATAGGCCGTGAATGCTTGCGATCGCGGACTGAAGAGCAGCGGGTTGTACCGTGAAGCAAAAATCCACCTTGGCCTGGGTTGCACTCGCGCTGGGATCATCTTGGTGCAGCGTGGTGACCATCTCTTGGGGTTCCGTCCGACGCTGTGCCAAAACCATCGCCGAGCCGATCGAGGTCAGGGCGACCAGCCCATATTCTCCTCGCAGAGGTCGGCTACGGGGTAACGGAATCGCCCAACACCAATCGGCGACGAAGGGCTGGCGTGTAAACAGGTAAATCGTGGGCTGGGGATAAACGGCCTCAGCATAGCGCTGGAGGTCTTCCAGCCAAGGGCTACCGCTGGGCAGCTTGGCCCAAATCACCCCCGTACACTGGTGGTCGGCTAACCCTGCAAGAAAGGCTTGCAGGGAAGCCTTGAATCCCTTGGGGGAAATCAGGACGGAGGGCTGGGTTGCGGGGGGGGCTTGCCCCAACCATTGAAACATTGGCAACCGCGGGGAAGAACAACGTCGGACGGGCGGCAACACCAAGATCGCCGCCTCAGGGCAGCACGACTCAAGGATGGTGTCAGCCGTCGGCCAAGATTCCCTCAAGCCTATCTCGTATTTTCACGGTAGACACAGAAGCGGCAATGAAGTGATGTGAGAATTTCCCAAAGCGGTTTAGTTTCAATCAGTGCCCTTGCAGGCGGTCGGCGAGGGCAAAGCGGGCCTGTTCACGATCGTCAAAGTGAATTTTTTCAGTACCGAGGATTTGATAGTCTTCGTGACCTTTACCCGCGATCAAAATGCCATCGCCGGGTGCTGCGTGTCGGATGGCGGTGCGAATGGCAGCGGCGCGATCGCTGATCACCTGCTCGGGCGGAAAATCAGCAGGGATTCCGGCCACAATGTCCGCCAAGATCTGCTCAGGATCTTCGGTGCGGGGGTTGTCGGAAGTGACAACAACCCAGTCTGCCAGGGTGTGGGCGATGCGGCCCATCTGCGGGCGCTTGGTGCGATCGCGATCGCCGCCGCAGCCAAACACACAAATCAACCGACCCGGAATAAAGGGGCGTGCCGCCGTCAACGCATTCTGCAAGCTATCTGGCGTGTGGGCATAGTCCACAATGACGGTAATGTCCTGGTTGGGATCAATCACAACGCGCTCCATCCGGCCAGAGACGCCGCCAAAGGTCGCCAAGGTATCCACAACCGCTGCCAAAGAAGCGCCAAGGTGCAGCGCTGCACCCACCGCAGCCAACATATTAGAGAGGTTAAACTGCCCCACCAAAGGCAGCGAAAACGGTTGGCTCCCGTAGGGGGTGTGCAGCATCCCCTGAACACCGTTGGCACTGTAGGCCAAGTCGCTGGTGTAGAAATCGGCATGGCTGTCGGTCACGCTATATATCCAGCAGCGATCGCTGGGAATTTGATCCTGCAAGCGTCGCCCGTAGGGATCATCCCCATTCACAATGGCTCGACCTTTGAGATACCGCGCATCAAACAGCAACGCCTTCGCCGCGAAATAATCTTCCATATCGCGGTGATAGTCGAGGTGGTCTTGGGTCAGGTTGGTAAAAACCGACACCTCAAAGGGGCAACCCCAAACCCGTTTTTGAGCCAGGGCATGGGAGCTAACTTCTAGCACCGCAGCTTGGCACCCCGCCTGGTGTGCGGCAGCAAGATTGGCCTGAAGATCGACTGCAAAAGGCGTTGTATGCAGTGCCGTAGCTTGATGCCCTGGCCAGCGCGCATAGAGCGTACCGAGCAGTGCCGTCGGCATTTGAGTGCCCAACAGCAGCGCTTCAATGAGATGGGTAGTGGTGGTTTTGCCGTTAGTCCCCGTGACGCCGACCAGTTTCATCTGCTGGGCAGGATAGCCATAGAATGCCGCCGCAACTTCGGCGCAGGTTTCAGCCATGTCTCCCGCTGCGATCACCAAGGCATCTGACCCGACCTCAGCGGGCGATCGCTGCCCATAGGCCTGGGGAGATATCAGTGCGGCCACGGCCCCCGCCGCGATCGCGCTCGGCCAAAACTCCCCCCCATCCACCCGGGTTCCTGGCATTCCCAGGAAAAGATCCCCAGCTTGGCAAGCATGGGAATTCGTACACAACCCCTTCACAACTTGCCCCAGGGCAGGATGATCGGCGGCCATTGCCGGGGTCGCAGACACGAGTCCCGGCGGCAACTTGGACAGCAACGTGCTCAGTTCCATGTCAGCTCCTCCTAACATCCGTTCGATTGCGATTATTGTGCCTCATTCCGCTTTGCTGATTTCTGTATCAGTCGTTCCACATCGGCGATCGCGGCCCGGGGCGACAATCGAGGTAAGGGGAATTCCCGCACACCCGCCGGGGTTTCCACCCGCTGACAGAGCACCGGAATCTCATATTGATAGGCCGCAAACCAGTCTGGGCGGGTGGTAATGTCCCGAACTTCCAAGGTGAACTCAAGATTCTGCAAAGCTTCCAGCTTCTCTTGCAGCCCTTCGCAGAGATGACAGCCCGGCTTACTATACAGAATCAATTCCATCGCGCCTATGGGGTTTTGGTAGGGTTCTTCGGCATCTTATCGCTACAGGACAGGCTTTGGGACACGATGCTCGCAAACGCCTAAGGTGTCTGGGGATCGGTTCTCCCCAACATCAACGCCTGCCGCAACGCGCTATGGTAAAAAAGGTTTAATCCCCGAAATCCCGACCGGATTACGTGTGATTCTGAGCCGGAATCGGTGTATAAAAGAACTTGGCACTGTGGAAAAGCTCACAGGTAACGCAACTATGGTTCAGTGCATGACCCCTTCCGTTTTGTCCCGGATCGCTAAATTCGACTTAGACGCCCTGAATGAACGCTTCGAGTCGGCAACACCCCAAGAGATTCTGGCTTGGGCGATCGCGAATATTCCCCAGGGCCTAGTGCAAACCAGCGCCTTTAGCATGTTAGTCATCACCGACATGCTCTACCGCGACCTGAAGCCAAATCCCCCAGTGCCCGTCGTGTTTCTCGACACGCTCCATCATTTTCCTGAGACCCTCGAAACCGTTGATCGCGCCAAGGCCCGCTATAATCTTGACCTCCGAGTGTATCGGGCCCACGGCGTCAGCAGCCGTGAAGCCTTTGCCGCCCGCTATGGCGACGCCCTGTGGGAACGCGATGTTGATCGCTTCCACTACCTCACTAAGGTGGAGCCCCTCCAGCGCGCGTTGGCCGAAGTTCCTGTCTCAGCTTGGATTACGGGCCGTCGCCGCGATCAGTCCACCACCCGCATCGCCATGCCCATCATTGAGAAGGACAGCGAAGGGCGACTGAAAATCAACCCTCTCGCAAACTGGACTCGTAAGGACGTGTGGAACTATACCCTCAAGCACCACGTGCCCTACAACCCGCTCCATGACCAAGGGTACACCAGCATCGGCGACGAACCGCTGACGACCCCCGTTCAAAATGGCGAACACGAGCGGGCGGGGCGCTGGCGGGGGAGTGCCAAGACAGAGTGCGGCATTCACGTCTAGGAACGAGGCAAGGGTGTAGGTGCGATCGCTGAATGGTGCCTACCCGCGCTGATCTCCGCAGATAAGCTGTCAAAGCCCCACCTGGTCTCCACCAGGTGGGGCCTTGTATACGGGGGAATTGACGAAATCCTGACAGAATCAACCCGCTGGGTGGGCAATCAGGATAGAGGCGATTATAGAATGCCAATCGCGCTCAAAATGAATCGCAGGATGGAATTGACGATCGCCAGGGAGATCGCCCCCAACAATGCGCTCCATATACCCCTCTTCAGGCGAAATCCCTCAACCAGCATGGCAGCTAGGCCAAACACGATGGTCGCCGCAACCAACGGCAGCAAGCCGAAGGTGATGATGGCAAAAAACGTATTGACGCCGCTGGGAATCAGTCCTGCCAGACTGCTAAAAAAGCCAATAATGGCACCCCCGATCAGGGCTTTTCCTGGGCTATCAATCTCAACACCAATGGGAAGCTTAGAGATGATCAAAAGCCCGATCGCAAGAACAACAATGGTCAAAATGAAAGTAACAATCATGGCTGACGCTCCTTTACCTTTCTTAAGGTGAAAACTGAATGGGCAGTGGTAATGCCGTTAAAAAACATGGGTTTTTGTCAAAATCCGACCGTGAATCCACAATATCAACCATGGCTTTAGAATACCAGCTTCCCCTAGGGATGCGTATTGCTCTCGATATCTGAAATTTCGGTAAGCTTCTGTCCGCCTTTTGGAGGCGACAGTTCAATTACCGAGAATTCTGGCAAACTCGGGTTAAAACGACCTAAAGGCGACTTCAAAATCTTGTGTAGATGGGAGTCTATATTACATTCAGGGTCTTTGGGAGTCTATGTTGCAATCAGGGTTTTGTTTAATACCCGTTAAAACCGTTATAGAGGGAAGTATGCGATGGGCACAACGGGCGCAAGACGTAGATAAGAAGACAGAGTTAGCCTCGATAATCGGGTTGAGATACTCTTGGCGTCAACGCCAGACTTGGGGGGCAGAGGCAAATCAATGTGCCGAACTCTTCGAGATTGACCAAGTGGCATAGATTAGGTCGTGCGATGGAGCGGTCTGGGGTAGGCTATGGTAAAACTTTTTGATCAATTTCAGGAATTGCGCTGCTGTCTGCCTAGCGACGGTTAATTAAGTGCCGAGTGGTTCGGTATTGCGCTCCCCAACCTCAGGGGATTTGAGGAGACAAGCGCGTAACTTCTGTAGCTGTGTTGTGTCCATGCGATCGCATGTACAGAACCCCTATGTCTGAACTTGGTATCAGCGACTCTACTGCACACCCCCTAGCTTATTACCGCAACCATCTGGAATTTTTGGGGTATCGGGTTGAAGAAGGCGACGACGAAATTGTGGGACGCCACACCCGGAAGCCCAATCTGATGGTTCGCCCTATCTCTGATCGGGGCGTTTTGGTGAGTACGGTTTACAACTTCAAAACCACCTTCAGCCGGTTGGAAACCCTGGAATACGTCAATACCCTCAATTCCACACTGATGTTTATGAAAGCCTATGTGGATGAGGATGACGACCTGGTGATGGAGACCTTTTTTGAAGGGCAGTACGATCGCAGCAACTTTTCCATCCTGCTTGACAATATTGACTATGACACGCGCATCTTTCTAGAACTGGAGCTGACTCAGGTCTATTTCGCGTAGTCGCCCCTGTAATCGATGCAAAATTGAGCCAGCGCTGCAACCCCGCAGCGCTACTTGCGACCTAGCAGAAAGCCCGTCGTCATGCGCTTGATGACGCGGTTTGCAATATCGCCATAGCCAATCTCACCAGTTAGCAGTTGCCCCAGGCGCTCGGTGGCGCTCGGTCGCTTGAGCCCAACGCGGTAGCCTACCCCTGGTACGCGGTAAAACACCCCGGCGATGCGTTGAGCCCACTGCATGTTATTTCCCCAGTCGTGCAGGGTTTGGGTATAGGCAGCGAGGGCATCGGGTTCGCCCGCGATCGCCCGATGAATGGCGGCTGCCCCATGAAACCCGCTGAAGATGCCGTGCCGAATGCCCTCCGCCGTGAGGGGATCGACAATCGCCGCTGCCTCTCCCACCGCGATCGCCTGCTGCGTATGCAAGGGCTGATGCCCATCCCATCGCTTGAGGGAATGGAATTTTTCTTGACCAGGCACATACGTCGCCCCAAAGGCCGGGATGTACTGCTCAAAATAGGGTCGAAAATCCTTCGGTGCATTGCCAATAAATGCTGCTGCGCCAATCCCATACCCGCCCTGTCGGGGAAAGCTCCACATGCAGCCGTTCTTCATTAACCCAAACTCAAAGCTCAGGGCAGCGTCGGCAGCGAGTGGGCGATCGCAGGTTACTTCCACATGGGCAGCGATGCGGCGTTTGGCCTCCTTGAACCCCAACCAGCCAGACATGGGGCCATCGGCACCATCGGCAGCCACCACATAGCGCCCCTCAAAGACGCCTTGGGAGGTCGCGACCCACCAGCGATCGCCCTTAAATTCAATGCCTGTGACGGCGTTCTGATCTTGGACGATCGCGCCCCATTGCTGGGCTTGGGCCGCCAAAAAGGGATCGAACACGTCTCGTCGAACAATCCAGACTGGATCGGGGGTGGTGAGTTCAGCCGCGACTTCATCCTCCAGCTTCCAGGTGTAGCGCACATGGCGCAGCACGCAGTCCACCACAGAGGTGAAATCCACATCAAACCATTGGGTAATGGCGGGCGAGACTGCACCGCTGCACGGTTTATATCGAGCAAGGGGCGCTTTTTCGAGCATTAAGACGGAATGGCCTTGCTTTGCAAGGTGATAGGCTACGGTGCTTCCCGCTGGGCCTGCCCCCACAATGATGCAGTCATACATGGTTCACCCTTCCTTACACCCCTGCTACGCTGGGCGATCACGCCTATTTGACGATTCGATAGCGCGGCCCACATGGTTCGATTCCGCAATGTTGCGGAGGAGTTGTACTGGGATCGCGATCGCTCGCTTCCTTTTACAGTACCGCTTTCTTTCCCGTGGTCGATGCGTGGGAACCTGAGATCGCTCATGGGGCGAAGCTTTTCCCGATTGCCGGAGGAAGGGGTTGGGCAAATAACGCGCGATCGCGATCCCAAACATCACATCAGCGTTTTTCTCTGGATACCATAATTTCCGCGATCCCTCCGGAGGGGGTATCCCGACCGCCGTGTTTCGATCACCTCTCGAACCGAGAAAGTTCGCGGTTTTCCCGGAGTGCAAAGGAATCATGAAGTTCCTAGGATAAGTATAAAGTTGAGATAAAGCAGTCAACGGCGGTTTTCTGTTTCCGCCCTGCGATCCATCACTCAGCCACTTTTAGGAGTTCAGGATGTTCTGGGAACTGTGCGTGCAATATTCAAACGGTACAGAAGAAGTACTGAAAGTCTTTCGGGATCTCGAAGTTGCCCTGAATTGCGTGGATCGCATCTATGCCCAAGAGGGCTATCCCATGCATTTGGCCTACCGAGTGCGCCCTACATGCACTGTCTAGGGCTGAGGCACGGTCTATTCCAGCCTTGGGGCTGAGCCGAGGGATTGAGGTCTGCCCACTGTGATGTCCAAGGTTTCGGCAAAACTGAGTCTCCTTAAAAAGAAAAAGCGGCGAAGGGTTATCCAACGCCGCTTTGTTTTTTGAGGTATGCCACGAGACTGGTGGTTCTGGAGGAGAGACGGGCCAGGAGGAAGATCTCCTGGCCCGTGGATGGGCTAGACTAGCCTGGCTCAATGGTTTTCTCAAGCTCAGCGATGTCGAGGATGGTTTTGATCACTGAGTCGGGGTTGAGGCTCATGGAGTCGATGCCTTGTTCAACGAGGAAGCGCGCAAACTCGGGATAGTCGCTGGGGCCTTGGCCGCAGATGCCGATCTTGCGTCCGTGGGCTTTGGCGGTGGCGATCGCTTGGGCCACCATGCGCTTCACGCCTTCGTTGCGCTCGTCAAAGAGGTGGGCCACTAGGGCAGAGTCGCGATCGAGCCCCAAGGTAAGCTGGGTCAAGTCGTTCGACCCAATCGAGAAGCCGTCGAAGACTTCGCTGAACTGGTCGGCCAGCACCACGTTGCTGGGAAGTTCGCACATCACGTAGACCTGTAACCCGTTTTCGCCCCGCACGAGGCCGTGGTTCGCCATTTCTGCCAAGACCTTACGGCCCTCATCGGGAGTGCGGCAGAAGGGCACCATGAGAATCACATTGGTAAGCCCCATATCATCGCGGACACGCTTCAGAGCTTGGCATTCCAGGGCAAATCCAGCCCGGTAGCGATCGTCGTAGTAGCGGGATGCACCGCGCCAGCCAATCATGGGATTTTCTTCCAGTGGCTCAAACTCTTCGCCGCCGAGCAGGTTGGCGTATTCGTTGCTCTTGAAGTCAGACAGGCGCACGACGACGGGCTTGGGATAAAAGGCTGCCGCGATCGTGCTGATGCCCTGAGCCAGCTTGTCTACAAAGTATTGGGGTTTGTCTTCGTAGGTTTCAGTCAGCAGAGCGATGCGCCGTTTGACAACACCATCTTTGAGGGTGTCAAAGTTCACCAAAGCCAGCGGGTGCACCTGAATATGGTTGGCGATGATGAATTCCATGCGGGCGAGGCCGACCCCAGCATTGGGTAGGGCCGAGAGGCCGAAGGCAATTTCTGGGTTGCCTACGTTCATCATGATTTTGGTGCGCGTGGTGGGTAGCTCATCCAGAGCGGTTTCTTCGATCGCAAACGGCAACTGGCCGGCATAGACATTGCCGTCTTCACCCTCAGCACAGGAGACCGTCACGTCTTGCCCGGTTTGAAGGACGCGCGTCGCATTCCCACAGCCCACGATCGCTGGAATGCCTAACTCGCGGGCGATGATGGCGGCGTGGCAAGTGCGCCCCCCTTGGTCGGTGACGATCGCCGCCGCCTGCTTCATGATGGGCTCCCAGTCGGGGTCGGTTTTGACCGTTACCAACACTTCTCCAGGGCGAAACTGGCTAATGTCGCTCACGTCCAAAATGACGCAGGCGGTGCCACTGCCCACCATGTCGCCCACAGCCCGGCCTTGTACAAGGGGTTCAGCATCCGCAGGCTTATCGAGGCGATAGGTTCTGAGGACGTTGGCCTGTCGCTGCGATTGCACGGTTTCGGGGCGAGCCTGGACGATGAACAACTCGCCCGTTTGCCCATCCTTCGCCCACTCAATGTCCATCGGGCTATCACTGCCGCGCAGGGCGCTGTAGTGGTCTTCGATTTGGCAGGTCCAGCGGGCCAGGGTCAAAATGTCGTCATCATCCAGGGCAAACTGCTGCTGTTCGTGTAGCGGAACGGGAATGTTTTTAACCAGTTTGGTGCCGCCGGTGTCATAGATCATCCGCAGGGCTTTGCTGCCAACCCGCTTACTCAAAATGGGGCGAAATCCGTCCTTAAGAGTCGGTTTAAAGACGCGATATTCGTCGGGATTCACGGTGCCTTGAACAACGTTTTCCCCAAGCCCATAGGCGGCGGTGATGAGCACGGCGTTCTTAAAGCCGGTTTCGGTATCAATGGAGAACATGACTCCCGAGGTGGCTAGGTCAGAACGCACCATTTTTTGAACACAAACGGACAGGGCAACATCGAAATGGTCGAATCCTTTGAGGGTGCGATAGGAAATCGCGCGATCGGTAAACAGCGAGGCAAAGCATTTCTTGCAGGCTTCGACCACGTGGGATTCGCCATGAACATTCAGGTACGTTTCCTGTTGACCAGCAAAGCTTGCATCGGGTAAATCTTCGGCAGTGGCGCTCGATCGCACCGCAACGTCTGCATCCGCTCCATACCGATTGCACAGATCTCGGTATGCATCTCGAATGGCAACTTCGAGTTCTGGAGGAAAGGGCGCATTGAGGATCAGCGATCGCGCCTGCGCTCCCCGGTGTTGTAGTTTCTTGACATCAGTCACATCGAGATCAGCAAATAGCGCCCGCAGGGTTGCATCCAGCCCGTTTTTCTGAATGAATTGACGGTAGGCAGTGGCGGTGGTGGCAAAGCCATCCGGCACCCGAATGCCCTTGGGGGTAAGCTGTTGGAGCATTTCGCCCAGCGAGGCATTCTTACCTCCAACGAGGGGGATATCATCCAACCGAATGTTTTGCAGCCAGAGGATAAGGTCTTGTGCTTTGCGGATTGGGGTCATAACCATAACTCAGCTCCTCGGAAGTGTGGATGCTGCCATGAATGAACTATTTTGACACCACAACTCGACTGTATTTCCTCAGTAAAACATCGACTTTTAATGATCCTTTTCTAACTAAAGTCTTTAGTTTTACCAGGGAAGCCCAGAGATATCAAAGGCCAGACCAGCTAATTTGTGTTGTCGAATGCTGTCCCCAAATGCCGTTTAAGAAACAGCCGGAGCAGTCAGCCATCACAGAGGATTTAGCACTTTAGGCTGATGAATCATTCTGGATAGCCTCATCTCTCATGGTAGTAAAGTCTCTGATTGGACGTAGGCTCCTGAACAAATCTTTGCTTTATTGGGAGGATATGAATTAACAGCTCTCGCGAGTGGAAATAATGGTTTCCTACAGTAAAAAATAGGATGTTTGGGAGGTTGGGCCAACGATATCAGGAATGATTTCACCTGGGAGGGGTGCAATCGCACCCCCTTGTCGCGATCGCACAGCCTAAAGAAGTGTGAAGGCGATCGCGGTGATAGATGCCGTTATCGAGCTGCTGCTCTGAGATTCGCGAATCGTAAAATTTCTGCCCAGACAAAAATCGGTGCAGACGGAACGCTTTTGGGCCGGATGCACTGGTAGGATATCGAAGCAAAAAATGAGGAGAAGGGATCGCTGTGGAGCAGTCTTTGGGAATTATTACCGGCGCCCTGCCAGCGCTCTTGCGTGGGGCACTCGTCACGCTCGAACTCACCGCCTTTTCGGTATTGCTGGGGCTCATCGGCGGTGTCTTGCTGGGGCTGGCACGGCTGTCACCGCTGATCATGGTGCGTTGGGCAAGCCGCGTGTATGTGGACTTCTTTCGCGGTACGCCCCTGCTGGTGCAGATTTTTATGATTTACTTTGGCCTTCCGGCATTGGCCCAGAACTTGGGGATGCAGCTTACCTTGAATCGCTTGGTGGCGGCAGTTCTGGCATTGAGCTTGAACTCTGCGGCCTACTTAGCTGAAATCGTACGCGGGGGAATTCAATCCATTGAAATTGGGCAGCGAGAGGCATCAGAATGCCTAGGGCTAAGCCCTATTCAAACCCTGCGGTATGTCATCTTTCCCCAGGCGTTTCGCCGCATGATTCCGCCCTTGGGGAATGAATTCATTACCCTACTGAAGGACACAAGCTTGGTGGCGGTGATTGGCTTTGAAGAACTATTTCGCCGGGGCCAGTTGATTGTGGCGAGCAACTATCGGGCCTTTGAGATTTACATTACAGTGGCTCTGGTTTACCTGGTGCTGAATACGCTGTCCTCTCAGGTGTTTATCTGGCTTGAGCGCTGTATGGATCCGGCCTATCGCAGCCAAAAACAACCGTCCGCGATCGCGGATTCAGCCTCTTCCACCTAAGCTCAACGGTCTGGCTCAGGCCCTCTTTGCTAACGCTGAAACCATGCAGTGAGGGCCACGGCAAGGGCGTCGGCGGCGTCATCGGGCTTAGGAATGACAGACAGGTTCAGTTCGTGGGCGACGGCGTCTTGCACCATGCCCTTATCGGCATTGCCATAGCCCGTGAGTGCCTGCTTGATTTGAGCAGGCGTAAATTCCACCAGGGGTAGATTGTGTTGCGCCAAGACCAGCAGCACAACCCCGCGCGCTTGGGCAACCAAAATCGTGTTGCCCATGCGATAGAAAAAGAGTTTCTCTAGGGCAACGAGATCGGGTTGAAACTGCTGCACCAAGCTGTGGAGGTCGTCATACAAAATTCTGAGGCGATCGCCAACAGGGGCTTTGGCTGGGGTTTCCACAACACCAAAGTCGATGACGCAAGCCCCGGCAGCATTCTCCGCAGCGTCACCTACACCCGCGATCGCCCCAAACCCGAGAATCGCTAACCCAGGGTCAAGCCCCAGGATGCGCTGGGCCACTAGCTGACGCCCGCAGGCTGGCGACCGTTGGCCTCTGCATCATCGAGTGCGACGCCAAAGACCTGGCTAAACACCTTCTCGACCTTGTAGCCCGAGTCAATGGACTCTAGGGGATCCTTCCGCAGGCGGTGGCGCAGGCAGAGGGCAATCACCCGGCGGATATCGTCCAAGGTGACTTCCGTGCGCCCTTCGTAGGCCGCGATCGCCTTGGCCGCGCGATTGGTCACGATATCACCGCGCAGACCATCCACATCCAGCTCAGAACACACCTGGGAAATTTTCACCCGCAGGTCGTGGTCAATCGTGACCTGGGACAGCCGCCCTTGAGCGGCGACCAGCTTGGCCTGGAGGGCTTGCTGTTGTTCAGCATATTGGGCGAGGTAGGTTTGCGGATCTTGGTCAAAATCAGACCGTTGCTCCACAATTTGCACCCGCAGCTCAGGGTCGCGGACGGTGCGAATCTCGGCGTGCATCCCAAAGCGATCGAGCAACTGGGGACGCAATTCCCCTTCCTCGGGGTTGCCAGAACCGACCAGCACAAACTGAGCTGGGTGCCGAATCGAAATCCCTTCCCGCTCCACGGTGTTCCATCCCGAGGCGGCGGAGTCGAGCAAGACATCGACGAGGTGGTCATCCAGCAGGTTGACCTCATCCACGTATAGAATGCCGCGATTGGCCTTTGCCAGCAGGCCGGGCTCAAAGGCTTTGACCCCTTCAGACAAGGCTTTTTCAATATCAATGGTGCCGCAGACCCGGTCTTCGGTGGCGCCGAGGGGGAGATCGACCATCGGTACTTTTTTCTTGGCGATGGTTGGAGCTTTGCCACCGAGTTCCTGCAAAACGTCGGGATCTTGGGGGGAGCGGTTGAAGGGATCGTCCGCGACTACATCAATTTCGGGCAGGAGGTCAGCCAGGGCGCGAATGGTGGTGGATTTGCCGGTGCCGCGATCGCCCATAATCATCACGCCGCCAATGCGAGGGTCAATCACATTCAGCAGCAGGGCAAGCTTCATGTCGTCTTGCCCAATCACCGCAGTAAACGGAAAGACGGCTCGACGTGGGGCGGTGGTGGGTTTTGCGGCAGTCACAGTCACAAGCAGCTAACTCTCTACAACTTTATTGACGAACAGCGTTACAGACGTTAATCGCCACCCCTCATTGTGCCATACGGGTTTGTGCCTATCGGTTCGATTTGCCGCCTTCCGGTGAGAATTGTGATCTCTGGGCCGACTCAGGGCTGCCGCGATCGCGCTTCCATGCCCAACCCAACCTACGCCACACGCTGGAACTGAGCGCAGACCGTTATCGACAGCGGTAGTGGCTGTAGCGGTAGCTGCCCTTGTTGCCCGTTGGCGTGTCTGCATCTGGGAGGCACTGGGCTGCTGTGAGGTCAGGCGTCTCGTTCAAAACCCACAGGTCAAAGGGCCGTGGATGGGGGGAGAGTTGCTCAACGAGCATTCGGTGGGGCGGTTTTTGGGCTCCGTAGCCTCGCCGCACAACCAAAAACTCAGGACTTCCCTGCCACAGGCTGTCGGACGCAGTGGGTGAAAAGTGGCGCTCAATTTCCCACGCAACGCTGAGGATTTCAATGCCGATCGCGGTGGGTTTGCGCGAAATCAACGAGGCTGTAGCAAAGACAACGGGATCCTCAGAGTGGGTCTGGACGAAAGTGACGAAGCGATCAGGGTTGTAGAACTTGCTGAAGGCTAAGTCATTTACGACCCAGAGGCTGCTGATCAAGCTCACGACCCAAACGATCTGCACAAAGCGTCGCCCCGAAAGTCGCCAGCGGGTGAGCGGAATGCCTAGGCTGGCCGCGCCCGCTGGGTCACAATGGGGCCAGTAGTGGGCGAGGATGCCCCCCAGGAGAATGACCAAGGCCGGATAGTAAGTGAATTTGTACCGCAGTCCCCGACTGATATCTGCCCCATAGCCGTAGCAAATCAAGGCGAAGATGCCGAGCATGGCGAGCCAAAAGCCCCCCATGATCCAGAGGCCAATCTGTCCTTGGCGATCGCGGGCAATGGCCTTTGTTCCAGCAATCAAACGGGGTGTTACCCAAGCCGCGATCGCTAACATCACCACAATCGACCCAGCAACAACCGCAACCTTGATCGGCGTATCGGCGAAGAAGGTGATTGGCGTCAGCACCGTAAAAATCAGGGCAAGCAGAGTGTGAATAATCGGGTTGAGCCACGCGCTAAGGCTTCGCAGGTCGCTGTTTAAGTTGCTAGACTGTGGACTACCATAGAACCGCAGCACGATGGGAGCCCAGACCAGAACCCCGATCGCAGTGCCCACTGCGGCGATGTAGATGCGTTGCCAGTGGCGTTTCCACAGCACAGCAGCACCGTCTTGGCGCACCTGCCAAGCCGCGATCGCCCCCAACACCACCGCTTCGCCCCCAAAGGTCAGCATTGAAAAGTAATGGTTGGCAAAGGCGAGCCCGTTGATCCCAAGCCACCCCAGCACCAGCCGCCAAGTTGGGCTGCGGGACTGCCAAACCTGCTGCGCTGCGATCGCAAAGCAGCCGAGGGATGCCGTCACCAACGCGATCGCCAAGCCATAGTGACGAGCCTCTTGGGACAAAAAGACCCCCAAGGGCGACACCGCCATAAATGCCGCAGCCAAAAGCCCAGCCATGCTGGACTGAAAGGCCACTCGCCCGACCCAAAATGCCAGGGGAATCGCCAGTGCGCCGCACAGAGCAGACAGCGATCGCGCTACCGCCAAGCTCTCTAACCCAGCATGGGGCGCAAACCAGTCTGACCACAGGTGGGCGATCGCAAAGTAAAGCGGCGGGTGATTATTCTCCGCCAAGAGATAGCGAATGGTGTCGCCTACCGTGGCGCTGGGGTCAATGGTCAGCGGGCGCAGCGCTTCTTGAAGGGAAAGCACGCGATCGAGCCCCAACTCGTAGGTACTGTTGCCCAAGCTAAAAATTACCGTGCTGACTTCATCCATCCACGCAGGTTTTAGCGCGAGGTGGGTCAGCCGCAGCCCTAGCCCGAGAACGAACCAGAGACACAGCCAAAGAACAGAGAGATCGCGGGGTTCGCGATCGGACGGTAGTTGCATCATTAGAGCCCCTGAGTATTGCTGTGATTCGCCGCGATCTCACCCAGAATAGGGCAAGGCCAGCAACGCAAGT
The DNA here is from genome assembly GCA_015272155.1 of Leptolyngbyaceae cyanobacterium T60_A2020_046. Taxonomy (GTDB): domain Bacteria; phylum Cyanobacteriota; class Cyanobacteriia; order Phormidesmidales; family Phormidesmidaceae; genus JACYME01. The sequence continues at coordinate 21,122 of JACYME010000248.1, forward strand.
GATTTGATGGTTATTCTGCCACACCCCACGGGCGCACCATCTCCCCAACTCGCTCGCCTGGGACAATCACAGCGCATCGAAAATTCTCAATGAAAGACAGCCCCAAAATCAGGACGGGAAAATTATTCCTAAAAAGGGAATTTACTCCATGGCCCTCAGGGGGCGATCGCGGAAGGCTGCCATTCTATACCTTTTACAGAATCCCCCTTGCCTCCAAGTTCAGCGATCCCATTCCATTGAGAAACCCATTTTCAAGCATTTCAGGACTTATCACTGCGGTAAACGAATGTTAAATAAATCTAGCCGTGCATTAAGAAACGCATCGAACTGTGGAAGCCGTTCCCCCATCGGGCAGTCTATTACAAGAGCCAGGGATGGCAGATCAAAGCCCCAACATCCTGATTCGTCCACCCTAGCTTAGGCTCTAAAAGTCGATGTTTTGACTGCCATTCCGAATTGGCATGGTGTTGGCAAAACGCCTTAATCACCATCATCAAGCATTGATTTTGAGCTATGCTGTTCGCTCTTTTTGCATGGGTGATAATTTTATGCCTGCACTCAACCATCGTCTTCAGCAAACCATCATCGACGCAGATGGATGCTATCTCACTTCCGACGAACTTCGTCCCCTCGAAACCTACTTTGAAACCTATCAAAAGCGTCTAGAAGTTTATCAGCAAATCAGTCAGCATAGTAATGCGCTGGTTCTCGCTGCACTAAAGAAGTTTGCACGCGTGCATCCTGACGTCATCCAAAAAAGTGGTAAGCGATGCCAGTTTGATATGACTCAGGTCTTGCGCTATATCGCCCTCTCTATCCTGCTTGATGATGAATTCATGTTCCAGGAAAAGATGATGTTCTGGCTCGATACAATGTTGCGTGCCCATCGCAAACAAGAAGTTTGCGCCAAGGCCTATCACTACCTACAAGAAGTCATCCAAGAAACGATGTCTGTGAAGGTAAATGAAATGGTTCGCCCCTTCATCACCCTGGTTTCAGAATCTCTACAGCCCTATCGCTAAGCTCTCGACAGCCTAAAGTCATCGCGGGATTTCGACTACCGTTACCAGCCTATTTCGCGGCGCACCGAAGGTAGTTTGAGTTCCACGTCTTTGGGTGAGTTCGTCCGTGCAAAATATCCCTGAGAAATCGCCCCCTTTCTCATTTCTCCGTTTCGGAAACCCCTTGAGGAAGGTTCATCATGAAATCGACTGCGACAAAGGTGACCGTTGATCGCAAATCGTCTGTCCGCGATCGCGAAGCTGCCCTGTTTAGAATCTACGCCCAGGTTCTCGAGCGCCAACTCTACGCCTACGAACGTCGGCTTTTAGGAGTCGCTGAAAAAGACTTCCTAAACGAAAAAATTGGCGTTAAGCGATTCCTAAAAATCCTAGGTCACTCAGAGGTTTACCTCAGCGAGTTTTATGAAAATAGCTCAAATCTCAAGTTTCTAGAGCTATGTTTCAAGCACTTTATGGGGCGTGCGCCCTACGATCGCGAGGAAATGCGCTACTACTGTAACGTGCTAATGCGCGACGGCGTCAAGGCACTGATCACAGAACTGATTGACTCTGAAGAATATCGCAAACACTTCGGTTGTTTCACGGTACCCCACCCCATTGAAGAAAACACCTATGTGTCGCCAAAGGCATATCTAGAAAGTGATATTCTCAATCAAGAATTCCACGGTCGGCGTGGCTTTATTGTGCCGACGATGCTGTGGCACGATTTAGGGCTAGAGTGTGACGGTGGCCATTGCGCGTTGCAACAGCCGCAAAATATGGACTTCTCAAACCAGGCCAATATTGATCGCGTGGAATTGTTCCAAGCCCTACGCCGGATGCAGCCCGAAGATTTGGAAGAAGTTGCTGCTGCTCTGCCGCCTCAACAACGGGCCATGCTCAGCCAAGTTTTGATCAAAAGCGGACGCTAATCCTAAGATTTCGCGTTTCATGCTCACTTCTCAACTGCCCGGCGACTGTGACCCAATCGCTGGGCTTTCTCATGCACAAGGTAATTCACCACAACCCGTAACCGAGTTCTACCACGCTGCCCAGTTGTCACCCAGAATCTCGCTTAATATACCTTGCAAAGACCTGCTGAAATTTGAGAATTCTGTCAAGCATCCAGGAAAACTGCTTCAGCTAGTCTTTACTTTGGAATGAGGGGATTTCCGATCTCAGTTGTCACGGGCAGCCTGGGGTAGCGATGCATTAAGCAATGCGATTTGTGCTGCGGAGGGTGACGTTGACCCCTTCATTGGATTGTTCAAGAACGAGCAGTGGCGTAGGCTTAGCCTTTTGATCCCAGTGCATATAGGCGATACGGCCTTGAATAGTAGGCTGCCAGGATCCGCCTTCTGCTTGGGGACTTAGGAAGGTTTCGATACACTCAATAATTTGATTAATCGTTGTTGAGGTTGCCTGGGTTGGCAGCTTTGCAAGTTTAATTTGAATGCGAAAAAGCACCCGAGTTTTCGATCCCAGGGCTTCGCTAGTTTTGTATACCACGTCAAAAATTTGATCGATTTGCCGAGGTTTGCTGGCAATCCCAACCATGCCCGATTCTGCCTGTCGAGGGCGCATGGCAACGCTGAGTTGTTGCTTTACCTTCACCTTGAGCTGGTTCACGATGCCAAAGTGAAAGAGTTCCTCATCCATTCGCATCCGCAGGTAGTCGAGGTTAAATTCGCGGGAGTGAATGAGGTCGGGGTTGCGCTCCATTTTGGTAATGGTGCCGAGCGCCATCTTGACCTTTTTTTGTAGTTCTTGGTTTTTGTAGGTTTCAAATTTGAGCTGTTTGGTTAGGCGCTTGTGCTGAAGATAGCTCAGCACGCCGAGGCCCACGATCGCGATCGCAAGTACGCCCGATGTCACCATCCAGAGATTGAGCCCAGCGGGTGCCTCGGCGGCAGGGGCGGGTTCTGGTGCCGGCGTTTGGGCCATGAGGGGTTGGGCGGGCACAGACAAGGGCTGCATGGCAGAAAACTATCGGGTTACGCTACATCTTCCTACAGAGTTCCCGCCCGGTATCCCGGAGCATCAACCCGTGCAGGGGAGATCAGTGCGTCCACCGAGAACGATAGCCTCGGGCATCGAGGTGGCAGAGATAGGGATATTGAGCATAGCGACCCAGGCCACCGGGCCACCAAGGGTCGAGCGCCCAGTAGAGTTGATTGCCTGTGAGGCCGTCACAGTAGAAATCGATCGCGTCGCCGACAATATGCCGACTGGCCGACGCGCCCCCAACGCGGGCATTGATCTCTGGAGGCCGATACCAACTGGTGATGTGGAAGGGGCGACCAATGCGATCGCGGGCTTCTTGGGCCAGCGCCGCAATACGAATAATGCCATCGACGGTGGCCTGATCCGGCGGCATCCGGGTGCCGCCTCGGGTTGCTTCTGCCCAGGTAAAGTTGCCGTTCGGCACGATGGATAGCCCCAGTTGAATGTTGCTCGGCGTCCAGCGGGCGGGGCGGGCGGGCAACGGCGGCGGCTCGGGAGCGGGCATGGCTTCGATCGCGTTGCGATTGGCGCGCTCCATCCGGCGCACATCCTCAAACAAAGACTGCACAGCAGGAATGCGCCCCTCCAGTCGCCGCCAAATCATCACAAGGCGAATCAATGCCTCTCGCTGCTGGGTGGTGCCCGCATAGCGGGTGGGAACGCTATCCCAAAATTGAAGCAGGGCGCGGTCAATTTGGGCAGCGGCGGCGGCCATCGCAGCGGCGGCGTCAGTTTGGTTCACAAGCCGCTGGGGATCAATGCCTAGGCTTTGAATGGCAGTAGTGCGTGAATCGAGCTGTTGCCACAGGCGATACCCCTCGGTGAGGGCAAAGCGCTGGTCGCCCCGGCCTCGATAGAATTCGGGCACTCGCTGCACAAAGGCCAACAGGGCCGGATCAATGATGGCAATGTTGGTTTCGTGGGCGGTGGGGTCGTCTTGGGCCAGCCACTGAATGGCTGCTTCGCGGGAGTCCATCTGTCGCCAGATCTGCACGAGCCGGATCAGGGCTTCGCGCTGGTTGGGATATCCCGAGAAGTAACGGTTGGCCTGCTGAATAAAGGCGATCAGGGCTTGGTCGAGGGCGGCTTCGTCGATGAGGCCATTGACCTCAGGCACTTGAAAGGCGCTGGCAACGGCGGTCTCATTGTCGAGCTTACGCCAGATACGAGCAGCTTCTAAAAGCGCCTGACGTTGGAAGCTGAGGCGGTTGTAGTTGGGGGCAACTCGCTCTGAGAAGGCGAGCAATGCGCGATCGAGGTAGGCCAGGTTTTGGGGCAGTTGGTCGGCGCGATAGTCCGCCCGCATATCGGCCAGGTAGGCGGCGATCAGGCGTTCGGGATCGGTCGGTTCGAGTTGGGCAGATCGGCGATCGCTGGTGGGTGGAATAAAGCCTTCGGCAATGCGGCGCAAAAAGCGATCGCTATAGCGTCCCTCCGTGCCATCCCACAGATCTTTGCCCTGCCAGCCCTGGGCGGTAAGGGCATCGGTGAGGCTGCGGAGCGTATTCGCTGCGTATTGCACCTGCTCTGGAAACGTGTTCACCTGGGAGGGGGGAATCCGGTTGACGGGGGCGATGCCTAGCCCGGTTTCGCCATCATCTAAGGGGGGAGCCTGATGGGTGGAGTAAAGAGCCGCCAGGATGGGTTTGTGAATTCCAGCCCGGGCAGCTTCGATCAGATAGTAGTAGTTGCGCTGATCGGGGGAAAGCTTTGCCATAGCCACGGTTGCCTGCAATATGCCCAAAGTTTAGGACGTTTATGATACTTTCTCCGGCGAGTTTTGAAGATTCTTTCGCAAATTGGGGTGAATTATCGGCGGCATTGGCGCAGGTTGTGCTAGTTGCGACGGATATGGACGGCACCCTCACCCAGGATGGCAAATTCACGGCGTCTCTATTGGCGTCACTGTCGCAGTTGGCGGCAGTCGAGATTCCGGTGGTGATTGTCACGGGACGCTCGGCGGGATGGGTGCAGGGAATTGCGGCCTATCTGCCTGTGGCCGGGGCGATCGCGGAAAATGGCGGTCTCTTTTTCCCACGGGGGGATGATACGCCCCAGCTCCTGGTGCCGATCGCGGCGATCGCCGATCACCGTCAGCAACTGGCGGCCCTGTTTCGCCAAATCCAGCATCACGTTCCGCAGGTGCAAGAATCGACAGACAACCGGTTTCGCCTGACGGATTGGACCTTTGACGTGGCGGGCCTAGCCGATGCTGAGTTGGATGCCATTGCGGATCTGTGTGCGGCGGCGGGCTGGGGCTTTACCTACAGCACAGTGCAGTGTCACCTGCGCCCCGCTAGTCAAGATAAGGGGCCGGGACTGGCGGCGGTGGTGCAGCGCTATTTTGCCGATGCGCCGCTGGCGCAGGTGTTGACGGTGGGGGATAGCCCCAACGATGCGGGGTTGTTTGACCCGGCACAGTTTCCGCTGTCGGTGGGTGTGGCGAATGTGCGGCACTATCGCGATCGCCTGCCCCATTTTCCCCGTTGGGTCACGCCTTCTCCAGAGGCAGGGGGCTTTGAGGAGCTCGTGGCGGCGCTAGTGGCAAGCCGTTCGCGCGATCGCCATCCTGCGGCCCCTTGAGGCCCGCGAGGCATCAGAGACCGCGGCGTTTCCTGGTGTGGGCGAGGGCCGATGCCTGGCAGGAGGCTGAGGCTCAGGTAGCCCAGAATCAGCGTCGCGATCGCGATGACCCCGGCGCGACTGTAGACCAATAGCGCCCGCACGGTATTGGAGGCGCGCACCGCCGCCGGATAGTGGCCATGACGATAGAGCGATCGCACCTGCGCGGCATATACCATCGCCAACACCCCAAAGGGTGGAAACAGCAGCAGCGTCCAGAGCGCCAGTGGCCAATAGCTTGGCGGGCATGGCACATCGCGATAGAGGTCGTAGTATTGCTGCCATTCGGGGCGGGTTTGGTCAGCGACGTAGCCCACCAGTTGAAAGCGGCTGACCTCGCTCAGGCCCAAGGTGATGAGGGCGGCGCGCACCTGATTTGGCAAAGTGAAGTAGTTAATGGGCACACCCAAATCGCGATGCACTGTGACGGTGAGTTGGGAACCGTCATGGCGCACTTGGGCCTGAATGCCTGCGGGCAGCGTGGCTTGCACCGCAGCGGAGAGACGGGCATGGTGGCGGGCCTGCCGCAGGGTCATCAGCTTTTCTTTGACGGCGGCGAGGGAAAGATCGTTGGAGACGGCGAGTTCCCAGTCGTGCTGGGCTCCGTCGCAATCGCCCAGGGCTTCGCGCACATTGCCGCGATGGTAATAGGCGGTCGCCAGGTTTGGGTTTGCCCGAATGGCACAGGTCAGCGCCGCATGGGCCAGATCGTAGTCGCCCTGTTGGGCATAGTGCAGGCCCAGGTTGTAGTGGGCAGTGGCGTAGTGGGGCTGATGGTGCAGGGCTTGTTTCCAGTCGGCGATCGCGCGGGCAGTATCGCCCTGTTCATAGCGCACAAGGCCGCGATTGCCATAGGCGACAACGTGTTGCGGGTCGAGGGCGATCGCGCGGTCATAGTCCGCGATCGCGGCTTCCAGATCGCCCAATTTCCAATGGGCTAGTCCACGCAGGGCATAGCATTCTGCCGGGTAGGGATGATGGGGCAGCGCTTGAGTCACTGCCGCGATCGCCCCGGCTAAGTTTCCCTGACGGAGGTGTGTGGCGCTGCGACGGTAGGCCAGCCGCGATCGCTGACGGTAATACCAAAACAAAACCACGGAACGCATGATGACCTGGGGGCATTTGTCTAAAATTGTGCCGAAAGTCCCGAGAGGATGCCATCCATGCGGTTTAGGGTTCTGGCCGAGCAGAACGCTGCAATAGCCTGCCCGGTAATGCTTTCCCCACCCTGACCTTGCCATAAACCCCAAGAAAACGCTTTTCATCTTGATTGCCCCAAGGGCGCAGGCAAAACCTACATTGGGACGCTGGTGGCCGCCCATTTCCCAATTCACCCTATGCGGGTTGAGCCCATCTGGCTACACCACATGCAGCGTGGCTCCCAGAATGTGGATGGGTGGACGGTGGTGGAAGCCGCGATCGCAACGGCCTTTAAAACCCACAACACAGTGATGATCGAATCCTTGGGGGCGGGGGCGGGGTTCGCTAAGAGTACGCCAACTCATTCAGCATCCAAACTAAGCCCTCATCCCCCAACCCCTTCTCCCTGGGGAGAAGGGGAGCCGGATTCAGAACCCCTCTCCCTGAGGGAGAGGGGCAGGGGTGAGGGCAAAGAGCCATGACAAATGGAGAGTTATTTCTATGGAACACTCTAAGTTCCACCGCGCGCTCCAGCAAAAATACCGCATCCGCCGCATCCGCATTCAGGTCGATCTTGATACCTGTCTAGAACGGGTCAGAACCCGCAGCAACGCTGACCACATTCCCGCCTCGGACGACAAAGTGCAGGAACACAACCGCATCGTCACTCAGGTGGTCTATGACTGGGATTTGGCGATCGACAACGCTGGCCCCGCCCGCGATCGCGACATTCTGGCGGCGATCCAAACCCTGCTGCCCCGCCATCAGGCGCAGAATAACCCGGGAAAAGAAAACCGAAAAAAAAGGGGCGCTATCGCGCCCCACGGCGAACCCCTGAAAATTGAGAATCATATTCATTAAAGCGCGATTCTCTACCGATTTTTTGCCGCTTAGCCAAAATTATCCGCAATAGGGCGACCACCAGAATTGCCCCAAATACCAGAATTCTCCGACAAGAGAGGCTTTCAATCGACTAAAGGCTTGAAAAACCCCATCAAGATACAATTCTTAATCACAATTTTGTTGAGAATCGTTCCGATCTATGGTGAGATAGTCACTGTTGAGAATTGAAATCAACAAGCGTTCATGACATCAAGAACATCCTCGTTAAGGAGGCCATGCTGATGCAAACCTACGGCAACTCGACCGTGACCTACGAATGGTGGGCGGGGAATGCCCGTTTTGCGAATCTGTCGGGTCTGTTTATTGCAGCCCACGTCGCCCAAGCCGCCCTCATTACCCTATGGGCGGGATCCTTTACGCTGCTTGAACTTTCGTGGTTTGACCCCACCCTACCAATGGGTGAGCAGGGCATGATCCTGCTGCCTCACTTGGCAACCCTCGGCTTTGGTGTCGGAGATGGGGGTCAAGTCGTCGATACCTATCCGTACTTCGTGATTGGCTCCCTGCACCTAATTTCCTCCGCAGTGCTGGGGGCCGGGGCGCTCTTCCATGTCCTCAAAGCGCCCGCCGATCTAAAGGAGGCCAAGGGCCGCGCCCGTCAGTTTCACTTTGACTGGGATGACCCCGCCAAGCTAGGCCTGATCCTGGGCCATCATCTCCTGTTCCTCGGGGCGGGGGCGCTGTTGCTGGTCGGCAAAGCAACGCTCTGGGGCGGGCTCTATGACGCTGCGAGCCAGACGGTGCGGGTGGTGACGCAGCCGACGCTGGATCCGCTGGTGATCTATGGGTATCAGACCCACTTTGCCAGCGTGAATAACCTGGAAGACCTCGTCGGCGGGCACATCTATGTTGGCGTGCTGCTATTGGCGGGCGGTGTCTGGCATATTGTGATGCCGCCGATGGCGTGGGCCAAGCGTGTGCTGCAATTTTCCGGCGAAGCGATCCTTTCCTATTCCCTCGGCGGCATTGCGCTGGCTGGGTTTGTGGCGGCCTATTTCTGTGCGGTGAATACCCTGGCCTACCCGTCAGAGTTCTATGGCCCGCCTTTAGAAGTCAAGCTGGGAATCATGCCCTACTTTGCAGACACGGTGGATCTGCCTCTGGGGGCACATACGGCGCGGTGCTGGCTCGCCAATGCCCATTTCTTCTTGGCCTTCTTCTTTTTGCAGGGCCACCTGTGGCACGCGCTGCGGGCCATGGGCTTTGACTTCCGTCGGGTAGAAAAGGCGCTAAACGCCGTCGGTTCCTAACGGTTTTGCTCTCCTCTCAACGATTGGGGTGGGACGTTGAGTCTCGCCCCTTTTTTTGTGGGATGGCGATCGCGAGCCGCCCGCCGTTCAGGGTTTCAATCGATTGATCCAGACGCGAGGGGTTGCGATCGCCCCCTTTCCAGGGACTCACAATGCTGAATCTACTGCGGCCCCTCCGTCGAGTCCATTGTGCTAAAGAGATTGAGCTGGAGTTCCGGCTTGACGCGCATCACCACCAAGGTGACATCATCATCCGTGCGTCGCCCGGTGCCCACAAACTTTTGCAGCAGGTCAAAGAGATAGTCCAAAATGGCCTGGGCTGAGGTGCAGTTGCGGCAGGCCCATTTCAGCGCATTGATGAGGTTATCTTCGTCAAAGCGATCGCCCTTCGCATTGGCCGCATCGGTAAAGCCATCGGTGTAATAAATGATGGTATCCCCCGGCTCTAGGGTCACCTTTTCTTCGTGGTACTGGGTATCCATATCCAGCCCCAGCAACATGCCGACGGTATCGAGGCGGGTGACGGTATTCGTTGCCGCTTGCCACAAAAACGGCGGATTATGCGCAGCGTTGCTATAGGCAAGCTGGCGAGTTTTGGGATTGTATTCGCCATAGAACAGCGTGACAAAGCGGCTGGAATTTTCTAGATCCGTATGCATCACGTGGTTCAAATGCTGCAAGATGTTGGCCGGAGAATAGCGATGCAGCACCTCCGCCCGCAACATGCCGCGCAGCATGGTCATGATTAGCCCAGCGGGCACGCCCTTACCCATGACATCGCCGATCGCAAAACTCCAGGGAGACAGGGCCGACTGGGCGCTATTAGGGTTGCGAATTTGGCGATAGGTAGTCGGAATAAAGTCGTAATAATCGCCCCCGACTTTGTTGGCCGTGCGGCAGCAGGCCGCGAGGTCAATGCCTTCGATGGTGGGAAACTTGCGCGGCAAAAGCTGAAGCTGAATTTCTGCGCCAATTTCCAGCTCGCGGCCCAGGCGTTCTTTTTTGCGCAGGGCAACGCTGAGTTCTTCGTTTTCGATCGCGACTGCGGTTTGATCCGCCACCAGACGCACCAGCTTTTGGCGGGTGTCTGTCCAGACAAATTCAGGATCGCGGCTAAAGACGTAGAGCCGTCCCCGCTCAGAATTTTTGACGATGATGGCGGTGCCAAAGACCTGATACTCGCTGCCGAGATATCGGTGGACGTGGCGATCGAGGGAAAGCATGGCCGACTTGGCTACCGTCATCGCGCCGCCCGTGGGCGCAAAGGATGAAGTGACCTGACGGGTGGCGGCCTCTAGGGCCATCTTCACATCCTGGCAATGCTGGTTGCTTTGGCAATGGAGGCGCTCAAGCCGCACCTGCCCGTCGGGCTTGAACAACACTAGGGCTCCGCCTGTGGCATCGGTAACGCGGCTGGCAATCATCGGAATCAGTTCTAGAAACTGATTCAGGTTGTTGAGGCTGCGCAGGGCAAAGCCGAGGGAACTGAGTAAATCTTGAATTTTAAATTGCTCGCGCTGAAGTCGCGCGACCAACTCTTTTAAGGCAAACGCAGGGGTTGCCTCCGGCCTTGAGTCCTGACCGGTTGCATCAGATGAGCCAGGCGGCATGGGCACAGCAGTCATGGACTCTCCAGAGGCACCTTTCACCAACTCCCAACACGCTTTAAAGACTTGGGGGAGCCGTGTTGGAGACCAAGCATAGCATTCCCTTTCCAATGCGATCGCCCCAGAAAACCTTTAATTCAGCTAAATCTGTCAAAAGTCAAGGAAAGGGGCAAGAAAGCCCACAATGACAAGGGTTTCGGGACGATTTAACAAAAGACAATGGCGGAAATTGCCCCCATGCTAGCGCGCGATCGCGTCTCAACGGCGAGTCATCCGCTGGCCTGAGGATTGTCAGCTGATCGGACAGGGGCAGGGGCGGAGCCGGGAGTTGGGGTCAAGGATGTGAGGTGCTGCCACACAAAATCCACAACGTCGGCCAGGGTGGTGGTGACGGCGGGGTAGGCGATCGCGGGGCGGGTAATCACCACCAGACGAACGCCGAGGGCGGCAGCGATCGCCCGTTTGGTGGCTTCGCCGCCCGGCTGACCAGAGGCTTTGGTGATGACTTGGGTAATGCCCCACTGCTTCCACAGGGCAGTTTCCAACTCCGGTGAAATGGGTGGACGCAGGGCAATCAGGCGATCGGCGGAAAACCCGGCGGCGATCGCGGCCTCTAGGGCAACGGGGGACGGCAAAATGCGCGCAAATAATGGCGCGACGGTATGCCACGGCTGGCAGAGCGACAGCCCACGATAGCCAAGGGTCAAGAGCGTTCGCTGGCCGATGAGGCGATCGCGGATTAGGGCAGCTTCTAGGCGATCGCAGTAGAGAATGTCATTCTCTGTGTCGGTTGGCTCTGCGGCGGGTGGGCGATCTCCCGCTTCGATTCCCGGTCGCTCGTATCGCAGATAGGGGACGCCCGCCTGCTGGGCCAGGGCGATCGCCCGCTGAGACACCTCCACCGCAAAGGGATGAGACGCATCAATGATGGCCTGGGGCGCATAGTGTTGAAAAAATTGTGGCGCGATCGCGGGCGTCAGCTTGCCCACCCAGACCTCTAGCCACGGTGCCGTCGGGTAGAGGTTACGCGCTGCCTCTGTGGTCACCGAAATCAGCAGCCGCCCTGTGGGGGGAATCCGCTCGGGCTGGGCGGCGATCGCTGACACTAGGTGCCGACTTTCTTCAGTGCCGCCGATGAGCCAAATCGTGGGATCGTGTATTCTCAACATCAGCCGCGCCCGCGTTGTCCTTATCCAATGCGGCTAAAGCGCCACTTTCAAGAGATGGAATAGCTCACCGGGCTGCTCTTTCTGGATTTTGACGCCTAAGCTTTTGAGGTGCGATCGCCAGTCAGCCAAGTCAATCAGTTCCACCTCGGCCCCGAGGTAGGTTTCCAAAATGGCCCAATCCTCCGCGAGGGGCTGCGCCGGATCGAGCACATCAAAAATAAAGGATCCGCCTTCTTTCAGCACAGGCTTGACCGCTGTCATGACCTGCTCCCAATAGTCAAGGGGATAATAACAGCTCACCCCAGTAGAAACGACCCAGTCAAACTGTTGGGTGTCGTAGTCAATGCGATGGGCCGGGGCGTGGCGCATTCCTTTAAATAGCTTGGAATTGAGCTGTGGCCCCCGCGAGTTCACCATTTGGCAAATGCTGGAACTCACATCTTGGCCATAAAATCGAGCATCCCAATCGCGCCAAGGATAGAACATGAAGCTGCCGCCGCAGCCCAGGTCAAGGCCGTGTTGCCCTTTGCGGGGACGAACCAGCTCCCAAAAGGGCGACGCTACGCGGCTAGAGAGTTGCCCCGCGAGCCAGGTTTGGTAGATGGGCATGGCCTCAACGGACTCAGGCACCTCGAAGGGTTGGCCTTGAAATTCGCGATCAAAGCGGCGGGCGATCGCCCCTACCCGGCTCGACCATGCATCTGTCGGCAGCGCATTGACCAAATCACTCAACCTCAGCAACGGTCATGGTTGTCATCCTAGCCCTTGAGCGCGCGACCAAAGTTCTGACGGTAAGACTTATTCGCAATCAAAAAAATCGGCCATAAAAGGGTTAGGCTCAATCGTCCGCCGCTAAAGTTGGTGCGGTGAAAGCCTTTCCAAAATCGCATGGCTCCATATCCATAGACAATTACCAAGACAATCACGACGAGATATCCCATTGGTGGTTCGCTCCTGTGAAATCCACAGCAATCTCTATCTATTAAAATAACAACGTTAGGCCGTGGCTTAGGGAACTGAGGTGCTGCGGTGCTTCGGATTCGCCAGCGGTTTAGGGTGCGGTGCGGTGCATCAGGTGTCAGCCCCGGCAAAGTGGGGTGGCGGGCAGTGAAACAGGGGAAAGGTCAGGCGATCGCGCCACCCATCTCCTCCCCAGGGCGGAAGGCATTCCTTCAGTCTATGCTGTTCGACAGATGGCGAGGGTGTCCATCGGGTCTGATGATAGGGCAGAGCTTTATGGCGTCAGCAAACCTGAGCCCAGCGTTCGTCGGAGGGGTTGTCCGCGATCGCTTGCCCGGTCTAGACGATGTTGATCAGCAGCAATAGGAGGATTTCATGCGCGCAGTGTTAATGGCTGGCGGATCTGGTACACGGCTACGCCCGTTGACCTGTGATTTACCCAAGCCAATGGTGCCAATCCTAAATCGCCCCATTGCGGAACACATCGTCAACCTCCTCAAACGCAACGGCGTCAACGAAATTATCGCCACCCTCTATTACCTGCCCGATGTCATGCGCGACTACTTCCAGGATGGGCACGACTACGGGGTGCAGATGACCTACGCCGTCGAAGAAGATCAGCCCCTGGGCACCGCCGGATGTGTGAAAAACATTGCCGACCTCCTCGACGATACCTTTCTCGTCATCAGCGGCGATGGCGTCACGGATTTTGACCTGCAAGCGGCGGTGCGCTTCCATAAAGAGCGCGGCTCTAAGGCAACGCTGGTCTTGGCCCACGTCCCCAATCCCATTGAGTTTGGGGTGGTCATTACCGACGAGGATTGCCGCATCAAGCGCTTTTTAGAGAAACCTTCGACAAGCGAAATCTTTTCAGACACGGTGAATACCGGCACCTACATCCTGGAGCCAGAGGTGCTGGACTACTTGCCCGCCGATCAAGAATGCGACTTCTCGAAGGATCTGTTCCCCCTTCTGCTGGAAAAAGGGGAACCCATGTATGGCTACATTGCCGAGGGCTACTGGTGCGATGTGGGCCACCTCGATGCTTACCGAGAAGCCCAGTATGACGCGCTGCATCGGCAGGTGCAGATGGACTTTGACTATTACTGCGAGGAGCGATCGCCGGGGTTGTGGATTGGGCAAAACACCGACATTGACCCCACCGCCACCCTCCACCCCCCCGTCATGATCGGCAACAACTGCCGCATTGGCGCGCGGGTCAACATTGAGCCCGGCACCATCATTGGGGATAACGTCACCATCGGTAATGATGCCGATTTAAAGCGCCCCATCATTTGGAACGGGGCCATCATCGGCGAAGAAGCGCACCTGCGCGCCTGTGTCATCGGGCGCGGCACCCGGGTCGATCGCCGCGCCCACGTGTTAGAAGGAGCCGTCATCGGAGCCCTATCGACTGTGGGAGAAGAGGCCCAAATTAGCCCCGGTGTGCGGGTTTGGCCCAGCAAGCAGATCGAGTCGGGGGCAACGTTGAATATCAACCTGATCTGGGGGAATACGGCCCAGCGGAATTTGTTTGGGCAGCGGGGCGTGTCGGGTTTGGCGAATATCGACATTACGCCCGATTTTGCGGTCAAGTTGGGGGCGGCCTATGGCTCAACCCTGAAGCCCGGCTCCTATGTCACGGTGTCGCGAGATCAGCGCAGCATCTCTCGCATGGTGTCGCGATCGCTGATCTCTGGCCTCATGTCCGTTGGCGTCAACATTCAAAACCTAGAAGCAACCGCCATTCCCGTGGCGCGGGCGGTACTGTCCACCCTAGGCGTGGCGGGCGGCATCCATGTGCGCATCCATCCCGAACGCGCGGATCATATTCTGATCGAATTCTTTGACGAAAAAGGCATCGACATTCCCAAGAGCAAAGAAAAGAAAATTGAAGGCGCGTACTTCAAGGAAGACCTGCGGCGGGCGCAAATCCATGAAATCGGCCAGGTCATTTACCCCAGCCAAGTTATTGACGCCTACACCACCACCTTCGAGCAGCATCTCAACGTCGAAGCAGTCTGCCGAAGCAAGTCTAAGGTGGTGATCGATTATGTCTACGCGGTTTCAGGGGCAGTGCTGCCCCGGCTGTTGGGCAAGTTTGGGTGCGATGCCGTCGTCCTCAATGCCAGCCTGAGCCACGCTGCCCCCTCCTACAGCGAGCGCGAAGCCATGCTGAGTCAGCTTGGGCAGGTGGTGCAGGCGTTGCAGGCGACCTTTGGGGTGCAGGTTTCTGCCAACGGTGAGCAGTTGGTGTTGGTGGATGAAGTGGGAACCCCCATTCGCGGCGAAACGCTGACGGCACTCATGACCCACATGATTTTGACGGTCAACCCTCGGGGAACGGTGGTGGTGCCTGTCCACGCGACGGGCGCGATCGAGCACATCGCTCGTCGTCACGATGGCAACGTGGTGCGCACCAAGGTGAATCCCACGGCATTGATGGAAGCTTGCCAGCGCAATCCCAATGTGGTTCTGGGCGGCAGCAGCGACATGGGCTTTATTTTCCCGCAGTTGCACCCTGGGTTTGATGCCATGTTCTGCATTGCCAAGCTGATCGAGTTGCTGACGATTCAACAACATACCCTAGGCCAGCTTTGGTCAGAACTGCCGAGGATTTCCCATCGATCGCAAACATTGCGCTGTCCCTGGGGCATTAAAGGAGCGCTGATGCGGCACTTGGTGGAGACGCACCCCAGCGATCGCCTAGAACTCATTGATGGCGTTAAAATTTTGGATCAGCAGAATCGCGATAGCTGGGTGTTGGTCTTGCCCGATGCTGGAGAACCGCTGGTTCACATCTTTGCAAATAGTGAAGACCGTGAATGGGCTGATCAACAACTGCGCGACTATCGTAGCCGGGTTCTAACCTTCATCGAAAAAGAGCAAGGCATCCACCAACACTATTCAGCACAGGAGGGGATTCGATGAATCACTGCATGTTGATGGCTGAGATTATCGATGAGCCACAGCTCCGCTATACCCAAGAAAATCAGACCCCGATCGCAGAATTCACCGTCTCTTTCCCTGGGCTGCGGGATGGAGACGCCCCCCAGCAAATGAAGGTGGTGGGCTGGGGAAACCTGGCGCAGGAAATTCAGGCCCGGTATCATGCAGGCGATCGCGTCTTGCTAGAAGGGCGGCTGGCCATGAACATCGTCGATCGCCCCGAGGGCTTTCGCGAAAAGCGCGCCGAAATGACGGCCCAGCGCGTCTATCGGCTCAGCGATTTGACCACAATGCCCATGCCTCGGGCCACCGTAGCCGAAACCCCAGCGGTGCCCAACTATGGCGCAGCAGCACCCACCACAGCACCAGCGGCGGCCCCCACGTCCACCCTGGCTCCCCCCGCTGATGCCGAAGTTGACTACGACGATATCCCGTTCTAGGTACAGAAACTCGGTTTCTGCTAGGGCTGGTTCACAATGGGGCGAATTGCTGAGAAGAAATCGGGTTTCTCGCCCCTGTCATCTCTGTGGGCGATCCCTCAGCCCTCTGCCCTGCCTACCCACTGGGTTTGGACGGCGGTGCGGGCCATGCAGCGACCTCCCTTGATCACGGTGCGGGTGGGCGGTGCAGCAGCGATCGC
>JACYME010000081.1 GCA_015272155.1 Leptolyngbyaceae cyanobacterium T60_A2020_046
CAGGCTGTGGACATGGCGGAGCAGTTGGTGCAGTTTGGCGGGCGGGGCCACACCTCCGTGCTCTATATCGACCCGGCCCACCACGACCAGATCCACACCTTTGAACAACGGCTGACCACGGCGCGGGTGTTGATCAACACGCCGTCTTCCCAAGGGGCGATCGGCGATTTGTACAACTTTAAGCTCCGACCCGTCGTTGACCCTAGGCTGTGGGACTTGGGGCGGCAACTCGGTGTCAGAAAACGTTGGCCCCCGCCACCTGCTCAACATCAAAACGGTGACGGAGCGGCGGAAAAATATGCTCTGGTTCCGGGTGCCGCCGAAGATTTACTTCAAGTGCGGCTGTCTGCCCACGGCGCTGAAGGATCTCAAGGGGCGGCAGCGGGCGTTCATCATTACCGACAAGCCGCTGTTTGAGCTGGGGATTTGCGATCGCCTCATTCAAGCCTTGGACGAGCTCAACATCCGCCACGAAATCTTCCATGATGTGGAGCCCGACCCCTCCCTAGATACCGTCATGCGGGGGCTGGACTGCATGAACAAGTTCAACCCCGATGTGATCATCCCCATCGGCGGCGGCTCCCCCATGGATGCGGCCAAGGTCATGTGGCTGATGTACGAACATCCCGAAACCGAGTTCGACAGTCTGGCCATGCGGTTTATGGATATCCGCAAGCGGGTTTACGAATTGCCGCCCCTGGGGCAAAAAGCTATCCTGGTGGCGATCCCCACCACGTCGGGGACGGGCTCGGAGGTGACGCCCTTTGCTGTGGTGACGGACAATCGCACGGGCATCAAGTACCCCCTGGCGGACTATGCTCTGACGCCAAATATGGCGATCGTGGATCCAGAACTGGTGCTACACATGCCCAAGGCGCTGACGGCCTATGGCGGCTTGGATGCGTTGACCCACGCGATCGAAGCCTATGTGTCGGTGCTGGCCTCGGACTATACCAATGGCCTTGCTTTGGAGGCGATTCGCCTGCTGTTCAAATACCTGCCTAGCGCCTACGAAAATGGTGCGCAGGATCCCAAAGCGCGGGAAAAAGTCCACTATGCTGCCACGATCGCGGGCATGGCCTTTGCCAATGCTTTCCTGGGGGTATGTCACTCCTTGGCCCACAAGCTGGGCTCGACGTTCCACGTGCCCCACGGTCTGGCGAATGCGCTGCTAATTTCCCACGTCATTCGCTACAACGCGACGGATGCGCCCTTTAAGCAGGCTATCTTTCCGCAATATAAGTACCCCAATGCCAAATTCCGCTATGCGCGCATTGCCGACTATCTTAACCTCGGCGGCGAAACGGAGGATGACAAGGTGGAGTTGCTGATTGATGCGATCGAGGCGCTGAAGGCTCGCCTTAATATCCCCACTAGCATCCGTGAGGTGATGCCTGAGGCTGACCAACAGTTTTATGCTCAGGTTGAGGAAATGGCGGAAAATGCCTTCGATGATCAATGCACGGGCGCAAATCCTCGCTATCCGCTAATTTCGGAACTTAAGGAGCTTTATCTCCTCGCTCACCGGGGCTGCCGCATTGATGCGGTGCTCTACAACCAGGATGATTCGGAGGCGATCGAGGAGGCAGTTAGCGCTTAGGAACCTCACTGCCTGCGGCACCTTTCCTTAAAAAACCTCACCGCCTGCGGCACCTCTCCTTCATAAGGAGAGGTTTATCTACAGATTGCCTTCGCCCTTTGCCGATAGCTGTTCAAAACTCTGGTTCCTCTCCTTACCAAGGAGAGGTTAGGTGAGGTCACGTCGCGTGAATACTCAAACCCGTAGCCTTCGATCGCGTATCGACTGATGCGGTTTATGCTTGACAAAGCATCATCAGGATAATCTGGCAATTTCGCGGGCGGTGATGATTGCGACGGCGACGGTGGTCATCTTCAGCAGTTTGCTCGATAAAGCAGGCGCATTGGTAGAGGGGCCGCTGATGGTTTAGGAAATCGCGATCGCGCATTCTGGAGAACCCCCTTGAGCACACCAACCATCCTGGGCGCGGTCGTCCTCACCGGTTTACCCGGCGCGGGCAAAACCCACCTCGCCCTCGCCCTCGCCGCTGCCCAACAGGCCATCGGCATTCCAACCTTTGTGCTGCATACAGACATCCTCAAGGTCACCCTCCGGCACGTGTTTCCTGAGGAATTAAAGGGGCCGGGGTACGCCCCTGATTTTGAGTGCAAAGTTGCGACGGTGCGCCCCTACCTAGAAGCGCATGCTGCCAAAGCCCGCCGCGATCGCTATGGGTTAATCATCGAAGGCACTCTTGCCCTGGGGTTCTTTCCTGAGCCGGGGCTGCATGTGACCTTGACACTGCCAGAGGCAGAGCGACGGCGGCGCATTGTGCGCAAGGCAGATGCCGCACGCAGCGCAATCGCGACCGCCAATCTGGCATCCTACAGCCACGCCCTCGCAACCCAGCAGCATCCGACGCTGCGCATCCTCCCTGCGGATCAGCCTGTGGATGTGCTGGTCAGCCAAGTTCAAACCTGGTGGAGCGGTCTATCGAGCCGCGTCCGCCATTGACCCCCCCTAGGGGCGCGATCGCGCGGGTAAACGACAGGCATAGCCCGCCTTTCCACCCTATGCCGAAACCGTGGAGAATAGAGGTGCCACGCTGATGATCCCGAGCGCGCATCCTTTCACAGCCCGGTTGTATATTTGCTTGTCGATTCGCCCTCAACGCCATGATTCAGATTTTTGTCTACGGCACCCTCAAACCCGGAGAAGCCTACTACGAGCGCTATTGCGAACCCTACGTTGAAACGGCGATCGCGGCTTGGGTACGTGGCCACATTTACCACCTTCCTCAGGGCTATCCAGCGGTGACCCTAGGAGACGGATGGGTGTCTGGAGCATTGCTGCATCTGCGTGACGAGTCGGCCCTGGCTGCCCTCGATCGCTTTGAAGACTATGACCCCACCCGCCCTCCAGAGGCGAACGAATACACGCGCCAGCTTTTGTCAGTATTTGATGGCGATCGTGCGCCCCTCGGCCAAGCCTGGGTATATTTCATGACCGTTGACCGTGTGCAGCACTACGGCGGCGTCCTGATTTCCGATGGTACGTGGAGCCGCGCCCAGTGGCATAGCATCGCACCCGATTCGCCCTATCATCGGAGCCGCTAGGGGGCAGGCCAGGCTGGATGAGGGAGCCTTAGGACAGTAAAACTTCCTGGGGCGATCGCGTCGCATTTTGGCCCTGGGTCACTTCGAGATAAATATGCTCAAGCCGCACCGGATGACGCGAAATGGAATCGAGCGGAATGCCATCAAAGCGATCAAGCAAATCCTTAAGATCCAACTCCTCGGGAATCCAAAAGGCTAGTTCTGCCCCATAGCGACGAGGCGTAAAGCCATAACTGCGAGCGCGGGCGATCGCCGCATCAGGTTCACAGGTTTCGACGGTCATAATCTCCCGCGCGGGAATGCACTGGCGCAATTCCAGCAAAG
Source organism: Leptolyngbyaceae cyanobacterium T60_A2020_046 (assembly GCA_015272155.1). Classification (GTDB taxonomy): domain Bacteria; phylum Cyanobacteriota; class Cyanobacteriia; order Phormidesmidales; family Phormidesmidaceae; genus JACYME01. Next base: position 3,460 of record JACYME010000081.1, read on the forward strand.
ACCCCTCCGCCAGGAGCTTCCCGTGCTTGATGATGCCAATGCGCTGACACAGGCGCTCCACCTCATCCAGCAGGTGGGTGGTGAGCAGCACCGTCATACCCTGTTGGCGTGTCAACTGCCGAATCAACTGCCACACGTCATGGCGAGCTTCGATATCCAGCCCGGTGGTGGGCTCATCGAGAATCAACAGCTTGGGTTGGTGAACGATCGCCACCGCCAAGCTCAACCGTCGCTGCATTCCGCCGCTGAGGTTTTCTACCGGGGTCTGGGCCCGATCAAGCAGGTTCACCGCCGCCAAACACTCGCGAATGCGCTGCGATCGCAGCCGAGGCGACAGGCCATAAATCTTGGCGTAAAAGTCCAAATTCTCAGCACAGGACAAGGTTCGATAGAGTAGGTTATCCTGGGGCATCACCCCCACCCAAAACTTCGTCTCATCGCCCGCCGGATGTTGATTGATGAAAATTTTCCCTGCATCTGGCTTCAACAGGCCGCAGATGAGGTTAATGGTTGTGGTTTTACCAGCACCGTTGGGACCAAGTAAACCATACACCTCACCAGGCTGAATGTAGAGGCTGAGGTTTTGCAGCGCAGGCCGCTTTTTGTAGGTTTTGCTGAGGTTTTGAATCGATAGCATACAGGCGCTGAAGTCCAAACCAAAAGGGGAACTGAAAACCTGAACTGTGACTGTATCGCTAGACTATCCCAAGACTGTGCTTGACGATATGCCCCGCGATCGCGATTTATGGCAGTGACCTGGCGAACTCAGGCAAAACGGCGATCGCAGGGGCCAAGCTCAGCACCCGATCCAGAATCCGCAGCACAGTGGCCCACGTTGCATCCTCCCAGACCCAGCCTTCAACCTCAACCGCACAAACCCCAACCTTCTCAGCTTTCCATC
>JACYME010000018.1 GCA_015272155.1 Leptolyngbyaceae cyanobacterium T60_A2020_046
GGCTTCTGAAACTGACATCAAAAACTGGTTTATTCATTGCTGCTACTGTGTCTCGTAATTATGAAAATCGCTATAATGCCGACTTCTTGAGCTGCTTTAGCAGCAATGTCTTTTGGAAATTTCTCTACATTGTTCAAGATAAATCTGCGAATCTCTTCGCCTCGTTTCCGAACTTTTGGCATCACCTTTGGAACCTTATTGTCAACCTTTCATTCTTGAATTGCCAACCTTGAATGACCAACTGTCAACTTTAAGCGGCCATCCTCTCTGCATCTATAGCTTGCCGTGGAGAGGATAGGGAAAGATTTCAACCGCAAAATGCCCCTGTTTGCACCAACCAGACAGGGGCATTTTGCGATCATCAGCCATTCACCATCGGCACTCGACGGTCGGAGAGCCTTAGGTGATCACCGTGGGGGCGGGGCGACCTGTGAGTTCGCGAATCTGGGCGACCTCATCCGCCAGTTGAATCAGGTCTGCTAGCGCGACTTGGGGATCTTGGTCATGGTTGGCGGGGTTGGCTTCGTAGCGTTCGAGGTAGAGCCGCAGGGTTGCGCCCTGGGTGCCTGTGCCCGACAGGCGAAAGACGATGCGCGAGCCATCCTCAAAGCCAATGCGAATCCCCTGTTTGGAGGAGATGCTGCCGTCCACTGGGTCGGTGTAGCTAAAGTCGTCGGCATAGGCGACGGTGTAGCCGCCGAGGGTTTGCCCCTGGAGGCCACTGAGCCGCGATCGCAGATTTTCCATTAGCGTATTGGCGCGATCGGCATCCACCCCCTCATAGTCGTGGCGCGAATAGTAGTTGCGACCATAGGTAGCCCAGTGCGCTTTGACAACGTCCTCCACGGACTGCTGCTTCACCGCTAGGATGTTGAGCCAGAACAACACCGCCCACAGGCCATCCTTTTCGCGAACGTGGTTTGAGCCGGTGCCAAAGCTCTCTTCGCCACAGAGGGTCGCCTTGCCCGCATCCAGCAGGTTGCCAAAAAACTTCCAGCCCGTCGGGGTTTCGTAGCAGTCGATGCCGAGCTTGGCCGCGACGCGATCGGGGGCTTGGCTGGTGGGCATCGATCGCGCAATTCCAGCCAGGCCGTTGCGATATCCGGGCACCAGGGTGGCATTGGCGGCCAACACTGCCAAACTGTCGCTGGGGGTGACAAAAAAGTTGCGCCCCAGAATCATGTTGCGATCGCCATCTCCATCGGAGGCCGCGCCAAAATCTGGCGCATTGTCGCCAAACATGACCTTCACCAAATCCTTGGCATACACCAGGTTGGGGTCAGGGTGCCCGCCGCCAAAATCCTCCAGGGGAACGCCGTTTTGCACCGTTCCGGCGGGTGCATTCAGCCGTCGCTCAAAGATCGCCGTGGCATACGGCCCCGTCACCGCATGGAGCGCATCCATACACATGCGAAACTTGCCGCGGGTGAGGAATTGCTGAATTTGGTCAAAGTCAAACAGCGACTCCATCAGCGCTGCATAGTCCGTGACTGAATCAATGACCTCAACGCGGGTGCCGCCGAGGGTCGTGGTGCCGATGCGATCGAGGTTCACATCGCTCGCGTCTAGGATTTTGTATTGATCAATGACCTTGCTGCGCTCAAAAATCGCATTGGTCATCTTTTCGGGCGCTGGGCCACCATTTCCTGTGTTGTACTTCACCCCAAAGTCGCCATCGGGGCCGCCGGGGTTGTGGCTGGCGGAGAGGATGATGCCGCCGATCGCCTGATGTTTGCGAATGATGCATGACGCCGCCGGGGTCGATAGAATGCCCCCTTGGCCGACCAGCACGCGGCCCAGCCCATTGGCTGCTGCCATTTTGAGGATGATTTGAATGGCGGCGCGATTGTAATAGCGGCCATCGCCACCGAGCACCAGGGTTTGTCCCTGACACCCTTCAACGCTGTCAAAAATGGACTGGATGAAGTTTTCCAGATAATGGGGCTGTTGAAAGGTGGGCACTTGTTTCCGTAGACCAGAGGTGCCGGGTTTTTGGTCTAAAAACGGTTGGGTGCGAACGGTTTGCACTGTCATAGGAATTGAAGGTATGGGTTTAGTGGACGAACCTCTCCCAGAACAATACCGCCCAATGCGATCGTCCGTCGCCGTCGTGACATGAAAGTCAGTACCGATTTCATGGTTGTGAAGACTTCCACCAGTATGCAGAAAGGCCGCGATCGCTTAACCCGCCGTTTCTTCAACCGCCTCATCATCGGGCGGAGTCAAGTCCACCGCTTCGTAGATCTCCGCGATCGCCCCGTCCCAACCCACGCTGGTGAGCGTCACGCGATCGCCCTCGCCGTAGGGATGCAGCACCCACAACCCCTCATCATTGCGGCGAAACACCTCCACCTGCTGGCGGGTTTGGGAAATCACCCCGTATTCTTGCAGGCTATCGAGATGGCGATAGTCTGCAAACTTGTCGCCCCGGTCAAAGGCTTCGGTGCTCTCCGAAAGGACTTCCACAATTAGGCAGGGATGTTGCTTGAAGGTGGTGTTGGCCCGGTCGCGATCGTCGCAGGTCACCATCACATCGGGATAGTAGTAACAGTTCAGAGTTTCAACCCACGCTTTCATATCCAGCGCATAGGCCCGACAACCCTGCCCCCGCAAATGCCCTCGTAACAGCGCCCAAACATTCAGCGCAATCGTAACATGGGCATCGGTGCCCCCTGCCATGGTGTACACTTCCCCATCACGGTATTCGTGCTTGATGGGGCTGGCAGCTTCAGCGGTCAGGTAGTCTTCTGGCGATATGTAGTGATCAACGGGGAGGGCAACCATCGGGAGCGGAGCGATCGCGTCAACGTCAATGGCTTCATTGTATCGACGGGGGCGATCGTCACGCCTCCTCACGGTAGACCGACCACCCCCAACCTGCTGCCTGGAAAAATCAGGGATTGAGACAACCGCGATCAGGGTGCGAATCTTTCTCTGTCAGCGTGGATGAGCCCAGACAATGGAATCCTTCGGTGGGTAGGGGATTCATCCCGTGAAGCAGTAACGCCCTAATGCCTACGAGCGGGGGCGCGATCGGCGAAGCGCTTTCAGAAATTGATACCGCTCGCTGCGAGGCATGCCCCAAATCTGGTAGCGCAATTCACGGCACAGCAGGATGATCGTGAGCCCACAACAGAGGCCCAACCCAGCGGCGGCCAAACGATTGAAAGCCAGGCCATAGCGCAGGGCTGCCCAGGTGAAATAGTCAGCCAGTTGGGCGAAGGTTCGCCGCAGCGACCATAGACTGGCAAGGCCGACAGTGAGCCAGAGCATTCCAGTGATGGCGACCCAGCGGCGCATCCACTGTTGCCGTAGGTGCAAAATCTGATGCTCGATCGCGGGCGGGCGAGAAGACTTTCTGCGGCGGATGCCCCTAGGATGCTTCATCGGCAGGCTCCGCCTCAACCGCCGCCACGGGCGCGATCGCATTGCCCGTACGTTCTCGCCAAAAGGCCAACATCGTGCTGGCGACAAAAATGCTGGAATAGCTCCCTGCCAAAAATCCCACAATCAGCGCGAGGGCAAAGAACTTCAGCGTTTCGCCCCCAAACAGCACAATGGCCACCAAGCTCAAAATTGTAGTGAGGGTAGTGTTGATCGATCTCGCCAGAGTTTGATTCACGCCGTCATCGACCAAATCATCAATGTGTCGGCCTGGATTCAGGGCAATATTTTCGCGAATGCGATCGTAAATCACCACCGTGTCATTCACCGAGAAACCCACAATCGTCAGCAGCGCCACAATAAATAGGCTGTTGACCTCCACCTGGAAGAGCAGACCTAGCCAGGCAAACAGTCCCATCGTCACCAACACATCGTGGAACAGCGCCACGATCGCAAACAGGGCATAGTCAAGCTGAAAGCGCAGGCTGAGGTAGGCAATAATGCCTGCAAAGGACACCAACAACGCCAACAGCCCCGAGGCGAACAGTTGACGACCAATGACGGGGCCAACGGAATCGATCTGCGTGGCGGATGGGTCAAGGGGGCCAATTTCGGCCTCTAAGGAATCCCTTAGTTCCGACGCTTCATCCACCGTGAGGTTACGGGTACGAATGGACACGGTTTGACCCACATCGCCTTCCACCTGGATAATGCTGGTTTCCAGCCCTTGCTCAGCCAGCACCGATCGCACCACGCTAGATTCCAGGGGTTCGCAGGTGTTGGTGGTGCAGAGGCGGGTCACCTGGAGGCGCGTGCCGCCCACAAAATCTAGGCCGGGCAACAACGGAGCCCCCACCCGTTGCCAACTGATCCCCATGCCCAGCAGGCTGACCAAAATCAAAAGGCCCGAAATTGCCCACCAAAGGGTTCGCTGTTGAATAATATGGAGCTTCATGATTTCGATGGCGCAGGGGATAAACCAGGGCAAAAGAGTTCGGGCTTACGAAGCTGGGGCATTCCCAACACGACGAACAGGAGCAGCGTACGGCTACAGGTAATTGCCGTAAACATACTGATCATGACGCCGATCGCAAGGGTCAGGGCAAAGCCTTTTACCAACCCAGCCCCAAGCCAGAAGAGAGCAGCGCAGGCAATCAGGGTGGTGACGTTGCTGTCAAGAATGCTGGAAAAGGCCCGATAAAAGCCAGACTCTACAGAGCGGTAAAGGGTTTTACCGTTTCGCAATTCTTCACGGGTGCGTTCAAAAATCAGCACGTTGGCGTCAACGGCCATGCCAATGCTGAGGATGAATCCCGCAATGCCGGGGAGGGTCAAGGTGACGCCCAACAGGTTAAAGGCGGCCCAGGTTAGCAGGGCATACACCACCAGGGAAATGTCCGCTAGGATTCCCGGCAGACGATAGTAAACACCCATGAAGATGAGCACCAAAATCAGGCCAGCGATCGCGGCATAGAGGCTACGCTGAATGCTGTCTCGCCCCAGGGTCGGCCCCACAGTGCGGGTTTCGACGACGCTAACGGGCAGCGGCAACGCCCCACCCCGGAGCTGAATGGCAAGATCGCTGGCGGACTCCGCATCAAAACTGCCGGAAATAACTGCCCCGCCGCCCGTGATGCCCGTCTCAGCGTATTGCACATCCACCGTGGGCGAACTGATTAGCCGACTGTCGAGAAAAATCCCAATGCTGCGACCCGTGCCCGCGACCTGGCGGCTAATTGCTGCAAACTGGGCAGAGCCCGCATCGTTGAACTCGATTACGACTTCCCATCGGTTGGTGTTGCCCATGGGGCGGGCAAAGGCATCCACTAGGGCATCGCCCGTGAGTTCGGCGGGCTCAAACAGTTGCGCGATCGCGCGATTGCTGGTCTGAATCGACTGCTGTACCGCTGCAATCCGCTCCGTCAGGGCCTCAGGCACAGCCGCTGCATCGGTGGCATCATCATCCGTTGCCCCATCAACCTCGTCTGTCCCGGCGCTGTCACTAGTACTGGGGTCTGAAGCCTCGCCCGCTTCCACCTGCTGCCGCAGGATTTCCAGCTCCAACTGATGCTGCTGAAGAATTTGGTTTTCGATGATGAACTGTTGCTCGGTGCCAGCCCGCTGCGCTCGAAACTCCAGCCGAGCCGTCTCCCCCAGCACCCGCTGGGCCTGTTCTGGATCACTCACCCCCGGCAACTGCACCAGCAACTGGTTCTGCCCCAACTGCTGTACCGAGGTTTCTGAGACGCCCAACTCATTCACGCGGCCAGAAATTACCCGCTGCACCGCTTCCATGTCACGCGGCGTCAACTCGGGAATTTCTTCTGTGGTTTCCACCAGCAGGGTGAGCTGTGTGCCGCCGCGCAAGTCCAGGCCAAGGCGGGTGGGCACCTGCACAATCACGAACACCGCCGCCAGGGTGAGCCCCAAAATCAGTGCCAGTAGCCCCTGTTGTTTACCCATGTTTGTCCTTAAACCTTCAGACCCACCATTTTCTCGACCGCTTCCTCAATTTGGCGCGGCTGCACAATGGTCAAACTTTCCAGACGACCATTGTAGGGGGTGGGGATGTCTTGGGACGACAGACGCAGCACCGGGGCGTCAAGTTCGTCGAAGAAGCGATCGTTAATGGAGGCGATGATTTCCGCACCAATGCCCCCGGTTCGCATACATTCCTCCACCACAATGACGCGGTGGGTTTTGCGAATGGATGCGCCGATGGTTTCAAAATCTAATGGCTTGAGGGAGATTAGGTCAATCACCTCAGGGTCAAGCCCTTTCTTCTCCAAACCCTTGACGGCTTGGGTGACGTGGTGCCGCATCCGAGAATAGGTGAGGATGGTGACATCCTTGCCGCGCCGTACCACCTCAGCCTTGTCGAGGGGCACGAGGTATTCATGGTCGGGCAAATCTTCCTTTAGATTGTAGAGCAGGACATGCTCAAAGAAGAGCACTGGGTTGTTGTCGCGGATGGCAGACTTCAGCAATCCCTTCGCGTTGTAAGGGGTGGAGCAAGCGACAATTTTGAGCCCAGGGACGGCTTGGAAGTAGGCTTCGAGGCGCTGGGAGTGCTCTGCCCCAAGCTGACGCCCTACCCCACCGGGGCCACGGATCACCATTGGAATTTTGTAGTTGCCGCCGGAGGTGTAGCGCAACATGCCCGCGTTGTTAGCGATTTGGTTGAAGGCCAACAGCAAAAAGCCCATGTTCATCCCTTCGATGATGGGCCGCAGTCCAGTCATGGCTGCGCCGACCGCCATGCCCGTAAAGCTGTTTTCTGCGATGGGGGTGTCGAGGACGCGCAGATCTCCGTATTTTTTATAGAGGTCCTTGGTGACCTTGTAGGAACCGCCATAGTGGCCCACGTCTTCACCCAGGACGAAGACGGTGGAGTCGCGCCCCATTTCTTCGTCAATGGCTTCTCGGAGGGCGTTGAATAGAAGGGTTTCTGCCATGTCGCTTGCGTCTAAAACTGGTAAGAACTGACTCAACTGTGGGGGATTGGGCGATCGCGCGATCCCTAAACATCTGCGATCGCCCGCCGTCTATGGAACCCTAATCTTCCGCGAAAATGTAGCGATAAAGCTCAGCGGCATCGGGTTCCGGACTTTGCTCTGCAAAGGTCACCGACTCATCCACCTCAGCCTGAATCTTGTCCCGAATCGCCTTCAGATCCGCCTCGGAAGCGAGGTTTTGCTCCAGCAGATACGCCTCAAACCGCTTGAGCGGATCCCGCGCCAGCCACTCCTCCTTCTCATCCTTAGAGCGCAGCTCATCGGGATCCGCCAGGGAGTGCCCCCGGAACCGATAGGTCAAACACTCAATCAAGGTTGGCCCTTCGCCCGCGCGAGCACGCTCCACCGCCGTTTGCGCCGCAGCCCGCACGGCCATCACATCCATGCCATCCACCTCAACTCCGGGCATCCCAAACACGCTGGCCTTGCGATAGATTTCGGGCTGGGAGGTGGCGCGCTCGTGGGCCATGCCGATCGCCCACTTATTGTTTTCCACCACAAAGAGGATGGGCAGGTTCCACAGCGCTGCCATATTAAGGCATTCAAAAAACTGACCGTTATTCGTCGTGCCATCGCCAAAGAAACAGGCAGTCACCTGATCCGCACTGGCATCTTTCATCGCCTCGCGACGGTATTTCGACTGAAATGCTGCCCCAAGCGCCACCGGAATCCCTTCCCCAATAAAGGCAAACCCGCCCAAGAGGTTATGCTCCGCAGAAAACAGGTGCATCGACCCGCCGCGCCCCCGGCTACAGCCAGTTTCTTTGCCAAACAGCTCTGCCATCACGTGTTTGGCCGGTACTCCAGCACTCAAGGCATGGACGTGGTCGCGATAGGTGCTGCACACAAAATCATCCGACCGCATGGCCTTAATCACCCCAGTCGAGACGGCCTCTTGACCGTTGTAGAGGTGGACAAAACCAAACATCTTGCCGCGATAGTACATCTCGGCGCACTTGTCTTCAAAGAAGCGCCCGAGCACCATGTCCTCATACAACATGAGGCCCTCTTCTTGACGAATCGCTGAGGCGCTTGCTTGAAATACGGGAAGAGTCCGTTCCTGAGCCATGGGTTTGTCGTATCCTTACGGCAATTCCAACTTTACACAATACCTAAACGCCAACCCTTTGGGCAGATGCTACGCGGGCACCGGCCCTGAATCCCGCAGCGACTGGGGAGATGACGAATAAAGAATGCAACGACCATTGTTACAGAATTTCGTCAATTCTAAACGGCGGAGCTTCGATGAAGAAGCGCATCGACCCCGAAGTGTTAAGGGAGGCTCAAGTTAACCTTTTAGATACCCATTGAGCGACCTATCATGGGGACGATTTCCGATGATATGGGTGATGTCTTGTCCCGTGTTGGCTATGATGCCACTCTGTCTGGGCATCTGTGGGCTCCCTGAGTAGCCCCTGCAAACCGTCGTCATTCGGCTATAGAGACGTAAACCGCAGTGCGTATTCCACTGGACTATTACCGAATTTTGGGGCTGCCGATTCAGGCAACCGTGGAGCAGTTGAAGCAGGCCCACCGCGATCGCACCCTGCAACTGCCCCGGCGGGAATATTCTGCGATCGCGATCGAATCCCGTAAATCTCTGCTCGACGAAGCCTACGCGCTCCTCTCTGACGAAGATCAGCGGCGCAACTACGATGCCCAGTTTTTGGCGCGGGCCTATGCGACGGAAGCCGCGATTGACGATGCCACCCCCGACGCGCTGACCACAGAAATTGGCGAAGAAGCGCTACGGGCCTTGGCTTCAGAGCCAACAACCCCCTCCCCGGAAGCCTACACGCCAACCGTCGAAATCAATCCCACTCAGTTGGTAGGGGCGCTCCTGATCTTGCTGGAATTGGGGGAATACGAGCTGGTCATCCGCCTCGGGCGACCCTACCTCAGTAGCGGCAGCGCCAGCGTCGCCGATGGCCGCTACGGCGATCCCAAGCGCGTCCTCGAAGACATTGTGCTGACCTTGGCCTTAGCCTGCCTGGAACTGGGCCGCGAACAATGGCAGCAGCGCCAGTATGAAAGCGCCGCAGAATCCTTAGAAACCGGGCAAGAACTGCTGCTGCGCGAAAACGTCTTTCCGGCGATTCGGGCTGAGCTGCAAGCCGACCTCTACAAGCTGCGCCCCTATCGGATCTTGGAACTGGTGGCGCGCCCCCTTGAGCAAACCCCTGAACGCCGACAGGGCATCAAGCTTTTGAAAGGCATGTTGCAAGATCGCGGCGGCATTGATGGGGCTGAAGATGATTTGTCAGGGCTGAATACTGACGACTTTCTCCGGTTCATTCAACAACTGCGCAGCTATCTCACGGCGGGCGAGCAGCAGGAAATTTTCGAAGGCGAAGCCCGACGCCCCTCGGCAGTAGCGACCTATTTGGCAGTTTATGCGCTGCTGGCCCGGGGGTTTGCCTTCCATCAGCCTGCCTTGGTGCGCCGCGCGAAACAACTGCTGCGCCAAATCGGCACCCAGCAAGACGTTCACCTAGAGCAGGCGGTGTGTGCGCTTCTGCTGGGGCAGACGGAGGAAGCCAGTCGCGCCCTGGAACTGAGCCAGGAATATGAGCCCTTAGCCTTTATTCGGGAGCATTCCCAGCATTCGCCGGATTTGCTGCCGGGGCTCTGTTTGTATGCAGAACGGTGGCTGCGGGAGGAGGTGTTTCCCCATTTTCGCGACCTGTCGCAGCAACACACGGCACTTAAGGACTATTTTGCGGATCCTCAGGTGCAGGCCTATTTAGAAGCCATGCCGCCGAAGGGGACGAGTGATGTGCCCTTCTCGCCGATCGCGTCCGTGGCGGCATCGGAGGCCGCCGCTCCAATGTCTCCCCTGCGGGATGAGCCCGTCACCGCTGGCTCGCCGCCGCTGATGGGGGTGCCCTTGGGTGCAGAGGTGGCAGCCGGACGGCGATCGCGATCGACACCCCTCCCCCGGCGACCGGAGGAAGTCGTGGAGCCCAGCAGCGGCCCCAGCGTTGCCGAGCGGGTATCTCAGCTTTCGCCCGAGGGGCGGCTGGAGGGCGGAGGTCAACAGCGGAACGGGCATCGCCGCCCGAGTCGCCTGGAGCCACCCCTCTCGGGTGTGGGTGATTTGGCCAATGGCGGGACGGATGCTCAACCCCGGCGAAGATCGCGATCGCCCCGGTGGGGTCGTCTCGTGGGCGTCATTTTGCTCGGCATCTTTGGGATGGGGATCTTGGGATTTGGCACCATGCGCATCCTCGCCTGGGTGACAGGTCAACTGGGCGGGCCAAACATCAAAAAACCAGCCCTAGACATTGGCCTCGCCGCACCCCCGATTGCCATTCCAACCCCGCCGCCCCCCGAAGCCACCATCACCACCCAAGATATTGCTCAACGGGCGATCGAAGGATGGCTCGCCGCTAAGCGGGAGGCGCTGGGGGATGATCACAACGCCGCAAGTCTAGAGGCGGTGCTGGTCGATCCAGCCCTGACCAAGTGGCAAAATCTGTCGCGCGGGGCAGAGCGCGAAAACTGGTATTGGAATTATGAGCACACCGTTGAAGTGCTGACCGTGGAGCCCGATGATCCCACCAGCGAGACGTTGATTGTGAAGGCTCGGGTGAAGGAGGTGGGCCAATATTATGAACTGGGGCAGTTGAACGAGCGCCGCTCCTATGACGACACCCTCACCATGCGGTATGACCTTGTGCGGCAGAATGGAGAATGGTTTGTGAGAGACATGCAAGCTGTGGAATAGCCAGCCCCTTGGGCACGCTGGGAAAGCTCGCTTTTGTGCAGCCCCTGGAAACTCGAGAACTGGCTCCAAAGTCTGAGAGGCTGGCAGGTAGCTTGCATGACCGTTTTGCGGTATGTTGAGCGCTTGTGCGCTGAGATAGGAATTCATGGGGAAAACCCGCGCGGGTTTCCGTCAAAAATTCTTAAACCGTGGTTTGATTAATTTTGCTGGCCTAGGCCTTGTGGATATGCAAGTTGATAGTCCTCCGGTGCCTGCTGCACCGCTGATTTTGGACACATTGCCCAACCCAAATCTGCCCAATGCGGGGTGCCCCAGGCGGGCTCGTGTTGAGCTGGATTTATTGTTGATGGCGATCGAAGCCCTGGACGTGAGTGGGTCGGAGGCGATTTTGCAGACGGCCCAGCACCTTGAGCTCCAGCCGATCATCCCAGGGCGCGTTAAGCTCTGGCTCATGCGGGGCACCAATCCCATGCGTCGGTATAGCCAGCGGCGATCGCTGAGCCTAGATGAAGCCAAAGCCCTAACGCTGATTATCTGTTTCCTGTCAAAACGGCTTACCGTCTTGATTCGGCAGCTTCTCTTTGGCTATCAGCAGCTGAGTGACAAATCCTTGGCCCTTGAGCATCACTTTCGTCTCGGGGACTATTTAGAGCGGTTTCGGACACTCTTTCGATCGCGCATGAATCCCAAGCGGGCCGGGGTCATCGCCTACAACACGGATGAAAAACTCAATGATCTCGCCATTACGATGCTGACGCGCCTTTTATTTTGCACGGGCACCCAGGGGCCGCAGCGGCTTTGGTGTAGCCTGTTTGACGGGGAAGTGGTATGACCGTTCAACGACAATATATTCTGCCAAACTGCACCCTCCTGGTTGAGGGACTGGCCGGTGCCGATGGCTCTGACCCCGCCGCACCGCTGACCGTAGTGCTCCATGCCGAATGCCAATTTCCGGGCATTGTGATGCCCCTGAAAGGGGGACGCGAGTTTTTAGATGGTTTGGTGCAAGCTGTGAGCGACTATGCCCAGTCCATCCTCAGCGGCGTGCCCAACCTGCTGGCCTCGCGGGAAGCTGGATCTATCGTCACCCTAGAGCCCAACGGCCCAAACCGCCATTCCGTGACCGTGCGGCCGACCACAGATGAGGACAAAGGGGAACCCCAAACCGCTGTGCTGACAACGGTGCAGTTCTTTGATCTCATGGAAGCGATCGACCAGCTTTTGGCAGACACCCAAACCCTCCCGGAGCTGAGCCTACCGCTGCAACCCATCCCCCGGCGCAATGTGAAGCCGCCGGAGTCCGTGGCCCAGCGAGCCGCGCCGGTGGTCGTCGGAGCCTCAACCTTGGTCGTGGCAGCAGCGGCGCTCTTCTTCATTCCAATCCCCGACTTGAAGCCGACCCGCGCCCCCCAGGGCAACAATTCTCAAAGGCAGGAACAAGTCGAACTGGACGGGGAATCGGTGCCGGGAACCACAGCGCAATCTGGGGAGCCGCTGGAATCTGCCGCGATCGCGGATCCCACAGATCCCATCGCCGCGGCGGCGGCCCTGTCTCAGCTTGAGGTGGCGGCCCCTGCCATCACCGACGAAGATACGCTGGCAGCGCTCCAGAGTGACTTGGTGGATAGAGTGGAGTCCGAGCTGGATTCTGATGCAACCTTTGACGATCGCCTCATCTATCGCGTCGCCGTGTCCGAAACAGGCGAAGTTCTGGGCTACAAGTACGAAAACGAGCCAGCCCTGACCCAGGTAGAAGCAACACCCCTACCCAGCCTGATGTACCTGCCCGTTGATGGCGATCGCCCCTTGGATGAGCCCGTGGCCCAGTTTCGCCTGACCTTTGAACCCGATGGCAGCGTCACTGCCGAACGGGTAGACGATGACGCGCCCTAGGAAGTGGAACCTTTGGAGTGGCGGGCATCCAGCAGCGGCGGGATTTATCTCCCCGTTCGATCACCTGTGAAAAGACACCTCAAGGGAGCAGCGGTATGGCGCGATCACCGCTACCCTAGACTTACCCAAGCATGAAGGGTCTTAGTCCGTTGCAGACTCTAATCCGAGGATTGCAACTTGGTTTTAGGAGGCGGTGTGCTCATGGCTGATCTTCCCCCCATCCATAATTCTGCGCCCCGCCCAGAAACTGGGCCGGTCGGCGATGGGGCGATTTCACCTGCGGAGTCGCCGACGCCAAGCCAGCAGCGAGTATCCCGCGGGCGATCGCTGCTGGTGTGGTCGCTGCGGTGGGCGATTCTGGGCTTTGCCACCGGGGGAGCCTGGGGGCTGGGGCTGGTGGCAGCGCAGCTTTTTCCAGCCTCAAATCCCTCACCGCCTTTGCAAGAGGTGGTGCTGCGCCGCAGCCATCGTACGCTTCAAAAGCTGCGTCGCTTGCCGGAATGGTGGGCCGGGGAACCCCGTCGCGCAACGATAGGAGCGGCCCCCTTGCCCGCCTTGCCCGACCCGGTGGCCCCAGTCAGCCGCCCCATCACCCTGACAGAAGCCCAACAGGAACAGGTTTTAGCAGAACTGGCGGCGGTGCAAGAAGACTTGCAGAGCCTGCGCGATCGCACCTCCGCCTTGGAAACCCAGTTGGGCTTGCCCACCCTGTCGTTGCCCGTGGAGGATCGGCTGCAAACGCTGGAAAATCGGCTGACGCCACCCGGCGCGATCGCCGCTGATCCTGAAGCTCCAACCGCGAACCCCGCCCCCGACACACCTGCCGAGAGCCGGACAACCCCGCCCCCGGCAGACCCGCCTGATCCCCTCTTTCAGCCCGAGGCGTACCGGGTAACGTTGCCCAGCGATGTGCTGTTTTCCCCCGGCGAGGCCGTGTTGCAAACCAACGCCCAGCCCCTGCTCGACAATATTTTGCTCGACGTAGGGCGCTACCCAGGCGCAACCATTCTGGTCGGCAGCTACAGTGATGGCAGCACAGGGACAGAACCGGGAACTTCGATGTCCTTCCAACAGGCGATCGCGGTGCAGCGCTATCTGGCCCAGCGCCTCGGCGATCAAGACTATCACTGGGTCACTGTCGGCTACGGCGCGTACAGTAACTTGGGCGCAACCGGGGGATCCCAACTCAGTCGCCGCGTGGCGATCGCCATCATTCCCCGCTAGCCGCACATGCCAGAGCGAATTGCGCGATCGCGGGTGACCCTCTCCAGCCCGTTCCCCTGAACCCTGCCCCTTGGCAAATTTTGAATTTTGAATTTTGAATCCCCCCACTTATGCGAATTGTCTACTTTGGCACGCCCCAGTTCGCCGTGCCCAGCCTCGAAACCCTAATTCAGCATCCCGATTTTGAGGTGGTGGCCGTGGTGACCCAGCCCGACAAACGGCGCGGGCGGGGGAGCCAGGTGATGCCGTCTCCGGTCAAGCAGGTGGCGATCGCGGCGGGAATTCCTGTGTTGCAGCCCCGGCGCATCAAAAAAGACGCCGAAGCGCTGGCAAAACTGGCCGCGATCACAGCCGATGCCTTTGTCGTCGTCGCCTACGGTCAAATTCTGTCCCCAGATATTCTGGCGATGCCGCGCCTGGGCTGCATCAACGCCCACGGCTCGATTTTGCCCGCCTATCGCGGGGCTGCACCGATTCAGTGGTGCCTCTATCACGGAGAGATCGAAACCGGCGTGACCACCATGCAGATGGATGCGGGTATGGATACCGGCCCCGTGCTGCTGACCCAAACCCTCCCCATTGGCCTGTTTGACCATGCCTGGGATGTGGCCCAAGCCCTCGCGGCCCTGAGCGCCACTCTGCTGGTCGAGACGCTTCAAAAGCTCGACGCCCAGCAGATTTCTCCCATTCCCCAAGCGGACGATCGCGCGACCTATGCCCCACTGATTCAAAAAACGGACTTTGGGCTGGACTGGACAAAACCCGCGATCGCGCTCCACAACCAAGTGCGCGGCTTCTATCCCAACAGCGAAACCGCCTTTCGCGGCAAACCCCTCAAGGTTGTCGAAACGGTGCCCATCGACGCGATCGCAGAGAAACCCCTTCCCCCAGAAATCGCAGCCTGGCAGCCCGCCCTCCAAGGACTCGCGCCCACCCCAAGCGACACCGCCCCCGGCACCGTGATTGCCGTGCTGAAGGGAATCGGCCCCGTGCTGCAAACGGGCGCAGGCCGCCTGCTCCTCAAAACTGTCAAGCCTAGCGGCAAAAAAGAACAATCCGGTTGGGATTTTGCCAACGGCAACCGCATCACCGCAGGCGAAACATTTGAACCCCATCCATCCCTGGCTTAGACCAGCCCCAGGCTGCGGTCATTACCAATGGCAACAAAACGGCTTCCCAAGCATGACTCAGGAAGCCGAATCCATTCAGTGTAGACTTGACAGGACTCACGCATTTGAAGCGACTTCATCAACGTGCTGAAGCCCCCTCGGCTGTCGCTACTCCTCTGGATAAGTAGGGAAGAGGGGATCCCAGCCCTACCGCTCGCGTTCAGAGTGTCGAACTCCGTAAGCCCTACCTGATCTGCACAGCCCACTAGCTGTGGCATTCACAGCCCGCATGTCCACAGCCCGCCCCATTTTGATGGCCGTTGGCGCAGGCTTCGCCGCAGTAATACTTACCATCCTTTTGAATCGCGTCGCCGATCTCAACCACACACAGACAAGAGTCACAGGCGCATTTCATTTGAGTCACAGTAGCCATTACAGCCTCCTTAATCCCTGGAACCGCTCAATACCTGAACGGGTTGTTTACAGCTCTTACTATACTCCAATTCTCAATACATGAACAAGTGTTCAGGTAATTAGTTCTATGTGCGTTGACTTCCGGGTTGATGCCCTGGTGAATCGGAGGGTATGCGTCGAGGGGGGACGGGGTGCGCTAGCCTAGCTCTATGGTTGACCCTGCTGCAATGAATCGACAGTCTCCCTCGGCAGACCCCGCGATCGCGGGCAATCCCGTCTCGTCACCTCCAGCCAAAATCTTGAGTATGGAGAAGGCGCAGCGTATGGCGGAATTTTTTGGCACCCTGGGCGATCCCAACCGCTGGCGCATCCTTTCAGCCCTTGCCCAGGGAGAATTGCGGGTACGCGACTTGGCCGAAACGGTGGACATGACAGAATCTGCGGTATCGCACCAGCTTCGGGTATTGCGGACGATGCGTCTTGTGGGCTATCGCAAGCACGGGCGCAATGTGTTTTACAGCCTGAAGGATCACCACATCCTTAACCTCTACCGGGATGTGTCAGAACACTTGGATGAGCCCGATGATGAGGATCTCGACTCGGATTAACAGTCAAAAAAATCGCTCCGTTGCTGCCCATGTAGGAGAACGGAGCGATCGCAGGTGAAAACGTCTGATTTTTGCCAAGCGCGATCGCTCAGACACTGAAGCGACCCAGACTCGGGTTAGCAAAACCCGTTATTAGTTCTCAATCAGCTTGACTTTGCGAGCCAGGCCCAGCATTTGCAGTAGGCGAATGTGCATCCAGGTGATGTCAACTTCCCACCACTTAAGACCATGCCGTGCCGAATATTGGTAAGCGTGGTGGTTGTTGTGCCAGCCTTCACCGTAGGTTAACACTGCGACCCACCAGCAGTTCGTAGACGCATCATCGGTCTGGAAGGTGCGGTAGCCAAACTTGTGGGTGGCGCTATTCACCAGCCAAGTGCAGTGATACACCACCACCAAGCGCACAAAGATGCCCCAAATGACAAAGGGCCAGCCGCCAATCAAATAGAGCACGATCGCAAGGGGCAGTTGCATCGCCAGGAAATACTTTTCAAAAAAGCGATACACCGGATCGTCATTGATATCGCGGGTGAATTGGGGAATTTCAGTTTCGGCGGGCACATGGCGAATCAGCCAGCCCATATGGCTCCACCAAAAACCTTTGCCAGAGTCGTGGTGATCGTTGGGTTTGTCGGAATAACGATGATGATGACGGTGAAGACCAATCCACTCGATCGGGCCATGCTGACAGGCAAGGGTACCGCAAAAGACAAAAAAGTATTCCAGCCACTTCGGAACCTGGAAGCTACGGTGGGCAATGAGGCGATGCCAGCCCAAGGTAATGCCCAGACAGCCGGTAATCCAGTGCAAGAGCACGGCAACGCCAACCGAGCCCCACGTGGTATTGCCAGGGATGAGAGCGAGCAGTGCCAGCAGGTGGATGCTCACCATAAAGATGGTTGTTGGCCAATTCAGGCGCGGGAATTCAGGATTACGTGCAACAGTCATTCGAAATTTCTCATCTTTGTGGTCAGGTGGGTGCAGATTCACGGGAGAATTACGATTCACACCGTCTCCAGTAAGCCCGAAACAGCGTAAAATTACTCACCATGAACGACCCGGAAGTCTCAAAACGATTTGACAGAGAACTCTCCCAAATTTTTTATGGAATTGACTTACAGGTCAAGGAAAATCTGTCGCGAGTTCTTGCCGCGTTTCGGGAGAACCGGGTAGGCAGTCACCACTTCTCAGGGGTATCGGGCTATGGTCATGACGACCTAGGCCGAGACACCCTCGATCGTGTCTTTGCCAGCGTGGTTGAGGCAGAGGCCGCAGCCGTGCGGGTGCAGTTTGTCTCAGGAACTCATGCGATCGCCTGCGCACTCTTTGGCGTTTTACGGCCAGGAGACGAGCTTCTCGCAGTGGCTGGCACTCCCTACGACACGCTAGAGGAAGTGATCGGAATCCGAGGTGAAAACCAAGGATCTTTAAAAGAATTTGGCATCACCTATCGAGAATTATCCCTTACTGCCGACCAAAGCATCGATTGGGCTGCACTGAAAACTGCGATCCGCGACGAGACGCGGATGGTCTTGATTCAGCGATCGTGTGGGTATAGCTGGAGATCGAGCCTCACCATCGCAGAAATTGAGAAAATTGTGCGCCTTGTCAAAGCCCAAAACCCGGATACCGTGTGCTTTGTCGATAACTGCTATGGCGAATTTGTCGAAACCCGCGAGCCCACCGCCGTTGGGGCAGATCTCATGGCCGGGTCATTCATCAAAAATCCGGGCGGCACCATCGCCCCCACGGGCGGCTATGTGGCCGGACGCGCCGATTTAGTAGAGGCGGCGATGTGTCGGCTCACGGCCCCTGGCATCGGCAGCAGCGGCGGCTCCACCCTGAACCAAAATCGGCTGTTGTACCAGGGACTCTTTTTAGCCCCGCAGATGGTGGGCGAAGCCCTGAAGGGGAATCTGCTGCTGGCGAAAGCCTTCTCTTCGCTAGGGTATCCGGTGCAGCCTGGCCCCGATGCACCCCAGCGCGATGTGATCCAAGCTATTCAACTGGGTTCCGCAGAGAAGCTCATCGCCTTTTGCAAGGCGATTCAGCGCCATTCTCCGATTGACGCCTATGTGGAACCTGTCCCAGCGGAGATGCCGGGGTATGACAGCAGTTTGGTGATGGCGGGGGGTACCTTTATCGATGGCAGTACCTCGGAGCTGTCGGCGGATGGGCCACTGCGATCGCCTTACATTGTCTACTGCCAGGGGGGAAGCCATTGGACCCACGTTGCGATCGCCCTAGAGGCAGCAGTGGCGGCAATTGGCCCTGCCAATGCCGCAGAGGTTTCCCCCGGCTGATAGGATCAATAAGCAATCTAGACACCCGCTCCATGCTCACCATCGCACTTCCCAAAGGCGCACTGCTGAAAGACAGCATCGCCCTGTTCAAATCCGTCGGGCTCGACTTCAGCGCGTTTCTAGATTCTGGTACCCGCCAGTTGCAGATTCCCGACCCCACGGGGCGCGCCCAGGGGCTCCTCGTGCGTGCCCAGGACGTTCCGGTTTATGTGGAGTATGGGCAAGCGCATCTGGGAATTGTGGGGTATGACGTGCTGCGCGAAAAGCAGCCCAGCGTGGCTCAGCTCGCGGATTTGGGCTTTGGTGGCTGTCGCATGTCGGTGGCGGTGAAGGCGACGAGCCCCTATCGCTCGGCGCTGGATTTACCCGCCCACTGCCGCGTGGCGTCCAAGTTTGTGAACTGCGCTCGGGCCTATTTCCAGAGCATTGATCTGCCGGTGGAAATTGTCACCCTGTATGGCTCGGTGGAACTGGGGCCGATTACGGGGATGTCGGAGGCGATCGTGGATTTGGTGTCTACCGGGCGCACGCTGCAAGAAAATAACCTCATCGAGCTTGAAGTGCTGTATCAGAGCACCGCTCGGCTCATTGCGCACCCGGTGAGCTATCGCATCAATGCCGAGGGAATGGAGCAGTGGATTGAGGCGCTGCGGCAGGAAAGCCTTGCGATCGCTTAGCCTATCCCGCCAGAGATTGCTCCACCTCCTGAAATCCCTGTCAGCTCAAGGGTTTTGAATTTTGAATTTTGAATTCCACACAGCTTTCCTCGCCGAGAACTTCCGCGATCGCGCTGTTGTCCTGATACCTTGCCCCAGCCATGACCCTCGCCACCCCCACTTCCCAGCCGGGTGCAGATCGCCGGAGCGACTGGCGGTTATTTCTGCGCCTGTGGCCCTACATTCGCGCCCAGCAGCGATCGCTGTGGCTGCCCTTAGCGCTACTGTTGCCCCTGTCCCTTGCCAACGCCCTGCAACCGATTTTGATTGGTCAGGCGATCTCCCTCATTCGCCAAGAACCCGTCGCCGCCTTTTTAGAAGGGCGCACCCTGCAAAGCGGGCTTAACATTTTAGTGGGTTTGCTGCTGGTCACCGTCACCGTGCGTCTGGCCCTAGATGGCTGGCAAAGCTACCTGGTGCAGCGGGTGGGCCAGCGCATCACCGCCAACATTCGCAATGACCTATTTGCCCACGTCACCTCGTTGGCGGTGCGGTTTTTTGATAACACCCCCGTTGGCAAGCTGATCACCCGCCTCACCAGCGACGTGGATGCCCTGGGGGATGTGTTTTCCACCGGAGCCGTGGGAATCGTCAGCGATCTGTTTTCCATTGGCGTTATCGCCGTCACTATGTTTTTGCTGCAATGGCAGTTGGCGCTGTTGCTGATGGCGATGCTGGTGCCGATTACCTGGCTGATCATTTACTTTCAGCAGCAGTATCGCAAAGCGAACTATCGCGCCCGCGAAAAACTGTCAGAACTCAACGCGATACTGCAAGAAAACATTGTGGGCATTAACGTAGTGCAGATTTTCCGGCGCGAACGCTTTAACGCTGAGCTGTTCCGCAAGACGAACCAGCACTACATTGATGCCGTGGATAAAACGATTTTCCATGACTCGGCGGTGTCGGCCACGCTGGAGTGGATTGCCTTGGTGGCGATCGCGGGCGTTCTGTGGCTGGGGGGCTGGCTGATTTTGCAAGATGCGCTGACCTTCGGGGCGTTGGCGTCCTTCATCCTCTTTGCCCAACGCTTGTTTGATCCCCTGCGTCAGTTTGCGGATAAGTTCACCTCCATTCAGGCAGGGTTTACAGCGGTCGAGCGCATCACCGATTTGTTTAACGTGTCGGTTGAAATTCGTGACCCCGAGGCTGATCGACGGCAGGTGTCTTCGCCCAAATTCATTCGCCGTTCTGGCCAAAATGCGACTGCGGCGGTCGAGCGGCCCGCGATCGCCGCCGAAATCCAGTTTCAGCACGTTTGGTTTGGCTACAAGCCCAACGACCCCGTCCTAAAGGATTTGGATTTCACCATTCACCCCGGCGAAAAGGTTGCCCTGGTGGGGCCAACGGGCGCAGGCAAAAGTTCCATCATTCGCCTACTCTGCCGCCTCTACGACGTGACCCAGGGCGAGATTTTGCTGGATGGCATCAACATTCGCGACCTGCCCCAGGCAGAATTGCGGCACCGCATGGCCGTGATTTTGCAGGACGGCTTTCTCTTTGCCGGAGATGTGAAGGGCAACATCACCCTGGGCGAAGATTATTCGCTAGAGGCAGTGAGGCGGGCAGCGCAACAGACCAACGTCGCACCCTTTATTGAGGCGTTGCCCCAGGGCTACGACACGGTTCTGCGCGAGCGGGGCACCAACCTCTCGGGCGGGCAAAAGCAGCTCTTGGCCTTTGCGCGGGCGGCCATTCGTAACCCTGGCATCCTGATTTTGGATGAGGCGACGGCCAACCTGGATGTGGGCACCGAGGCGCTGATCCAGGAGGCTTTGGAGCATTTGCTGCGCGATCGCACCGCCATCATCATCGCCCACCGTCTGTCTACCATCCGCAATGTGGACCGCATCCTCGTCCTCAAACAGGGCGCACTGGTCGAGCAGGGCAGCCACGACGAACTCCTAGCCCGCAATGGCCTCTACGCCAGCCTCTATCGCCTACAAATGCTGGAACAGTAGCGTTTAAGCTCAGAGGTTGAATCCCTCAGTCCGATGAATGCTGCCACGCTGACCAGACCAGGATGGAGCCCTTTACGAATCAGCGGCAGCATCAGCGGCAGCATCTTCCCGTGAGGCTTGTACCCCGGCTTCAATGTCATCCAAGGTTTTGATGACCAATCGTTTGGCCTCTAGCTCCCAGCCCCACTTTTGCACTTGAAAGGCGACGTAAAATCCGACGCCAGTGGCAATCAGGTCGAGGGGTTGCTGAAACGAAATCCCAAAGAGTAGCCCTAATCCGCCGATGCCCCAAAAGGGCAGGGCGACGGTTTGGCGATTCTCTTCGACGAGCTTGGCCAGGAAGTTTTTGGGAATCTCGGCTTCGACTTGGGCGCGTATAGCCTTTTGCTCGGGGTAGGGCACGGCAAAGCTGAACTTGCGCCGCAATTTCTCAATTTTGCGGGCGTCGGTGCTGTATTCCGTCAGCTCATCCTCGGCCATGCGAATGAGCTGAGCTGCTTTATCTGTCATGGCAAAATCTGTCATGGCAAATCCTGTCCCGGTTGAGCCAAATGATTTTCTCTTATTACGGTAGGGCGTAAGGGGACGAAATTCCAAGCGGAGCCGCACAAGTGCCAAGGGATGGGTCATGCTGGGGAGGGTCGCGATCGCCGCTGCCGATAATGGTGCGGTGATTTTTAGTGGAGCGCGATCGCCCTTCATCCTCATTTCAGCGTAATCGTTACGACAGTACCCCATGACCTCAGCAGTATTGCCCACCCGCTTGCGGGATGAAGCACGGGCCTTTCTTCAACTCGCGATTCCCCTTGCCAGCGCCCAGGTTGCCCAGGCCATGACCGGGTTTGTCGATACGGTGATGATGGGCTGGCTGGGCCAAACAGCGCTGGCCTCCGGGGGGCTGGCGGCGATGGTGTTTCTCTCCTTTTTGGTGGTGAGCACGGGGGTGGTGTCGAGCGTCAGCCCCCTCGTGGCGGAAGCCTATGGAGCCCAGCAGCCCTTGCGGGTCGGGTTGGTGGCGCGGCAGGGAAGCTGGTTGGCCGTGCTGCTGACCGTGCCGCAGTTTCCTATCATGGGTCATCTGGATGGGGTGATGGTGCGCCTGGGGCAAGATCCAGCGGTGGTGGCCCAGATGACAACCTATTTAGACATCATCCGCTGGGGGCTGCTGCCCGCGTTGCTCTTTGCGGTGTTGCGGGGGGTAGTGTCTTCGCTGTCGCAGGCGCGGGCCATCATGGTGATCGTAGTGGTGGCAAATTTGCTGAATGTAGTGTGGAACTACATTTTTGCCTTTGGCAAGCTGGGGCTGCCAGCGATGGGCCTAGCGGGGTTGGCACTGGCCAGCGCGATCGCCCATTGGCTCATGTTTCTCGCATTGCTGGGCTACATTCTCTGGCGGCGGGTAGACAAATTCAGCGCCTATCGATTTTTTGATCAGCTCCATCGGGTTGATCTGCGGATGCTGCGGCGGCTGACGGGGCTGGGCTGGCCGATTGGGGTGGCGACGCTGCTGGAGCAAGGGCTCTTTCTGGTGATGACATTGTTTATGGGGGCGCTGGGCACGTCGTTTTTGGCGGCGCATCAGTTGGCGCTGCAAACGGTGACGGTCATTTTTATGGTGCCGCTGGCGATGTCAAATACAGCCACGATTCGGGTGGGGCAATGGTTTGGCCGTCGAGACTGGGCTGGAATCAGGCGGGCTGCGATCGCGAGCACGGGCTGCACAGCAGCATTTATGGCGCTGACAATGGTGCTGCTGCTCGTCTTTCCCCGCGTCATCATCGGGTTCTACATTGATGTCAACGACCCGAGCAATGCTGACCTGATTCAGGCGGGGGTGGCCTTGCTGATGGTGGCGGGCTATGGGCAGGTGCTGGATGGCGTGCAGCGTACCCTCAACGGTGTGTTGCATGGGTTGCAAGATACCCGCGCGCCGATGGTAATTGGCACCCTGGGCTATTGGGGGGTGGGCATGACGACGAGCTATTGGCTGGGCTTTCACACGCCCCTGGCAGGTGTCGGGGTGTGGCTGGGATCTTACGTGGGGCTGGCGGTGGCTGCGATCGCGCTCCTCTGGCGCTTTTCCACCCTAATGCCGCGCAAGGAGTGCCGGGGTGAAAGGGGCACGGGGTAAGGCGGGATCAAAATATCCTCGGCTTGCGTCCATTCCTTTTGGGCTTAGGTATTCTTAAAGCCGTGAGCGTGAGGCAAAGCGCAATGGTAAAACAACGATTTCACGGGTTCTTCCCCGGAATGGGGCTGGCGATCGCGACTGGGTTAGGACTGTGGGCGGCTCCAGCGATCGCCGATGGGATGCCCGGCGGGGTTCCCCTACAAAGCACCCCCCAATCGGGCGAAACCGCTCCTGCGGCCAATGCTGAAGCCTACACCCGTGCCATGCAAATTGGCTACGACGCCACCGAACGCAGCGACTACCAAACGGCGCTGATCAACTTTCGGCGGGCCTTAGAGGCGCGACCGGGCGATCGCTACGCCCAAGCTGCGATCGCCAACGTTGAATCCTACCTCGCTCGTCAGCGCCGCGAGGCAGAAATTCGCGCCTATTTGGGCACGCTACGCACCCGCCTCACCGAAGCTGTGGAAAGCCGCGACTGGGCCTGTGCTGCTTCCACTGTGGATGAGTTGATTACCTACACGCCCCCCAATTCTTTGGCGCGATCGGAACTGGTGGTCTATCGTGGCGAGATCACCGGCTTTTTGGACGCGCGTGACAGCCTAGAGCAGTGGTCTACGGTCTGCTCGGCGGATTTTTTAGCGGGCTAAGTCCAACCGATACCGTCAGATAGGGGCATGTTAAATCATCTATGGCGGCTGCCGCGATCGCGCCCACACCCGTTATGATTCAGGCATTCAGATGCACCGTGTTGGTGCCCTTGCGGGGTGTAATTGATGGTTGCGAATTCCGATGATGATCGTCAGGTACAGGCCGAAGATCCGGCCCACCTCTCAAACCTGCGATCGCTCATTGAGCGAGTCATGGCAGACGGCAAAATTTCCCGCGAAGAAGCCCTCCAAATTCGCGAAGCCCTCTTTGCCGACGGCCAACTCACCCCCGACGAGCTGGACGTCGTCCGCACCGCCATGAGAGCCCACCTCGGGGATGGGCATCTAGAGTTCGATTGGGATTAAATCATGGGGCGTGTCGTCCTTCCAGGCAATAGCTATCCCCTCGGGGCCACCATCTATCACGACGGCGTCAACTTCTGCGTGTACTCACAACACGCCACCGGCATCGACCTACTCTTGTTCGATGCCCCCGATGCCCCCTATCCCGCCGAAACCATCCACCTCGACCCCCGTTGCCACCGCTCCTTTAACTACTGGCATGTGTTTGTATCGGGTTTGGGTGCCGGCCAAGTCTATGCCTACCGCGCCGCTGGCCCCTACCGCCCAGAAGAAGGGCACCGCTTTGACCCCAGCAAGGTGCTGCTTGATCCCTACGCCTTGGCCGTAGTTGGGCAAGACACCTACGATCGCCAGGCCGCCTGCCATCCCGGCGAAAATTCCCCCACCGCGCTGCGCAGCGTGGTGGTCGATCACCGCGCCTACGACTGGGAAGACGACACCCCGCCCGAAGTCCCCTACGCCAGCACCGTCATCTATGAAATGCATGTCGGTGGCTTTACCCGCCACCCGAGCTCCGGCGTCCCCCCTCACAAACGCGGCACCTTCGCTGGCGTCATCGAAAAAATTCCCTACCTCAAATCCCTGGGCGTCACCGCCGTTGAACTGTTGCCCATCCACGCCTTTGACGAACGCGACGCCCCCCTTGGCCTCAGCAACTATTGGGGCTATAGCACGATCGCCTTCTTTGCCCCCCACTACGGCTACAGTTCTCGAAAAGATCCCCTCGGGCCAGTCTACGAATTTCGCGACATGGTGAAAGCCCTGCACCGCGAAGGCATTGAGGTGATCCTAGACGTGGTGTTTAACCACACTGCCGAGGGCGACCACCGGGGGCCAACCCTCTCCTTTCGCGGCCTCGACAACCTCACCTATTACATTCTTGAAGATGACGACAACACCCGCTATGCCAACTACAGCGGCTGCGGCAACACCGTCAAAGCACATCATGCCGTCGTCGGTCGCTTTATTCTCGATTGCCTGCGCTATTGGGTCGCCGAGATGCATGTGGATGGGTTTCGGTTTGACCTCGCTTCGGTGATGTCGCGTGACAAGGCGGGCACGCCCCTGGAGGATCCGCCCATTATTTGGACGATTGAGTCTGACCCGATTTTGGCCCGTACAAAGCTGATTGCAGAGGCTTGGGATGCGGCGGGGCTGTATCAGGTCGGGTCATTTATTGGCGATCGCTTTGCGGAATGGAATGGCCCCTTTCGTGACGACGTGCGCCGCTTTGTCAGAGGCGACAACGGCACCGTGGATAAGCTAGCCTCGCGCATTCTCGCCAGCCCCGACATTTTTGTGGAAGATCCCGATCGCGAAACCAATCGCAGCATCAATTTTGTGACCTGCCACGACGGATTTACCCTCAGCGATGTCGTATCCTACAACCGCAAACACAACGCCGCCAATGGGGAACACAATCGCGATGGGAGTGACGCCAATTTCAGTTGGAATTGCGGCGAAGAAGGCCCGACCCAACGCGCAGAAATTGTGGCGTTGCGGCAGCGGCAAGCGAAAAATTTACTCACCATTTTGCTCATGTCCCAAGGCACGCCAATGCTGCTGATGGGGGATGAAGTTTTGCGTACCCAAAAGGGCAATAACAACGCCTATTGCCAAAACAATCCCCTCGCATGGTTTGACTGGGATGATTTGGAGCGCAATCGCGACTTTTGGCGGTTTACTCGCGACGCGATCGCCCTCATCCAAAACCTAAAGTTGTTCCAGCAAACCAACTGGCTCACGGTGACAGATCAGTTTACCAATGTCCCCCACATCATTTGGCACGGCGTCACCCTCAATAAGCCGGATTGGAGCGACTACTCCCACAGTCTGGCTTTTACGCTGCATCACCCCGCCGCCAAGGAAGAACTCCATGTGATGCTCAACGCCTACTGGGAGCCGCTCACCTTTGAGTTACCCAATCCGCATCCCCATACGCGCTGGCACCGCATTATCGACACCGCCCGCCCAGCACCTGAAGACATGGTGCTGCCCAGCCGCAGCATTGAGATCACGATGCCGACCTACACCGTTGACGCGCGATCAAGCGTCGTGCTGATGGCCCTGACTGCCCCCACAACGGATGTCGTTTGATGCGTCTGCAAGGTGCGCGCGATCGCGTCGATTCCTCGATTTCCCCATCCCGAGCGGGCTTGACATCACGTAAGGTTAAGCCCTTTCCGAATAAAACCTTAAGGGTTATTCATTTTTGAAGGTGCCCTTGGTACTTTTGGGATGATTTCACGACCCTAGGCAACGCGAAAATTTGGGTGATATCTCAGGGGATTTCTAGGGAGATGCGGTCAAAAACCTCTTCCTCTGAAAGCAGCATTCTGTTGCAGGATGTTTAGGGTTTCGCAAAAGCACCCAGGGTCAGTATCAAAGAGATGAAATATGGCTAACAACAACGGCAGCTTTTTCTCCGGTCTTTTCGACTTCACGTTTACAAAGTTTATCACCACAAAAATCATTTCGGTGATTTACATCATTGCAATGGTTCTGACTGGGCTTGGCTCCCTCATCTTTGCCTTTACTGGCTTTGCCAACAACTTTGGCAGCGGCATTCTCACCTTTATTCTTGCCCCAATTATCTTCTTCCTTGGTATCCTCTACTGGCGGATAATTTTAGAGATAATTATTGTGGCCTTCAAAACAGCCGAAAATACGCGCCAAACCGCAGAGAACACTCGCAACCTCGGTTGATATCTGGCTCCGGCAACTCCACCAGTTGGACAACGACATACCGTTTAGAGCCTACCGAGGTTCCCCCGAGAAATCTTGGGGCACACAATTGGTGGGCTTTGTATCGTGTCAGTTGGGAACAAGAGGTGGAAATTCTGGCTAAGTTGCGTCAATTATCCCCAGCACGGTTACTTCAGATTGAGGAGTACATCGACTTTCTGCTGCAAAAAGATGCAGTAGGTCGAAAAAGTGCATGATCACTAAATGCACAGGCAGGGGCAAAAGCTGCCATCTCTCTGGCTCAGCACTGCTCCAGATACCCAGTGCCCATATTCTGCCTTAAGGGATCACAGCGACGTCGGATAACAGTCAACTCTGGTTTGTCGTTGAAACCGAAGAGGTGGAAGAAACCAAGCAGGTCAAAGGCATACGCGGTGGGGAAGATGTGGGCGGTGGCTTTGGTGAGGCGGAACTGGTAAAACAGGTCAAAACCCTGGCAAAACGCCAGCGGGTTTCCCTTGATGCCCAGGCCCTGAAAGCCCAGATCAGCAGCATGTTGGCGATTATAGATGAGGTCTATAGCGAAGCCAACACCCGCACCGGGTTGCGCCTGGACGACGTGGAACTATCGGTTGAAATCAACGCCGAGGGGCAAATCAGCATTGTCGGCAACGGTGGCAAGCTGGGCAACTCTGGCGGCATGACCCTGAAATTTACGCGCCCGCAGTAGAGCAATCCGTCGGGCAGTTAGGGGCGGATTTGTAAGCGTTCAACGGCGGCGATCGCGAAGGTGCGCGGTTCACAGTTTGGGCGTTGCTGCATCTGGGAATGAACGCTCCCGAGCCCCTCACCATTAGCCCCTCCGAGGCGGGGAAAGCCTCTGGCAAAGAATCGGCTTTGGCTCAGTCCTTGAAAAAACCGGGGCTCGCGCCGTCCTGTACCGATGCGGGCGTGCCCTGATACGCTGCGTTATTCCTCTATCGCTGATTACGGCGCGGTGGAGTCTTCTAGGGTGTCTACGGAGTTTGAAAGACCGCCAAGCTCGGCCTGCATTTCGGCCAAGTCCGCCAAAATCTGACTCAGGTCAGCATCGGAGTTGGGGGCGGCAAGCTGCACTAGGGTATCGAGGCAGGCGCTGAGGGCGGCAGCAAATTCGTAGCGGCTGACGATGCGATCGCCCTGAAATGTGCCATCCGGGTAGCCCGATACACAGGCATAGCGGTTAACCAAGCTCGTCACCGCTGGATAGGCCCAGTGCGCTGGGGACACATCGGCGAAGGGGGCATCGGGGAGAGACTGGGCCATTTGCGGCGCGTCACCCACGTCGGCGGTGCTAAAGAGAGTGGCCTCGGGGGCAGGCATGTCGAGGGTGGTCATGGATCGGTCAACAGCGACGGTACGCGCGATCGCCGCTGGCCCTACCGCGATCGCCAGCCCAGCGAGCCCCAGCCCTAGGACTTGATACATCTCACGCCTCCTTGTCGATAGCCCCGATGCACAAAACACCATCGGGAAAAATGCTGTGTCTATCTTGCCGGATTTGACGCGAGGTGGCGTACCCCGGTTCCGTGACTTTGCCCGTGGGAATGCTGAACTTAGCAAACTACCGTCATTTTCAGGCACCAGGGCGCATGATACCTTCCGCTTCTTCCGCCTCGCCCACCTGGGCTCAGGTGCAGGCGACCTTTCAGCAAGTCTGGGGCTACGACACCTTTCGTCCGCCCCAAGATGCCATCGTGCGATCGCTCCTCGAAGGACGAGACACGCTGGTGATTTTGCCCACCGGGGCGGGCAAATCCCTGTGCTTCCAGCTTCCGGCACTCATGCAGCGCGGCGTCACGGTAGTGATTTCGCCCCTCGTTGCGCTCATGGAAAACCAAGTTCAGGAGCTACGCCAAAAACAGCTTCCAGCCGCCTGCCTGCATCGTGAACTCGCACCTCAAGTTAGGCGACAGGTACTTTCTGATTTGGCACATCAACGGTTGCGGCTACTGTATGTGTCCCCCGAGACGCTGTTGAGCCCGCCGGTGTGGCAGCGCCTCCAGTCGCCAGATGTGGTGATCAACGGGCTCATTCTCGACGAAGCCCATTGCCTGGTGCAGTGGGGCGACAGCTTTCGTCCGACCTATCGGCGGCTGGGGGCAGTGCGTCCGGCATTGTTGGCCCACAAGCCTGCGGGGGTGGGGTTTCCCATTGCGGCGTTTACGGCAACAGCGGATCCGCTGGCGCGGCGCACCATTCGAGACGTGTTGCAGTTGCGATCGCCCGCAGTCGTGGCCCTGAGCCCCTATCGCCCCAACCTTGACCTGTCTGTGGAAACCGTTTGGACGCCGGAAGGTCGCCGACAACGGCTAGCGCGGATTCTACAGCAACGGCGGGGGCAGTCGGGCTTGGTGTATGTGCGCACCCGTCGCGAAAGTGAAGCCGTGGCCCAGGGGCTAGTCGCGAAGGGATATCGGGCAGCGGCTTACCATGCGGGGCTGACGGCCACGGCCCGCCGACAATGCGAGGCCGACTGGTTTGCCAATCGGGTGCAATGTGTGGTGGCCACCAGCGCCTTTGGCATGGGGGTGAATAAGCCCGATGTGCGCTGGGTGGTGCAACTGCAATTGCCGAGTCTGCTGTCGGAATATTGCCAGGAGGTGGGGCGGGCGGGGCGCGACGGCCAGCCCGCGATCGCCGTTGCCTTTGTCAGTGAACCGACGGGCTGGCTGGATCCCTCTGATCGGCAGCGATCGCAGTTTTTTCAGCAGTCTGCCAAAACGCTGCGTCAGCAAGCAAAGCGTCTCGCCCAGCAGATTCCACCCGAGGGGGCGATCGCGACCGTCATGGCAGAATTTCAGCGCGACGGCATGGCTGCCCTGGCCTATCTCCACAGCATCGGACAGCTCACCTGGATCGACCCCTTTCACTATCGACTCCAACCTGCGCCCAGCGGGGAAACGCAGCCACCCACCCAGGATGTTGCCCTAGCGCGCTTTTGCCAAACCCAGGACTGTCGCTGGCGATCGCTGCTGCAACAGTTTGGGTTTCACCAGGAGGCACGGCAGCTTGGGCGCTGTGGGCATTGCGATCGCTGTCGGCGATCGCGCCCTAAACCCTAGGCGACGGGATGCCGGAGCCCTAGCGCATGCCCATCTGGACGCGCCAAAGACTCGCGTAGATCCCATTGCGGTCAAGCAGTTCCTCGTGGGTGCCCCATTCCACAAGCTGGCCATATTCCATTACATAAATGCGGTCGGCATTGCGAATGGTAGACAGGCGATGGGCGATCGCGATGGTGGTACGGTTTTGGGTGATTTTTTCCAGCGATCGCTGGATGGCGGCTTCGGTTTCGTTATCCACCGCCGAGGTCGCCTCATCCAGCACCAGAATGGGCGGATTTTTGAGAATTGCACGGGCGATCGCAATGCGCTGGCGCTGGCCGCCGGAGAGCTTTTGGCCCCGTTCCCCCACAATCGTGTCGTAGCCCGCGGGCAGGCGATCGATGAACTCGTGAGCCTCGGCGATTTTGGCGGCGGCTTCAATGTCTGCCTGGGTTGCGCCAAAGCTGCCATAGGCAATGTTTTCCGCCACGGTGCCGTGGAACAAAAACACATCCTGACTGACAAGGCCAATGGCCTGCCGCAGATCCTGGGGAGCCAGCGATCGCACATCCAGGCCATCCACCGTAATACGCCCCTCCGAAACCTCATAGAGCCGCAGCAACAGCTTGACCAGCGTACTTTTGCCCGACCCCGTCGAGCCCACAATCGCCACCGTATGCCCCGCCGGAATTTTGAGCGTCAGGTGCTCCACCACCGGATGATGGCTCCCATAGGCAAAGGTCACATCCTCAAACTGCACCTCGCCCCGCACCATGCTGACCGGGAGCCGCTGCTGCCCCGGCGGTAGGGTAATCGGCGTATCCAACAAATCCATCACTCGCGCTGTAGACGCCATCGCCCGCTGGTATTGGTCTAGCGTTTCGCCCAAGCGAGTCAGCGGCCACAGCAGCCGCTGGGTGATAAAGACCAGCACGCTGTAGGTGCCGACGGCCAAGTTGCCCGAGGCAGCCTGTAACCCCCCATAGAGCAGCGTGGCGGTAAAGCCAATCAAAATCAGAATGCGAATCAGGGGAATGAAGGCAGCGCTGAGGGCGATCGCGCGGCGGTTGCTGAGCCGATAGCCCTCACTTTCTTGTCGAATCCGCTCGATCTCATAATCTTCAGCGGTAAAACTTTTGATCGTGAGAATGCCAGATAGGTTGTTCGACAAACGGCTATTCAGCAAACTTACCCGCTCGCGCACATCAGCATAGCGCGGAGCCAAAAACCGCTGAAAGGCGATCGCCCCCCCAATGATGAACGGCATCGGCAACATCGCCATCCACGCCACACTCGGGGCCATCACGATAAACGCGCCCCCAATGAGGACAACGGTGGCGCACACCTGCAACACCTCATTTGCCCCCACATCCAAAAAGCGCTCAAGCTGGTTGATGTCGTCGTTGAGAACAGCCATCAATCGGCCCGTGCTGCGCTCCTCAAAATAGGCCATATCCAGCCCTTGCAGGTGGGCATAGGTTTCGACCCGCAGGTCGCGCTGCATATTTTGCGCCAGGTTACGCCAGAGCACCGCGTAGGCGTACTCAAAAATGGACTCTAGGCTCCAAATCACAAAGGTCAGCACCGAGAGGGCCAGGAACTGGGCGGTGACACTTTCAAAGCCCCATTGAGCAATCCATGAGTCTTGCTGCTCAACCACCACATCCACCGCAAGGCCAATCAGCACGGGCGGCGCAAGGTCAAAAAATTTGTTGAGCAGCGAGCAGGCACTCGCCAGGTAGATTTGCCGCCGATAGCTGCGGCCATAGCGCAGGAGTCGCTGGAGGGGATGAATCTGGGTCATGGGATACGGCGTTGCCGAAAATAGCGAAAGGATGGCGATCGTAGAGGTACTAGTGGGCGGGGTGAAAACCCTACCCACTAGCACTGGTGCAGTATGGCAGAACCCTGGTTTCTCCTCGGCAATTCGCCCCATTTCGGGAATCAGCCCTGGAATAAACCGGGGTTCTATACCGACGCTTTGGGCTGCGGCCCCTGGTCAAAACCAGTTTGCTCAAGACCAGTTTGCTCAAGGCCCAAAACTCCCACGAAGAAAAGGGCATGAACACAGACCTCTCTAGATCTCTCATGCCTCATCTCTCATGCCTCGACCGAAACTGAGCAGAGCCCCATCAGGTTACAGAGTTTGTAGACCGCCCGTGCGCCGACGTTGCCATCCCACTCGCCCTTGCCGACTTCAGAAACGTCGAAGCCGATGATAGTGCGATCGCTGGCGACCAGTTCGCGCCAGAGGCAAAAGACTTCCTCAAGTTCCAGACCACCGGGGACGGGGGTGCCGGTATTGGGGCAAAGTTTGGGATCCAGGCCATCCACATCCAGGCTGATGTAAACCTGTTGGGGCAGGGGCTCGATGATGCGGCGGCAGAGGTCGATCCACGGGGTGCCGCCATAGCGGGCCTGTTTGAGGGCGGTGTCGTAGTGGGGGATGATGCGGCCTTGGGAGGCGTTGATGGTGGCAACTTCACCGTGGGAAACGTCGCGAATGCCAACCTGCACCAGCCGCGACACTTGGGGCAGCTTGAGGACGTTATGCATGATCGAGGCGTGGGAGTATTGAAACCCCTGGTAGGCGTCGCGGAGGTCGGCGTGGGCGTCGATGTGCAAAATGCCGAAGTCGCCGTGGTGCTGGGCGATCGCTTGCATCGCCCCGAGGGGTACGCTGTGGTCGCCACCGATGACGCCGACGCGTTTGCCCGCAGTGAGGGCGAGAGCGCTGGCCTCTCGCAGCCAGGTATTGAGGGCTGCTCCGGCGGTGTTGACGTAGTCGAGGGCGACGACTAGGGCGGGGTCATCGGCGATCGCGCGGCCCTGTTCCGTCGCGGCAATGATTTTGGCCGCCTCAGCCCGACCCGCATCGTTGCGATCGCGAATCCAAGCCGGGGGTGGCGCGTAATAAATTCCCTGCTCCCAACCTTTGGGGTTATCTAAGTCGTAGAGGTCGAGCTGCGGCGACGCCTGCACCACGGCGTTGGGGCCATCAGCGGTTCCCGAATGGTAAGACACCGTCACTTCCCACGGCACCCCAAAGATCACAATCCCAGCGGTGTCGTAGTCAAAGGGCAACCCATAGAGGTTGCCATTGTCGAGCCCGACGCCGCTGGGATCAAAACTGCGGATGATTTCTTCGCGAGAAGCCATAAAACCTTCACAACGTTGTCCACAAAGCCGTTATCACTAAAAGATTGCCCTGTCATCGCGCGCTTGACCAAGCAGTGGCCCAAAGCGGGCAATCATTTCCCTTGGGACAGGGCTGACGTGAGCCATCTCTCCTGTAGCCTAGAACGATTTGCCCCGCGATCGCGAGTTGGGACGCCAAAACGAGGATGCTCTTCCCCCCGTCCTAATCATCACTTAAAAATCCCGACAGCAATCTCGACAGCACCTGGCTAGATCCATTTCCTGATAAAAAGTCATGGGTTGAATCCCAAAACTTTCATGCTGTAATCGGGCATTTTGGCATGGCGAACTCCGTAGAATTACAGTATGCTCCTGAACAAGTCGGGCAAGCGAGAGAACCCATCGCATTTCGCTATTTCCCAACTTCAAATATTCCATGGCGAATGCTATTACCTCATCCCAAATGGCGCTCAAATTTTCGATCTCAGACTAAAATATGGTCATCCAAGTGGGTTTGTGGGAACTTTTGCAATCTGGCAATTTGCAGCAAGATCTTACCCTGCGAGATGGCGACAACATCTTTGTGCCGACGGCGACGCAAATTAACCCGACAGAGGTGAGCCACCTGGCGATTGCGAGTTTTTCACCCGCCACCATTCGCGTCAATGTCTTGGGGGAAGTTGCGGCTCCCGGTGTGGTGGAGGTGCCTCCCAATACGCCACTGACCCAAGCCTTGCTGGCAGCAGGTGGCTTTGACGACAGTCGCGCCCAAACAGGCACCGTCGAACTGGTGCGCCTTAATCCCGATGGCACCGTTTCCCAGCGACAAATTCCGGTGAGTTTTAATCAGGGCATTAGTGAAGAATCGAACCCAATTCTGTATCCGAATGATGTGATCATTGTGCAGCGATCGGGCGGGGCTCGCTTCTCAGATGCGGCGAATGGCATTCTCGGAACTTTGGGGATGATCTTCCCCTTCTTTGATTTATTTATTGACTGATGTAATACCACCCCAGTGGGTGATCCTAGTTTTACAGGTTGGCTCTCATCTCCCAGGCCATTCTCTTTCCAGCGTTGCTGATTCCCAGAATGAATTCCCCATCCTGCGGGAAGCCGCAAAGCGTCTATATCCCAAACCCTTCTCCCTGGGAGAAGAGCTTAAAAGGCAGCTTCCCTTTGCCCTTGGGGGCTCGGGTGAGGGGCTCGGGAGCGTTCATCCCCAGATGCCGCAACGCCCTCTTTCCTATCAGACTCCCGGTTTCTGGAATGCGGTAAACGCCTCAGCCCAAAATGTCAGATTTGTGCGGTAAGGTATTGCCCGGTTGCGATCGCAGCCGATGGATACCTAGACTTGACGCTGCACGTATGGATGGCTTTATCAACCTCAACAAACCCCTGGGGCTCACCTCCCATGACTGCGTAGCAAGGGTACGCCGGCTCCTGGCCATTAAAAAAGTGGGGCATGGTGGCACCCTAGATCCAGCAGCATCGGGGGTTTTGCCCATCGCCATTGGTCGCGCGACGCGGCTCCTGCCCTTTTTGCCAGAGGACAAAGCCTACCGAGCCGTAATTCGCTTTGGGATGATAACCGCAACGGACGACTTGGAAGGGGAGGTGTTGACCCAGACCCCCTGCCCGCAGTTGACAGAGGCCGCCGCGATCGCCCCCCTGCCTCAGTTTCTCGGCACGATTCAGCAAATCCCACCCCAGTACAGCGCAGTTCAAGTGGCGGGTAAACGCCTCTATGATCTCGCCCGCAAAGGACACGTGGTGGAAGCGCCTGTGCGCACAGTGACGGTGACAAAAATCGCCCCAATGATGTGGGTCGGGGGAGACTTTCCTGAACTCACGGTGGACATTGCCTGCGGGGCGGGCACCTACATTCGCGCGATCGCGCGCGACTGGGGGCAACAGCTTGGCCTTGGGGCCACCCTGGCATCCCTCGTGCGTACCCGCAGCAGCGGCTTTGTCCTAGAAACCAGCCTTTCCTTGGAAACCCTGGCTCAGCAGATTGAAGCACAGACCTTTTGCCCCGTTGAGCCAGCGATCGCCCTGCAACACCTGCCCAAACTCACCCTGCCAGAACCCTTGGCAAGGCGCTGGCGGCAAGGACAAAAGCCCCTCATCAGCGCGGCAGATGTGGACGTATCGCCAAGCTGGGTCGCGCGATCGCTGCAAATCTTTGACGAAGCTGAGCAATTTCTCGGCATCAGTACGCTAGCCGCAAGTGACCCACCCCACCACTACCAGCTCATCCCCAAAATGGTGTTTGAGCCCCTGGGCTAACCTCCAATGCGGGGCCAAGGCACGACAGCGAATCGCTGAGGTCGTGGATGGAGAGATGCAGGAATGGAGGAATGGGCAACATTATTCGGTGCGGGGTCGTCAGCATTTAGACAGACGACAGGATGCCCTACATAGCCTGACGCATGGGCTGGGTTTTCGCCAGTTGCTTCAAAATGGGTCTGCCCAAGCTAAGGTTCGCTATCCTGTGGGACGACTCCACCAAGACCATCAAGGGGTGTGGCAATGGGTATTCGATTTCGATCCCTAGCGTTGGCAGCGATCGCGGCAATCTTCACACTGCTGCTCGGCACCATCGCCTACTCTCAGACTGCCGCACCCAGCACCAACAGCACCCCCCCCTTGCTCATCAACGCCAGCCAAAGCGTAGACGTAACCCGCCCCAACGCCACCGCCTATTCCCTATGGACTGGCGGCACCAACCTACGCCACGAAGTTTGGTTTCGCGTGTTGGGGGGCGACGCCCTATACCAGCAGCGATTGCGCGTTTATAAAGAACAAGCCCCACCCCGCCCCATCAACGAACTCCCACCCGAGTCAAACCGGGTACTAGAGCGCCTCGGCAACTCCCCCTCACCCTGGTATCGCCTGGGATTTGAAAGCGAATTCTTCACCTATTACTTCGACGGCGATTATCAATACGCCAACATCGCCCCGTGGGATGACTCCTTTGGCGTGCGGGTCATCAAAACCGTGTACGAAAACGGCGACCTCTACGACATTCGCTTTGAAGACCAAAACCAACTCGACGACTACAACGACCTTGAAATTGAAGTCGTCATGATTCGCGGTCAACGCATCCCCTTATAAGGGCAAGCCATCGCCCCCCCGCAACGTCAACCCAACTCGACCCCACTTCCCCACAACTTTGCCGCCAAGGCTTACCCAGGACAGCCATGCAGTGACAAGATGGAGCATGGATTGCCTTGTTTAGTGGGGACGTGTTGTGAACTTTCAGTCGGTGATTGCCACCCTGCATCAGTTCTGGAGCGAGCAGGGATGTTTGATTGTGCAGCCCTATGACACCGAAAAGGGCGCGGGGACCAAAAGCCCCCATACATTCTTGCGCGCCCTAGGGCCAGAGCCCTGGTCAGTGGCCTATGTGGAGCCGTGTCGCCGTCCGGCGGATGGTCGCTACGGCGAAAACCCCAACCGCTACCAGCATTACTACCAATATCAGGTGTTGATCAAGCCGTCGCCCGACAATATTCAAGCGGTGTATCTTGACTCGTTGCGGGCCCTGGGTATTGTGCCAGAGGATCACGACATCCGCTTTGTGGAAGACAACTGGGAAGACGCAGCAGTGGGCGCGTGGGGCGTGGGCTGGGAAGTCTGGCTCGATGGCATGGAAGTTACCCAGTTCACCTATTTTCAGCAGTGTGGCGGGCTCGATTGCCGTCCGGTTTCCATTGAGCTGACCTATGGCCTAGAGCGCCTCACTATGTATCTGCAAGGGGTGGATGCGATGGCGAAGATCCAGTGGAACGACACCCTGACCTATGGCGATGTGCACATGCAGGGTGAGATTGAAAATTCCAAATACAACTTTGATGAATCTGACCCAGAACTCCTGTTCACGCTGTTTAACCTGTACCAGAAAGAGGCTGAGCAGTTGATGGATAAGGGGCTGGTGTTGCCCAGCTATGACTATGTGCTGAAGTGTTCTCATACCTTTAATTTGCTGGATGCGCGGGGCGTCATTTCGGTAACAGAGAGGACGCGCTACATCCGTCAGGTGCGTGGGCTCGCGCGGCGGGTGGCGCAGCTCTACCTTGACCAGCGTGAGGCGTTGGGCTTTCCGTTGCTCAAAACGGCACAGGGAAGCGCAGCCTAAGGGGTGGGGAAGCACGCGGAAATCCATCTCATCTCAAGCC
Organism: Leptolyngbyaceae cyanobacterium T60_A2020_046; assembly: GCA_015272155.1. Classification (GTDB taxonomy): domain Bacteria; phylum Cyanobacteriota; class Cyanobacteriia; order Phormidesmidales; family Phormidesmidaceae; genus JACYME01. Next base: position 37,086 of record JACYME010000018.1, read on the forward strand.
ATTTTTGCTCAGCAGAGGGGCTGAAACCCTGGGTCTTATTGAC
>JACYME010000052.1 GCA_015272155.1 Leptolyngbyaceae cyanobacterium T60_A2020_046
TGGCTATGATGTCATTCAAAAGCTCTCCCCTCTCTCCCGTCAATACGATGAGCGCCGTCAACATTCCGCCGCCCCTCCTTGGGCTCACGCCAGATGCCCTGAAACGCTGGACGGTGCAGGACTATCACCGCATGGCTGACCTAGGGCTTCTCGATCCCCAAGAGCGGACGGAACTGTTAGGCGGACAAATCACCCTCATGGCTGCGAAAGGGACTGCCCATGTCACCGCCTTGCGCCTTTTGGCGACCCTGCTGGATAACAGACTGGCGGATCAACCCGTTTTTGTCGCTACCCAAGACCCGATTCAACTGGATGATTTTTCCGAGCCAGAACCCGATTTGGTGATTATCCAAGGCACCGTCTTGGACTATGCCCAGCAGCATCCCCGCCCTGAAGTAGTGGCGCTAGTGGTCGAGGTCGCAGATTCGACTCTAAAACAGGATCGTGACCTCAAGGATAAACTCTATGCCCAAGCTGGCATCCAGGATTATTGGGTCTTGGATGTAAATAACCGCCAACTCCACGTTTTTCGCGACCCGACGGCGACGGGCTATGGCCGCCATCTGATTCTCTCGGAGCCCAATCAGGTCACACCGCTGGTGTTTCCGCACCTCACCTTGGATTTGACGGCGATGCTGCCGCCTATCAATTAAGCCGAGAGCTACCGCCGTGTAAAGTTTTAGGAGTCCTTACGCGCGATCGCGCCATGCGTTTGCGCTCCCTCAAATGTTTTGCGCTACAGGAGGCGTTGTCCGGAGGGGGTGATGCCATAGTGGGGGGCGAATTCGCGGGGAGGCTGGGTAATATCGCGACCCAACAAGCGGGTTGAGAGACGGGCAAGGCGATCGCTGGCGCGAAAATCGCGCTGGAGCAGACCGTAGTCGTATAAATCGACGAACTGCTTGGCAACGCGATCGAAGACCTGTTCGCGGCGGCAACCCTCCAGTTGAAACCCAAGGCGCGTCATCCCCGTTTGTGGGGTAAAGGGGTTGTAGCCGTAGGTGTCGGCATAGAGCTTATTGAGATTGTAGTAGTTAAACACCACATCAAGTATGAGCAACGTGGCCTCAATGCCACAGCCTGCATAGCGTCGATCTAAGTCAAACAAGCCGATTAATAGCTCTGCACGGCGGTGGAGTGAGTTGACATCGGCGAGCGCACACAGGCCGATCGCGCCATGACGGTGATGGACAACCAGCCATTCTAAATAGCGACGGTTTTGCGGCGGAACCTGTTGACGTTGCCGCCATCGATGGGCAATCTCCTCAGCACTGGTCGGCGTGTCATTGAGGCGAAAAAGCCGCATAAACTCCCGGCGCGAATATCCCCGGTCGTAGATGACGGGCGCATCGGCAAGCTGCGTCGCGCGAATGTGCAGGGTTCGTCCTTGACAAGGCAATTCTGGGGTCATGGCTCGCAAAAAAACGGGCGGTTTTTTGGGGGCCGACAGCGCCTGAGAGGGGATTTCTGAGAGAACTGTGGGCGCGATCGCGAATTGATGATACCAATTCTTTGAAATCCCATAAAATCGCACAATCGCTTGAGAATTCCCCCAATCCCCTCCAACATGTTTGAACGGCTACCTTTCGCGGCCTCATACCCAGTGGAAAACGGTGTCAAAATACCCACTCTCGGCGATCGCGAAGGAATGGGATGCCAGAGTTACGGCTCAAGATCGCCTCCGTCAAACGGGTGGGGAGACTGCCGTCACAAAATCGGAGCTAGGGCTATCCCAGCTCTTAGCGCTGCCCAGATAGATTGATCTTGTCGCTCACGCGGCGGACGGTTTGGGCAAGATCCAGATCTTGCTTGATGAGTTTGGCGATTTTGTCGCAGCTATACATAACCGTCGTGTGATCTTTGCCGCCAAACTCTTCCCCAATTTTCGGCAGACTCAGATCCGTATGTTGCCGCATCAGGTACATGCCAACCTGCCGCGCCAGGCTAATCTCGCGACGGCGGGAGTTGCCCTTGAGGTCATCGATCGCAACCCCAAAGGCTTCGGCAATCGTCTCAATCACGGCCTTGGGCGACACATCTGCCTTTTCGACTGGCGTATTGAGCACGGGCATCAGATTCTCGACGGTCATGGGCAGACCAGAAATCGAGGTGTAGGCGATCGCGCGAATTAGCGCCCCTTCCAGTTCTCGAATGTTAGACGTGTAGGTCGATGCAATGTACTCAATCACATCCCGAGGTAGGCGTACATTTTCATACTCCGCCTTTTTCTGCAAAATCGCCATCCGAGTTTCAAAGTCTGGCGGTTGAATATCGGCAATCAACCCCATCGAAAAGCGTGAGCAAAGCCGTTCTTGCAGGCGAGGAATTTGGTTAGGCGGGCGATCGGATGCCAAAACGATCTGCTTCCCCGCCTCATGCAGCGTATTAAAAGTATGGAAAAACTCCTCCTGGGTGTATTCCTTCCCTTCAATAAATTGGATATCATCCACCAGCAGCACATCCACCGCCCGGTAATGCTCCCGGAAGCGCTGCATACTGTCCTTACGAATCGCCGTGATCAGGTCATTCGTAAACTGCTCGGTAGACACGTAGGACACCCGCGCATCGGTACTAATCTCAAGGCGATAGTGCCCGATCGCCTGCATCAAGTGAGTCTTGCCCAACCCCACGCCGCCACATAAAAACAGCGGGTTAAACTCACGTCCGGGGGACTCCGCCACCGCCAACGCAGCAGCGTGGGCCATACGATTGTTGGCCCCTACCACAAAACGAGAAAAGACCGCTTTGGGGTTGAGGCCCGCAACACGACCATTAGGCGTGGGCAGCGGCTCGGGCACTTTGGATGGGGCGGGCATGGCCGGCCAGACCATCTCGGCAGTGGCGGTGGCCGGGGCGCTGCCGCCGTTGCCCATATCGACGGTTACCTCAATGTCAATTGGGCGACCCAGAACATCGGTGGCGACGCTGGCAATGGTGCCAAGGTAGTGCTTTTGTAGCCAATTGCGCGCAAAGGGGTTGGGAGTCGTGATGACCAAGGCTGTGTCTGACAAGTCTTGGGCGCGGGCAGGCTTAATCCAAGTTTCGAAGGTGGGACGGCTAAGCTGAGTTTGTAGCCGCTCAAGCACCTGGTTCCAGACTCCATCTAATGCCTTTTCCACTGCTCGCCTCCCCAGTTGCTATGCCGTCTCTTGCCAATGGACGAGCGGTTTACCCGTGGGCCGAGCCGACAATTTGGGCTCGGCGGGGTCAGCCCGCATCAGCGTGGTGATCTAGCATACGTCTTTCTTTCCCGTGCCGATCAACCGCCGTCGATCTCGCCACCGCCTTGGACTTACTAGCGTACTCGATCTATCAAACAAAGGCCGGCCGGAAAGAAAATCTGTATGTAGCGTTAAGACTGGGGCAAAACCACCACCACTATGATCCAGCGTGTTTTTTCTGTGGCTTAGGGCACAATTCTGAACCTTTTTGGGCGATCGCGTGCCAGCCAGATTTCCCGTTCGCTATGCTGGAAGTGGAGTTTCTGATTGCGGATCTCGCCAGGTGGGCCAGCAGCCCATGCATTGCGCGGATGTAGGGTTCACTCTGCGCGGGTGGTATCGCAGTTTTTGCGTCAAGAGTACCCCACATTCTTAAAATTTTGATGAGTGTGAAACCGTTGTAAAAGATGGGGCACAAACGTCTGGGGTGATGCCCCAGCGCGATCGTAACTGCGGTGAAGTGTTGTGAAACCTCCTCAACGCGATCGCTGTCCTAGGGAGGTGTCCTTCAATCCTGGTTCCATTGCCCAAGCTTGGCCCCGTGCGTGGGGGAATCACAGGCTCCCCTCCAATGGAGACAAAACCGTAGGCGAACTTGTCGGCTTTCAATTGCCCCAAGAAATTGGCGCAAGCAGCATTTTGACAGGTGTTGAACGGTCAGACTTTTCTGGATAGAACCCCAGAGACTCCCCCTATCCTGATTGATGATTGCCTAAGGAGTACCACCACAATGACTTCTCCAGAGCGTAAGCTGCGTCCATTCCGACATTTGCCCCGGTGGCGGCAAATGCTCGCCTACGGCACCTTGACCCTTGTGGGCACGGGGGCGTTGGTCTTGCTGAATCGCACCATCCCCTCCCAAGCCACGCTGCTGGATTTGATTGATCCCGAACCTGCCCCGCTTTTGGTAGCCCAGGAATCTGGCTCCCCTGCCACCGTGGCGCAATTGCCACCTCGCGACAGCAACTTCATCGCGGCGGCGGTGGATCGCGTAGGGCCAGCGGTAGTGCGGATCGATGCGTCTCGCACCGTGGTGCAGCGGGTGCCGAGCGCGTTCAATGACCCGTTTTTCCGTGAATTTTTTGGGGATATGGGCATTCCGACTGAGCCCCAAGCTCGGGTTGAGCGCGGGACGGGATCTGGATTCATCATTGATGCGTCGGGCACGATTGTGACCAACGCCCATGTCATTGAAGGAGCGGATCAGGTCGTGGTGACCCTGCGCGATGGGCGCGAGTTTCCGGGTCGGGTGGTGGGGGAAGATCCCCTCACGGATGTGGCGGTGATTCAGGTGGAGGCCAGCAACCTGCCGACGGTGCCCTTGGGAGATTCGGATACCTTGCGCCCTGGGGAATGGGCGATCGCGATCGGCAATCCCCTCGGCCTCGACAACACGGTAACGGCAGGCATCATCAGCGCCACGGGGCGATCCAGTTCTCAAATTCGCGTGCCCGATAAGCGCGTTAGCTTTATTCAAACCGATGCAGCAATTAACCCCGGCAACTCCGGGGGGCCGCTGCTCAACGAACGCGGCGAGGTCATCGGCGTCAACACGGCCATTATCGGCGGTGCCCAGGGGCTTGGGTTCGCGATCCCCATCAATACCGCACAGCGGATCGCCAATGAACTGATTGTCAATGGCAAGGTCGAGCATCCCTACCTCGGCATTCAAATGCGGACGCTGACCCCCGCTGTGCGTGAGGGGGTGAATCGGGAGTTGGGGGGTCAGGTTCAGGTGCGAGTAGATCGGGGTGTCATTGTGTTGGGAATCCAGCGGAACTCCCCTGCAGCCCAGGCCGACCTGCGCCCCGGCGATGTGATTGTTGAGTTGGACGGGCGCACGGTGACGGATGCCGAAACGGTGCAGCAAATTGTGCAGGAAGCGACGATCGGTGAACCGATGGCCCTACGGCTGAACCGTAATGGGGATGAGGTCAGTGTGTCGATTCGCCCAGCGGCGATGCCGCTACCGCGATAGGACGTGGCGATCGCGACAACAGCGGCAACATGGGTGCAGCAAAGGCTGCCTGCGGGGACAGGGTATTGGTGGAGCGGTGTAAACCCAGGGGTGGATGGGCGATCGCGCTTAACTTCCTCCACAATAAAGGGCAGTCGCCCACCCACAGAAAAAACTGCTGATGACTGCCCAACTGCGCACAGTTCGACAACTCGGGGATCCGATTTTGCGACGGGTTGCCCAGCCCGTTGATGGCATCGACGATCGCCTACTCACCCTCATTGATGACCTGATCTGGACAGCGGAAAAAACCAACGGGGTGGGCATTGCTGCGCCCCAGGTGGGCGTGTCTCAGCGAGTGGTGATTGTGGCATCGCGCCCGAATCTGCGATATCCCCATGCGCCGCTGATGGAGCCCACCGCCCTGATTAACCCGGAAATTGTGGCCCGCGGCGATCGCCGGTCTGAGGGATGGGAAGGCTGCCTCAGCGTGCCCGACCAGCGCGGCCCCGTTTGGCGACACGACGAGGTTGAGGTGTGCTATCTGACCCCGGCGGGCGAAATTCGGCAGGCGGTGTTCACGGGGTTTGTGGCCCGCGTCCTTCAGCATGAGTATGACCATTTGGAGGGGGTGGTCTTTGTCGATCGGGTGACCGATCCCCAGCGTCTCCTCAGCGAAGCAGACTACTTTGCGCAGCTTACACCCGCCCCCGCCAAGTGAGGGTTTGGGTGGCGGAGTTGGAGCCGAGCGATCGCAGAATTTTCAACTCCACTTCGACAAGGGTGCCCTGACGGAACGCATCGCCGTCGATGGGCAATCGCCCGAGGGCAAGCTCAAAGCGGTTGTTGTCGCGGGTGACGAGGTTGTTGGGAACCGCGCCGTCAAAGCGGGTGGAATAGCGCACTCGGTGATTGTCGCGCGGGTCGCCCAATGCGGTGCGATAGGTGAGCTGAAACTGGGTATTGAGATAGTCTGACTCGCCCGCGAGGTCTACCACCGCCATTGTGAAGCTTCTGCCGCTGCCGCTGCGCTGCCCCCAGTTAAGGCGGGTGGCATCGGCGGCGCGCACAATGTTGGTGATGGTGTACGTGGTTAGCGTATCGGTGCGATCGCGACGCCCCGCCACCCACATCCGCTCAGGAAAGCGAAACTGCACCTCGCCCGCATCATTGATGGCTACCGTAGGCGACAGGCTCAAAAAGGCTGTGGGCGATCGCTCCGCTTCCCACAGGATCTGGGCTTCGGCCTCGACTCGTCCGATATAAACCTGGTAGCGGTTGTTGACCACAGACCCTGGAGCCAAGAGCGATCGCGCCCCGGTGCGGTCTTCCCACAAATTCTTCGAGAGGCGTACAGGCTGCTGTAGTAGAGAATCGAGGGCAAGGGTCTGGGTCGGAGCCTCCGCCAGTAATGCCTCGCTTTGGTTAACCAGCCGCAGGGTGCCCGGCTGCCCGGTTTGGCCATCGCTGCCATTGCGGCCAGAGTAGCCATCGCGACCATCGCGACAGACAAATCGCTCCTTGGTGCAGTTGCCATTGTTGCAGGTTTCCACCTGCCAGCTAGTGTAGCGGCAGCGACAGCCTTCGCCCCCCAGGCCACCGCGCCCGCCGCGCCCGCCGCGCCCACCCGCTGCATTCACCAACAGTTGGCGCAGGTCAGCGGCATTGGTGTAGTAGAGCGTTACGTCGCCGCCATTGCCGCCATTGCCGCCATTGCCGCCATTGCCGCCATTGCCGCCATTGCCACCATCGGGGGCTTGCAGGTCATAGCGCACGTCGCGCGGTTGATTGCTGCAATAGGCGCGATCGCCCCGTTCGCCATCTTCGCCATCGCGGCCATCCCCACCGATCAGGTTCAGTTGTCGCGGCGTGCCATCCAGCCACAGGGTTTGGGCCGGGGCCGATTGTCCTGGGGTGCCCGTGCGCCCGTTGCGGCCTTGATTTCCGGCACTGCCAAAGGATCGGAAACTCTGGGCATAGGCGGCGAGGGGACAAACGACGCGGGGGGCGAGGGGAATGGCGGCACCCAACAGCGCGATCGCGGTGAGGGGAATCAGTTTGCGAGACCAGCGGTGCATAGAAAACTCTACCGAATGAGGATGACGACACATGACAACATCAGAAGCAACCTGTGATCGCCCGGGGCTGGGGCGATCGTGCATCCATCAGACCCAGAATGCCGATACCGCAGCGCGGTGAAAACGCCCAATTTATCCGGGCTGATGATTGCGCCCCTGAACACGGGTGACGACACACGACCCAAGATCGTGCCAATGGTTACCCCACTGCGCCCGGATCGCGCCAAACGCTGAGGCGCATGACCGCCCTGCGTTATCCCGGTGTTCTTGGGCCTATCTACATAGTCATCAATACGGACTGGCTGCGGGTGTTTACGGATTCGCCGTCGCTGTTTGCGCTAGAAACTAGCCACAAACTCAGGCATTTCCCTGATTCTGTGGGGCATCCTGATCCGGTCGGTCGGACTGATCCGGTCGGTCGGCGTCGGTCGGGTGTTCGCGTTTTCATCGGGCGGATTCTACCCTTGGTACACCCTCAGCCTGGGGTGGAGATATCAGGGTTGGCCCAGGCTTGGGGTTGCTGAAATTGATAGACATCGCGAATTAGACGCACCCAGCCCTCGGTCAAAGAGGCGAGTAAGCGATCGCCCTTCTCAACGGTGGCAACGGTGGCATCTCCCAAGACGCCGCTGCGGGTGAGGTCGCGGGTCACCCAAGCAAAGGGCAACGCCCCTTCCATGCTGAGCAGGCTGTCGGTTGGGAGGCCGTGGGGATATTCGCGCACCGCCCGATCCATGCGCACCTGATTCGGCAACAGCGAGAGCATCAGGCTCGTTTCGGCATCCCCGGCATGGATGCCGTATTCCAGTTCCTCGGGGTCAATCAAGGCTGCCGCCGCATTGGGCACCCGCCAGGTAAACAACGGAAAAACCGTCAGATCAGGGTAACGCTGGTGCAGATCTCGGGCGGCAATTTCAAACACCTGGGGCTGACCGCCGTGGGCATTCATCCAGACCAGCTTGCGAAAGCCTGCTCGGTAAAGACTTTCGCTGGACTCGGTGAGAACCTGCCCCAAGGTCTGCGCCGAGAGCGTGATCGTTCCTGGAAAGTGCCAATGCTCGTTGGATTTGCCATAGTACAGTGGCGGCAGGGCATAGGCGGGCACCTCGGGCTCTAGTGCCTGGAGTGCCTTGCCCAAAACTCCCGTTGCGATCGCGGCATCTACCGCCAGCGGCAAATGGGGGCCGTGCTGCTCGATCGCGCCCGCGGGCTGAATTAACACCACGTTTTCTTTGTTGGGCATGGCCTCAACCTCAGGCCAGGTGAGGTAAGGGAAAAATCGCGCCGGGGGGATAAAGCCGTGCATCATCGGCAGCATTGCACCACAAAGACCACCCTCTCAGGCTAGCCCAATTCTCGGCTCTCTTCCGGTGATCGCCCGTCACCATCCTGCCCCAGGTATGCAACCCCATCACGACCCGAAAAGTACCGCTCCTCCTGTGGCCGTTGTCAGGACGCGAAGGTGCTGCAAGATTTGAAAAAGCCCAATCCACGCCGCCTGTAGCCTATCCAGGAACCTGGTGTTACGCCTCAACCCCTTCCAGATCAGCGTCGGTCAAGTCATAGAGGTGACGGAGCTGATCCAGCTTATCGGGGTCGGGGTGCCAAAACCCGCGCCCGTGAGCCTCCAACATACGTCCCACCACATTGCGAAAGGCTTCGGGGTTGGCGTCCCGTAGCTTTTGGGCCATCGCTTCATCCAGGGCATAGGTGTCGGCGGCCTGGTCATACACCCAGGACTCTTTGAAGTCAGTGGTACCTGCCCAGCCAATCAGAGCCGTCATCCGCTGGGAAATTTCGTAGACCCCGCCAGAGCCCTGATCGGCCATGGCAGCGGCCCATTTGGGGTTGAGCAGTTTGGTGCGATACTCCATCCGGAGCAGGTCTTCCAGCTTGCGGGGGGTGGCGTCCTTAGAAAAACTTTCCACAAAGTTGGCGGTAACCCGTTTGCCCCGCTGCATTTCAGCGGCGCGCTTCAGCCCGCCAGTGTTGGCGTAGTATTCCTGAATGTCCGTCAGGCCGTATTCCACCGAATCGATCTGCTGTACCACCCGTTCTGTGCTGTGCAGCAGGGTCTGGAGAATTTCTGGGCGAGCCTGGCCCTTGTCCTGGCGACCGTAGCTAAAGGTGTTGCGATCGCGCCAGGTATCCCCCAGCTCATTTCCCGAGTCCCAATTGGCATCGGTAACGCGATCATTGACCAGCGAGCCAAAGTCCCCCGCCGGGTTGGAGAACAGGCGAGCGGTGGCATTTTCGACCCCCTGGGCTTGCAGGGCCAGGGCATGTTTGCGGATAAAGTTCTGGTCTTCGGGTTCATCAGCCGCCGCCGCCCGCTGGAACAGGTCGTCCAGCAGCTCGATGATGTTGACAAAACTGTCCCGAAAAATGCCCGACAGGCTGCCCAGCACATCCACCCGCGGGTGGCCCACCGCCGCCAGGGGCCGCAGCTCGTAGCGCACGATTCGCCCGGTGCCCTCTTTCACCGGCTCGGCCCCCACCAGTTCCAGCAAAATCCCAATGGACTCTCCCCGGGTCTTGATGGCATCCAAGCCCCACAGCATCACCGCGATGGTTTCTGGATAGTGACCATTGTCCTGCAAATGCTGACCCAGGATTTTTTGGGCAATCTGCCGCCCCCGCTCGTAGGCGGCTGGGGAAGGCATGCGGTAGGGATCCAGGGCATGGATGTTGCGTCCCGTAGGGAGTACCCCAGGCCCATCCCGCAGCAGATCACCCCCTGGGGCCGGGGGAATATATTCACCGTTGAGCCCCCGCAGCAGGTTGGTCAACTCGTCGGTGGTTTGGCCCAGGCGATCGCCAATCTCCCGGGCCTGTTGCAGCTTTGGCTCAAGCTGGGCCCAGGCCGCTGGCGGGAGTTTGGCCTTCAGGGTTTGCAGTTTGGCCTCTAGCTCCTGACCTCTGGACTCTACGGTCAAATGGCTGAGGGTTTCCAGCAGGTCTGGGGGCAAATCGTCACCAAAATAGGCGGTGAGGTAGCGATACAATTCCTCGCCAGTGGGAGGCTGACCCAAAACGTGAAGACCACTGGAGAACAGACGATTTTCCAGCACTTGCAGGTACTCATACAGGGTGACCAGGTAGCGATTAAAGACGGCGTCACTAAACAAATCCACCGTCTCTGGGGTAAATTCGATGCCCAGTTGGCGGGCCTCAGGGAGGGGGCAATCGCTGTCCAGACCGGCATCAAACAGCTTCTTCAGAATGGCCTCTTTCAGGGCGTAGTTTTTGGCCGGGTCTTCCCGGTATTCGGTAATCAACTCCCGCAGGGCCAGCAATTCTTTGTAGAGCCCGGCCCGGCCATAGGGAGGCACGTTGTGGGAAATCAGCACCCCATAGCCCCGGCGTTTGGCCAGCATTGACTCGGAGGGGTTATTGGCGGCATAGAGATAGAGGTGGGGCAGGTTCCCCAGGAGAATGTCGGGCCAGGAGTAGCCAGTGTTGCCCAGGGGGGAGCCGGGCAGCCACTCTACGGTGCCGTGCATGCCAAAGTGCACCACGGCATCCGCCTGAAACTGCCTTTGCAGCCATTGATAAAAGGCGGCGTATTGAGGGTGAGGGGTGAGATCCCGCTCAAACATCAGCCGCATCGGGTCGCCCGAAATTCCCAGGGGAGGCTGTACCCCCAGCCAAACATTACCGAGCTGGACGCCCCCCAACAAAAACTGTTCGTCAAAGGTTTTGAGGTCGGCTTTTTCCAGATCCCCCCATTGGCGAATCATGCGATCGCGCTGCACATAGGACAGCCATTTCTCGAGCTGCCGGATCGAAACTGTGGTGGGCTGTGGGGTGTCGAGATCCCCGGTTCCTCTAAAGAAACCGGGGATCTGAACGCCGGAGGTCTGAACCCCAGGAATCGCTGCATCGGCGACCTTGACCCACTCAATCAGCGTCTCGCCCGCCTCCGGTAAATCCCCCACGCTATAGCCCTGCTCCTTCATGGCTTGCAGCAGGCGCAGCAACGATTTCGGCACGTTCAGCAGCGCCGCCGTGCCCGTAGCCCCATAGCCGGGGGGAAAGCCGTAGAGAATAATCGCAATCTTGCGCTCTGCTGGGGGCTTTTGTCGCAGGGCAATCCACCGCTTTAGGCGACCGGTGAGACGCTGCACCCGTTCGGGAATTAGGTAAATTTTGTCGCCCACCAGCCCGCCCAGGGGCACCGGGTCAATGGCCCCGTCTAGCTCCGGCAGGGCGTAGAGCACGACGCTTTGCAGACCACCAATGCCCTGGCGAGTCCAGGAATGAATATCCTGAATCAGCAGCGGTGCCGCCACCAGATAGGGCACATTTTTGGCGCTGAGGATGCGCTTGGCCACCTCCACCTGCCGCCCCGCCTCCATAGAGCCCGCTGGCCCACCCACCAGGGGAAAGCCAATGGTGGAAACAATCGAGTCCACGGCCCCAGCGTCTGGAGACAGGGATCGAGTTTCCCGGTGATTTTGCTGCCGCTGGGCGGTTTCGTAGGCGGTGGTCATCCAGTCTCGCACCGCCACATGGCCTTCCACCCCATTAATAAAGATCGGCAGGGGCAGCAACTGGGCCTGCTCAAACTGGCGAATCAACTGAGGAATGTAAGGCTGCTGGGTGATCACATGCTTGCGGTACAGCAGCAGCCCTACCACCGGCCAGGACTGGGTGTGGGAATAGGTTTGGCGATACCAGTCGAGGTACTGGCGAGGCGACTCAAAGTAGCCAACATGGTCGGGGTGTAACAGACCCATGTTGGGGGTGTCTAGGGGCGGCGGAATATTCCCCACCGTCAGGCCCAGATAGGTTTCTGCCAAAAACCAGAATAGGGCCGCTACATTGTCACTCCCTCCAGCGTTCCAGTAACCGTAAATAATCAGCCAGTGGCGCAGATCCTGCACCTTTTGCAGCGGTACGAACTTCAACAACTTGGGGCCGGTTTTAAGAAAGCTCAGGTAGCCCGCCAGCTTGTCTTCTTCCCGCCCACTGCTGAATTTGCTGAGAATGAACTTGACGGGCTTGGGCATCCCCTTGGGCTGGTCACCGATCGCAAATTTTCCCAGTCGAGTTAGGCTCATCAGTTCCAGGGCCGACTCAAACACGAGGCGAATGGGAATTGCGGTCATCCGCTCCCGCAGCCAGAGCACCTGGTCGTAGTCAAAGATCAGGCTGCAAAAGGCGACATCGGCCCCATCCAGGGCTGCCTCTACGTCCGTGGGGTGGGCGGCCAAATCGCGATCGCTAAAGACCCGAATCTCCAGGTCGGGGCAACGGGTCTGGGCCAGGTGGGCCGCCTGGCGATAGAGGTCGGCATTAAAGGATTCAAACCCAGCGATTAAGACAATGCGTTGCATATCTTGGGCCTGAGGTGGCAGTGCTAAATTGATCTTAGTGCGCTGGCAAGGGGCTGGAGTTTTGGGGTGACAAAAGCTTGCAGTCTTGAATGAGGCCCCCACGATCGCGGTCATTGCACTGGGTTTGACCGATTGACAAATTGCGATACAGTCCTTAAGACACGAGTCCTTTCAGGATTTTGTGCGATCGCGCAAAATTCCCCACGCGCCTCCCCCCGCCGTGTGGGAGCCCGCTGTCACCCCCTGGCCCCCACCCCAACGCCCCATGCGCACCCTGGCCGACATTAACGCCAAAATTCGAGCCCAAACCGTAGTCGTTGAAACCGCTGAAGCCTTTAAGCAGCGGGCTGCTGAGGTGGGGATTGCCCAGGCGTACCAAGCCGTCGATGTGGTCACCACAGGCACCTTTGAGCCGATGGAGTCCTCAGGGGCGATCCTCAATTTGGGGCACACCGACCCTCCTATCAAAATTCGCGAGTGCTACCTCAACGGTGTGTTGGCCTACTCGGGCTTTGGGGCGGTGGATCTTTACCTAGGGGCCAGCCAACCGGTCGAGATTGGCAGCAGCACCGATGCCGAGCTCAATCGCGAGTATGGCGGCGGTCATGTGATTGCTGCGCTGATTGCGGGCGAGACGGTGCACCTCAAGGCGGTGGGGCACGTCACCGACTGCTACCCCCGCGCCAGCTTTGAAACCACCATTACCCGCGACACAATCAATCAGTTTTATTTATTCAATCCCCGCAATCTCTACCAGAACTTCATTGTGGGCGTGAATGGCGGCGATCGCCCCCTTGCTACCTATCTCGGCCCCTTGCAGCCGAATTTGGGGAACGCCGTGTATGCCCATCCGGGGGCATTGTCGCCACTGATGAATGATCCCGACCTGGCTGTGATTGGCATCGGCAGCCGTATTTTTCTGGGGGGCGGGGTGGGCTATGTGGCCTGGGAAGGGACGCAGCACTTTCCGCGCCAAAAGCGCCTGCCCAACGATACGCCCATTGGCCCCGCTGCAACGGTGGCGCTGATTGGCGATGCCAAAACCATGCAGGCCCAGTGGGTGCGAGGCTGCTATTTTCGGGGATATGGCCCGTCGCTGATGATGGGGGTGGGGGTGGCGATTCCGCTGTTGAATGAGGCGATCGCGGCCCACTGTGCTGTGCGCGATGATGAAATTGTCGCCCCGGTGATGGATTTTGCCATTCCGCGCCGGGTGCGGCCCACCTTTGGCCTTGTTAGCTATGCCCAGCTCAAGTCCGGCTCGATTGTGCTGAATGGGCGAAAAGTCCGCACTGCACCCTTGGCCAGCGTGTACCTAGCGCGGCAGGTGGCGGCAGAACTCAAAGGCTGGATTGAAGCGGGTTCCTTTGAGCTGACGGAGCCCGTGATGGCGTTGCCCCGCGATCGCGCCTTTGTGCCCCAAGATTTGGGCGGCATGGGCGGCGTTTAGGCCGGTTTCAATCAATTGGGGCGATCGCCCTTTCCCCTAGCCACTGGGCCGGATGGGGAGCCGGAACAACGATATAGCCCCCCGCGCGATCGCCCAGCACCCAGTTGCGATCGTGCCCCCACCACCACCAATGGGCTCCGGCGTAGGCGCAGGTCAAGCTATCGAGTTGGTCTTCAACAGCTTTCATTGCCTTGCCTTGGGTCGGGATTGGCGGCAGATCTGCCGCAGTCAAAGCCAGGGGCGGGTCAAGGGTCGGCAGCACGGTGTACTGATACTGGCGCAGCTTTTCGAGTTCGGGACGGCGATCGCTGAGCCGCCCTTTCTTGTATTTCAAAATGCGTGGCAGTTGAAAGAGGTGCACCGTCGCCGGATGGGGAAACAGCTCGATTTGGTAGCGTCCCAGCGCCTGGGGCGTCAGGGTGGGCGCGTGGGTAAAGCCCCTCGCCTCCAGCGCCACACCAAACTGAATCAGGGCCGGAGCAAAGGCCAACCCTTGATTGGCAGGGTACGCGCCCGCATCATATTTGCCAAAGTGACGATGGGCCAAGCGATCGCACAGGCGCATTCCCGTCGGGTTGGGGATCAGCGTCGGGGCATCCACCGCCACCATCGCCGAAAAACCCGGCCCAGCGTAGGCATCCACCCAGGCCAGCACGTCGGCATGGGTGGCGCAGCAGCGCAAATCTCGCAGCGTGAGCTGCTCGCCCTGGCGCTCTAGGCAGCACACCCCGCTTGCTCCCGACTGCCAGCCCAGGTCAATGCCTAAAAACTTCATGCCAAACCAATATCCGGGGCAATTTATTGTTCTTGCATGAGGCGCAGGTAGTTTTGACGAAGCTGGAGGTGGCTTTCGGTCATGCGATCGGCCAGCTTCTTCTCCACCTCGCTCAACTCCTTCCAAAAGGCGGACGATCGCTGGGCAGCAACATAGGCTTGCCACAGTGATTTCAGCATTTCGGCTAGTTCAGGATGGCTGTGGCGGGCTTGGTCGTACAGGGTTTCAAACTCCGCGTGAGCTTGCCCGTGGTTGGCAACATCTTCGGCTAGGGCAATAAGGGATTGCAGGGTTTCAGCCGCAGTGGGGGGCAGGGCTTGGGTCATGGAAAGTTTTGCTCTCAGCAACAGTAATGGCCATCGTGATCGGCCTGTGGATGAACCGTCTCTTGATAGAATTCTTTACAGAGTATACACACCCCATAAAATTCCCAATTTATGAGCAAGCAGCGCATTCTGTCTGGCATTCAACCCACGGGCAACCTGCATCTGGGCAACTATCTCGGTGCAATTCGCAACTGGGTCGCCCTACAGGATGAGTACGACAGCTTCTTGTTCATGGCCGACCTGCACGCGGTGACCGTGCCCCACGATCCCCAAAAGCTCGCGATCAACACCCTCAACGTCGCGGCTACCTACATCGCTTGCGGCATTGATCCCCAGAAAGCCACTATCTTTGTGCAGTCCCACGTTCCTGCCCACAGCGAGTTGGCGTGGTTGTTCAACTGCATCACGCCGCTGAACTGGCTGGAGCGCATGATCCAGTTCAAAGAAAAGGCAGTTAAACAGGGCGAAAACGTGACCGTGGGCCTGTTTGATTATCCTGTGTTGCAAGCCGCAGACATTCTCCTCTACGAGCCGGACTTGGTGCCCGTCGGCGAAGACCAAAAGCAGCACGTTGAGCTAACCCGCGACATCGCCAGCCGTCTGAACTTTCAATACGGTAGTGAGGAGAAGCCCGTGCTCAAGGTGCCGGAGCCGTTGATTCAAGCTTCGGGGGCACGGGTGATGAGCCTGACCGACGGCACGAAGAAAATGTCGAAGTCTGACCCGTCGGAACTGAGCCGCGTTGATCTTTCGGACGATGCTGATACGATTCAAAAGAAGATTAAGCGCTGCAAAACCGACCCCGTTCGCGGGTTGGTCTTTGACGATCCAAAACGGCCCGAGTGCAACAACCTGCTGACCCTCTATATGCTGCTGTCGGGGCAGTCAAAGGAGGCGGTGGCGGTGGAATGTGCGGATATGGGCTGGGGCCAGTTTAAGCCTCTGCTCGCGGAGACGATGGTAGAAGCCTTGCGTCCGATTCGGGAAACGTTTCTGGAGTTGACCAGCGATCGCGGCTATCTGGAGTCGGTGTTGCGATCAGGGCGAGAAAAGGCGGAGGCGATCGCAGCTCATACCCTTGCCAACGTCAAAACCGCAATGGGCTACACCATCCCGCGGTAGCGCAACGGAATCGCGAAATCAATCGGATTGCTAAAATCCATACCAGCATGGACTTGGGCAGCCATTTTAGAGTGTTAGGTGTTCAGACCCTGGATGACCTCCTCGACCAGGTAGAGTAGCGCTGTGGACAACTCCTCAACCGCGCCGACTTGTTCTCAGGCTTGACCCAGCTGCACGGGGGGAGTTTTTCAGTGCTAAGTGGGGTTGATTAGGCAGACTTGATATGATTCGACTTTTTTTCCCAAGAGAGTAGCGCGCCCCCGTTCGGTGAAGGGCTACAGCCCTCACAACGGCCAAAACCGATCTCTGAAGACTGATTGGAATGCGAACCAGAAACTTTTGTGTCGGCCTCCGGTTGGCAGAGGGTAACGGAATACGGCACGCTCCCCTTCCAATTCAGCACTGTCCTGGCATCGGGTGCCCTAACGGCGCGATCGCGAGTAGCGCTGGTCGCGCCGACCCAAAAGTCCCAAAATCGGGAACCTCTTTTTGAGGCGGTCAAATCGCTGGCTGCCCACCTGAAACCGCTCTCCCAATTTGTCGAAGGTGCCAGAGGACACTTCCGTCGGTTCGCCGCCTGGGGTGCTCCACCAGGCGTTGACTGCGCCCCCCGCCAACCCTGCGATCGCGCCAAACACCACGCTGGGCACGACTTCATAGCCCACCAGCAGAAACGCAAACAGGAAAAATAGCCAGAGCCGCAAAGCGACGGGAACAATTTTGTCAGTCACGGGTTTGGCGCGGTAGACTGCAAGACTTCACGAGTCATGGAACATTGGAGGCAATGCCCCTCTATTCCTCAAGATTAACCGACGGAGCTAAATCGTGCCTCAAGTTGGGGATCGACGGGTTGCATGGTATCTACGGTGAGCACCAGAGGGGCTTCGTCAGGGGTAAAGGGCTCAAAGTGCTGTTGGGCCAGCACCGCGAGGGTAGCGTCGGCAATGTCGCCCGTGCGCTGTTGCACCCGCGATCGCAGTACCTCAATCGGGGCCGTGCAGTAAACGATCGCGACCCCTAGGTTCGCCGCCTGAATTTGCGCGATCGCCCCTTGGCGCAGGGTTTCACGATCGTATTTGGCATCCAGCACCACGCTGTAGCCCGCTTGGGCAACCTGGATGCCCAGGGTGACGAGGCGATCATAGGTGCGCTGGGTCATTTCCGGCGTGTAAAGACTATCATCGCCGCGATCGTGGAGGGGCACCCCAGCGAGATGCTTACGCACCGCATCCGATCGCAGATGAATCGCGCCGATGCGGTGGCTCAACTGCCGAGCCGTCGTTGTTTTCCCTGAGCCCGAGAGGCCTGCCATCAGCACCACCTGCCCAGCCGGGCGCTGGGGATATTGCCACGCCAGGGTGTAATAGGGCGCAGCCTTTTGCACCACCTCCGCCCTGGTGGCATCGTCTAAGGCCGGATCGTTCAACAAAAAGGACAGCACCTTGCCCCGTACATAGGACTGGCGGCTGACGTATAACGGCAGCACCCGCAACCCTTCCCAATCGCCCGTGTGCTCCACATACTCACTCAAAAAGGCGGCGGCAAGCCCCGCTTTGCCCTTCACCATCAAGTCCATGACAATGTAGGCGATGTCAAACATGACATCCACGAAGCGAAAGGATTCATTGAACTCAATACAGTCAAACAGCAACAGTTGATCCTGCCACTCGCAAATATTGTTGAGGTGCAGGTCGCCATGACAAGCCCGAATCCAGCCCTGATTGACGCGATCTTGCAACAACGCGGTTTCTGTGGCAAAAAAGCGATCGGTGTAGGCTTGGGTATCGTCAAACTGCTGCTGGGTTTGTGGCCCACCAATGAAGTCCACGGTTTGGGCATAGTTCTCATCAATGGAAGCGCGAATTTGTTCAACGCTGCCAAAGGTGCGAATGTAGTCGCTGGTTTCAGCCGCTTGATGAAAGTCCGCGATCGCGATCGCCAACCGTCGCACCATCTCTTCCGTCAATTCTCCGCGCTCAAACCGCTGGCTCAGCAGCGCCGACTGCGGAAACTGCCGCATTTTGACGGTGTATTCCACGGGCTCGCCATCACCCCCCAACTGGTAGCGATCGCCCCCCTGCGAGATCGGCAGTACCGCCAAATACAGCATCGCCGCGCCCCGTTGATTGAGCCGCAGTTCCTCCTCGCAAAAGTGGCGGCGCTTCGCCAGGGTGGAATAGTCCAAAAAGCCAAAATCGACGGTTTTCTTCACCTTGTAGGCATAATCCCCTGTCAGCAACACATAGGACACGTGGGTTTGAATCAATTGAATCGGCGTTTCAACGGGATGGGGATAAAATGCTGGATCCAGCATTTGCTGGATTAAGGGCGGCAACACAGCATGCGTCATCGTGACCTGGAGATTAGACAACAAGAAGCCAGGGAAGTGACTTCCCTGGCTCATCCTAAAAAAAGTGAAATTATGCGTCCGCCGCTATCGCCGCTTCCTCTGCGGCATCCTCTTCGGTCGGCTTTGAGGGAGCAGCAATCATCGCCACGGCTTTGCTCGCGTCCGCCACGGCTTCAACACCAGCGGGCAGCTTGAGGTCAGTGATGTGCAGAATGTCACCCACCACTAAGTCGGTCACGTCCACTTCCAGCACTTCAGGAATGGATACCGGCGCGCACTTGATCGCCAGTTCGTTCACCATGACATCCAAAACGCCGCCCGCTTCTCGCACACCCTTGGGCGTGCCCGTGTAGTGGACGGGCACTACCACTTCAACAGACTCCTGCGCTCCCACGGAGAAAAAGCTAATGTGATGGATTTTGTTTTTCCAGGGATGGGTTTGCACTTCCCGGAGCAGCGCCTTGCCCGACCACGGCAGTTCGGGGACGCTCACATCCACCAGGGTGTTGTTGATGGACGCTTTGCGCACCAAAAGCCCAGCAGCATGGGCATCGACAACAAGGGAAACTGACTCAGCGCCCTGGTGGCCGTAGAGAACGGCGGGCAACTTGCCTTCCCGGCGCAGGGCGCGGGGATTAATTCCCTCTGGACGCAGGTTGCATTCAATCGATAGTTGTTCCATAGGACGCTCTTACACCTAATCAATTCGCGAATTGGCAATCAAACAGACATCAGGCAACTTGCGGGGTACTGCCATTTTCATAGAGCAACGCCCGCTTTGGACCGTGGATCGGGTCTTCCACGATAATGGTCTGGTCGCGGCTGGCTCCCAGCGACACGATCGCAATGGGAACTTCCATCAACTCAGCCAAAAACTTGAGATACCCCAAGGCTTGCTTGGGCAAGTCATCGAGGGATCGGCAGTCGGCGGTGGACTGCTTCCAGCCGGGGAGGGTGGTGTAAACGGGTTCGCATCGCGCGAACTGACGCCCACTGGTGGGCAGCTCGCGGTGCAGTTCGCCGTCAATTCGATAGGCGGTGCAGACGTTGATTTCCTCAAGTTCGTCGAGGACATCGAGCTTGGTGACGGCAAGGCAGTCAATGCCGTTAATGCGCACGGCATACCGACCAATGACGCCATCAAACCAGCCACAGCGTCGCCGCCGCCCGGTGGTGGTGCCAAACTCTGCGCCGCGATCGCACAGCGCATTGCCCATTTCCCCAAACAACTCGGTGGGGAAGGGGCCTTCACCCACGCGAGTGGTGTAGGCTTTGGCCACGCCAATGACGCGATCGATCACCGTTGGGCCAACGCCAGAGCCGACGCAGGCCCCCCCGGCGACTGGGTTGGAGGAGGTGACGTAGGGGTAGGTGCCGTGATCGAGATCCAGCAGGGTGCCCTGCGCCCCTTCAAACAGGATGTTTTTCCGTTCCCGGATGGCGTGATCAATCAGCAGCGAACTATCGATGACGTGCGATCGCAGGCGATCGGCATAGCCCACGTATTCCTCAATCACCGCCTTGGGGTCGAGGGGCTCTAACCCGTAGAGCTTTTCGAGGACAACGTTTTTATACTGAATCGTCCACTCCAACTGCTCGCTCAGGGCTGCGGAATCCATGAGGTCAACCATGCGGATCCCAATCCGTTCAGATTTGTCCGCATAGGTCGGGCCGATGCCCCGGCGAGTGGTGCCAATCTTTTTGCTGCCGCGCCGTTCTTCCTCCGCTTGGTCAATCATGCGGTGGTAGGGCATAGTGACGTGGGCAGTTTCCGAAATTAAAAGATTGTTGGTCGAAACCCCAAGCTTTTCGAGGGTGTCCAGCTCAGTGATGAGGGTTTTCGGGTCGATGACGGTGCCGCCACCAATCACACACTCGGTTTCGGGATACAAAATTCCAGAGGGGATGAGGTGCAGCTTAAACGTTTGATCCTGCACCACAACGGTATGACCAGCGTTCACACCGCCTTGATAGCGAACCACGACGTGGGCAGACCGACTCAGGAGATCGGTAATTTTGCCTTTGCCTTCATCGCCCCACTGGGCACCAATTACTACGACGTTTGCCAAGGGATTTCGGGTCTTGCGTTCACACAAATCACCATTATCAAGAGTTGATCAGCACCCTGTCAAGACGGTGTTCTAGGAAATAGCCTAGGTGTCTGGTTCTCGCGATCGCGCCCCTTGAGTCTGAATCAATGCTCCACTTTCGATACAAATCCGATAAAAATAAAACCCCTCATCTTACCCCCAGGTGGGGGATGTTTGCGCTAAAACAAGGAAACACCTTGATTTTCTCTTTACGAATTTTCACGTTTCGTTCAGTCAACTGCACGCACAAATAGCCCAGACTCCGCCAATACGCAGTCTGTGGCCCTGTCTTCGCATGACCTAATTTCCCTGAGCTGACTGAGTTACGTAAGCATCACGCGCCCTGAGGCGCTGCAACGTTGCAGTATCCCATATTCCATTACCCTAGGAGTTGTTATGAGTCTCTATGCAGAGCTGCACCGCCACCTGGGGGGCTCCGTAGTTCCCCGTATTCTTTGGCGCTACTTCCAGCGCAATCGTCCTGATATTTCTGGTCAGTTTCCGCAATATTCCGAGTTTGAGCAGTTTTATACGCAGCCGCGCAAAACCCTGGCGGAATATTTGGAATTGCACACACTGGTAGAAAGTGTGCAAACTCAGGAAGCCCTGCCCTACTTTATTTATCGGCTAATTCGCGGAGCCTATGTTTTTGAGAATTTGGCGTATTTAGAGTTGCGATATACGCCCTATTTGCGCACGCCAGACCATTTAGAGATGCACGATCGCATCGAAAAAATGGCGGAGATTGTGGAAATTGTGGGGCGCGCCAGCCAACAGACGGAATATCCGGTGGTGACGCGCCAAATTCTCTGTATGCACTCGCGGCTACCCGCTGAGGTGAACCGCGCGATCGTCGAGTTGGCAACGCAGTATCCCCAGTATGTGTGTGCGATCGATGTGGCGGGGGGCGATGCCCACTACCGCGATCGCCTCGACGAACTGATTGGGCTGTACGACTATGCCCAACGGCGCGGCCTCAAAACCACCGGACACCTCTACGAAACCGAGGAGGGCTGCTATCCCGACCTGTTGCCCTATCTGATGCGCATTGGTCACGGGATTCAGATTCCCCTGCGCTATCCCGAACTGTTAAAGGAAGTGGCCGATCGCGGCCAGTGTCTAGAGGTTTGTCCCACCACCTATCTCAAAACCGGCACCCTACAAGATATCCGCGCCCTCAAGACCGTCTTCGATCGCTGCTTTGAAGCCGGGGTTGACATCGCCATCTGCACTGATAACGCCGGGTTGCACAACGTCCGCCTGCCCTTTGAATACGAAAACCTGCTGACTCAGGATGTGATTGGCTTTGACGGGTTGCGCGCCTGCCAGGAAGCGGCCTTCCGCCATGCCTTTGCGTGGCCCCACGATTGCCAGCCCAGTTCTGTGATTACGGATATGCTCCATCGGCAACTGTCGGTCTGGGCTGAGGAGGAAGGCGATGACCTTGAAACGCTTATCTCCCCAGCTTCTTTGGGATAGGAAGCGCGATCATGAGGCGGCGTGGCGGCATTTGAGGATCGCTGCGCCGCAGCTATCGTTGTTGCAACAGCAGAAAACATTCCAGGCCGTCAAGCTCTTCTCCTGCGGGAAGTTGAGCTGAGATAGTGGCTTGCCCCTTTCCCAGTGGGGAACGTTTGGAGCCCGGTTTTGGCGGCGCTCGCCCATCACGGACGTTGGTCAGTCGCCGCGTCGGGGCTAGCGGACGCGGGCGATCAGCGTGCGATGGCGGGGGCTGTTGAGAAACACCTGGGGCGTCTCGAAGCCCGCAGCCTGCATCGTGGTGCTGAAGTCGAGGGCGAAATATTCGTCGAGGTAGGGCTCAGTACTTTTCAGCAGCGTGAGGACAAAGGGCGGCATTTTTGCGAAAGTGTCGCAGGCGGGGTTCATGTCCATGATCGCCAGGTGCCCGCCGGGACGCAGGATGCGCCGGGCTTCGTGGATGATGGCGATCGCGGCAAACTGCGGCAGTTCGTGAAACATCAGGCACGCCGACACCAAATCAAACTGCCGATCGGGGAGTCCCGTCTGTTCCGCTGCAGCGTGGTGCCAAGTGAATGCAGCAGCTTCGGGTGTGGCTGCCGTGCGGTACTGGGCAACGGCCAAAAAGTAGGGCGAGAGGTCGATACCCGTCATCTGCGCGGCGGGGAAGGTGGCGTACAGGGTTTCGGTGCTCATGCCCACACCACAGCCCAGATCGGCGATCGCGCGCGGGGCTTCAGGCAACTGCGCCTTCAGCACATCGTGGTAGCTCTGGCGGAGCTTGGCATCCCCCGCTGCGCCTGCCTCAGGCCAGATGCGAGCATGGACGGCCTTGGCCGCCACCTCCACCTCCATTGCGGGCTTCCAGCCCAGGTTGCCCTCCTCATAGGCGTGGAAACTGGTGACGTAATAGTCGGGATAGGCCAGATTGGGGTTTTGCACCGCCGCCAGATCGTCCGCCCAGAGGGGATCAAAGGGGGCATTGGCGTCGCGGGCTTGCAGCCGTTTAACTTCCTCGCGCCAGTACACCCCAATGGATTCGGCGCGATCGATCATCATCGTGCGGGCGCGATTTTTGGCGAGGGTTGCCAGGGGCTTGATCGCCAGCACGCCATTCACCACGGCGGAGAGCAAATTTGGGGCGGCAACGGAGGAGGTCATGGTTGAGTCGGCGCGTCAGAATGTGATGGGGTTGTAACGGACTGTAATACAGCTTAAGGGGGAAAGTCACGGGCGATCGCGGGTTTTTCCGGGGTTCTGGCATTGAAAGCGCCGGGATGGACAACTGCGCCAAGTGGACACCGCGTCCCACGATGGAAGCGTTACTCTGGTATACGTTCAGGGTCTTTCGCTGCGCCTCGCCAGATGAATCTGAACCCACTCGGTGAGTGCAGGTGACGCACAACAACCGTTTTCGCCGCTGCAAGGAATGTGCAATGTTGAATTTCTACCACTCCGATACCGAAACTCCCACCCACCAGACCTTCGAGCTACCCGGTGCACGGCCCCACTACACCCCCGATCGCCCCGGCCAAGTCAAACACATTGCCCTCGACCTTGATCTCGATATTCCCCAGCAGCGCTATCGCGGCACCTGTCGCATTCGCCTCAGCCCCATGCGCAATGGCATCACCCACCTGACGCTGGATGCGGTGAGCCTACACATCGAGTCCGTCACCGTGGGCGCGATCGCCCAAGCCTTTGACTACACCGGCGAGCAGTTGCACATCACCCTCAGCACGCCGACCCAGGTGGGCACTAGCCTGGAACTCGCGATCGCCTACCATAGCGAAAATCCCCAACGCGGCCTCTACTTCGTTACCCCCACCAAACACCAGCCCGACAAACCCATCCAGGTGTGGACCCAGGGTGAAGATGAAGACTCCCGCTACTGGTTCCCCTGCTTTGACTATCCGGGCCAGCTTGCGACCAGCGAAATTCGGGTGCGCGTCCCCAAGCCCTACCAAGCCCTGTCCAATGGCGAACTGGTGGAAGCCCTAGAAGACGGAGAATTCAAGATCTTTCACTGGGTGCAGCGCCAGGTGCATCCCAGCTATTTGATGACCTTGGCGGTGGGCGATTTCGACGAAATTCGCGACGAATGGCGCGGCATTCCCGTCACCTACCACGTCGAAAAGGGCCGCAAAGACGACGCCCGCCGGACGATGGGCAAAACCCCCGCGATGATTGAGTTTTTCAGCGATCGCTTCGGCTATGCCTACCCATACCCCAAGTACGCCCAAGTGTGCATCACCGACTTCACCTTTGGCGGCATGGAAAACACCTCCTGCACGCTGCTCACCGATCGCTGCCTACTGGACGAACGCGCCGCCCTCGACAACCGCAGCTCCGAGTCCCTCGTCGCCCACGAACTAGCTCACCAGTGGTTTGGCGACCTGCTGGTGATCAACCACTGGGCCCACGCCTGGGTAAAAGAGGGCATGGCGACCTACTCTGAGGTGCTGTGGACAGACCACGAGTACGGGGCCGAGGAAGCTGCCTACTATCGCCTCGGTGAAATGCGCAGCTACCTGTCGGAGGACAAGCTCCGCTATAGCCGCCCGATGGTGACCCATGTGTATCGAGAGCCGATTGAACTCTACGACTGTCACATTTATGAAAAGGGCGCATGCGTTTATCACATGATTCGCACCGAATTGGGCGATGAGCTGTTTTGGCAGGCCATTCATCACTTTGTGAATCAGTTCGCCCATCAAACGGTGGAAACGCTGGATCTGGTGCGGACGATCGAAGCCAGCACGGGCCGTAACCTCCGATTTTTGTTCGATCAGTACGTGTTTCGGGGCGGCCACCCCGACTACAAGGTCGCCTATAGCTGGGATGCGGAGAGCCACTTGGCGAAGGTGACGGTGACCCAAACCCAAGCCAAGGCCGGCGACAAGGGCACTCAAAGCGGTCTGTTTGACCTCAAGGTGCCGATTGGGTTTGGGTTCGTGAACGGGGATGCGGTGACCGTGAAACCCCTCACCATACGCCTCTATGAGCAAGAGCAGACACTCTACTTTCCCCTGGAGGCGAAGCCGGATTTCATTAGCTTTGATGTGGGCAATCACTACACCAAGACGGTGAAGCTGGAGTACCCGCTGCCTGAACTCAAGGCGCAACTCGCCCACGACCCTGATCCCATTGCGCGGATTTATGCGGCCCAGGCGATCGCCCAAAAGGGCAACCTAGAGGCGGTGGCAGCTCTTGAAATGGCGCTGACCCGCGATCGCTTTTGGGGCGTGCGCGCTGAGGTGGCCGAACAATTGGCGGAGGTCAAGCTGGATCAAGCGATCGCGGCGCTGCACAAAGGACTGGCCGATCCCCATCCGCGCGTGCGGCGGGCCGTGGTCGAAGCCCTCGGCTCGGTGAAAACCCGCCACAGCTATGACACGCTGGCCGCACTGGTAGAACAGGGCGACGCCAGCTATTACGTGGAGGCAGCGGCGGCACGATCGCTGGGCCAAGTCGGAGCCTGCCGCCTGCCGGAAATTCCCGATGAGGCAGAAACGCTGCAACGCCTAGAAGAGGTGCTGCAAACCCGCGCGGGGTGGAACGATGTGGTGCGATCCGGGGCGCTCAGCGGCGTTAGCCAGTTCAAAACCTCCACTGCTGCCCTGGAAATCATCCTGCGGTATACGGAGCCTGCGGTGCCCTATATGCTGCGCCTTGGGGCGGTGCGGGCTTTGGGGGCAATTTCCACGGGCCAGAGGAAGCCCGATGTGGCGCGCATTCTGGAACGACTGGATGCGATCGCCCGGGAACCTCAATTCCGTACCCAAATGACCGCGATCGCCGCCCTGGGCCTGATGAGCGATCCCGGCGCAATTTCCGTGCTGCAATCCATCGCCGACCATATGGAAGACGATGGTCGGGTGCGTCGCCGCGCTGAAGAGGCGATCAAAAAGGTGCAAAAGGCGATCGGTAAAGATGCCGCTGTGCAAAAACTTCAACAAGAGCTAGAGGAACTGAAAAAGTCAAACCAAGACCTCAAAAGTCGCCTCGAAGCCCTTGAAGCCAAGGCCAAATCCTAAGCTCAACATCAAATCCGATTCATTTTCATTGCTCCCGCGATCGCGGCCCTCATCCCAAACCCTTCTCCCTAGGGAGCTATCCGTTCGGCAAAAGTCGCTCAAACCCCATTTTGTCCTTGGGGCAGACCCTGGCAACGCTTGCGGGAAAGGGGGTCTGGTGCTGAGATCCTAAACCTGTACCCGGCAGCGGTAACGCCCCGTACCTCAGGGTTACATCACCTTGTGACAAGTAGGTAGCCCCAAGGAGAAGGGTTCAAAGGCTAACTTCCCGAATCCTCTTCGGGAGACTTCGGGCGGCGGCACTTATTTGGGATCAGTTTTGGGATCAGTCCAGACGGACTGCCAGTCCGGGCATTTGGGTTCTTCTGGCCCGTAGGGATACAGAGCGCAAACAAACATCGTGCTGCCATAGACCTGTCCGTGATAGTGACGGCAGCCCATACAGGGGCCGTGATCGTTCATCACGGGCTCGACGGTGTTGTTGATGGGGCGTGAGACGGCTTCAGCCCAGGCTTCTAAGCCAGTCACGAGGGGTTCGACAACAGGCGTGATAAAGGTGGTGAACTCAGTGATAATGCGATCGCTTTCCTGATCGAGGACAGTTTCAAGGGGTTCGATCGCGCGGTTCACCTCTTCAGCCCATGCGTCTAACACTGGCCCCCACTGCTGCTCTAGCTCATCGGCCACCGCATCTGCGGTTTCCACCGCTGCCGAAACCGTGTGCTCGGCCCAGGCTTCGGTGATGCGCACGGTTGTTTCGAGAAATGCGGTGAGGTGCTGAGTCCAGTCTTGCGAGTCAGGCATGGGAAAACGGCGCGTAAGTTCTGCGAGATTAGGCTTGGCGCTTGAGCGAATCAAGCTGCTGACGGAGTTCTTCGACTTGTTTGCGGAGGGCTTCGGCTTCTTGGGCTTCGGTAGAAGTGGTATCGTCATCATCCAAGATTTCGATGCGCCGAGGCTCGGGGGTGGCAGGATCAGTTGTGGCGGGAGCCTGTTGTTGGGCCTGCTGCATCATTGAATTAAGCAATTGCTGGGCTTCTTCTGCGGTGAGTTCGCCCCGTTCAACGAGTTCGTTGACGATCTTTTGCCCCTGCTCGCGCACTTCTTTGAGGGTGCTGCCGGCTTTTTCGCCCGCATAGGAAGCGAGCCCAACGCCGAGGTAAAACGCTTTTTGAACAATATCGCCTAGCCCTGCCATGGTTGCTGATCTCCCGATACGTCGCTTACAGCATAGGCGGAGAGTTTGGGAAGTGGCTACTTCGGGTAGCCGTCCCCGTGGGTGGGTATTCCGGTTGCTGTGTTTTCAGGATAGTCGCCTTTGGGGTGGGGATGGAGGGGTGGGGAGGATACGGACGCGGTCGCGCTGTGCCCGTGATATGGATTTAATAAAGATGCAACGCGGTGGGGTGAGCGGCCTAAACCCCTTGCCTTGGGTGCTCGGGCACCTTAAGATTGCATCCGGTTCTCTCCCGTACCCTCCATGACTTCATCTGTGTTGCAACTGTCGGAGTCGCCTCCGCACCAAACTTTAACGCTTACCATGCCGCCGGGAGGGGTGGCCCTGACCGGACGGATTCAAGTGCCGGGGGATAAGTCGATTTCGCACCGGGCGCTGATGTTGGGGGCGATCGCTCAGGGTGAGACGCGCATCAAGGGCTTGTTGTTGGGGGAAGATCCGCGCAGTACTGCGGCTTGCTTTCAGGCGATGGGCGTGCAGATCTCAAACCTGGAGGAGGAGTGGATCACCGTGCAGGGGGTGGGGCTCGGGAAGCTTCAAGAACCTGTGGATGTGCTGAATGCGGGGAATTCGGGGACGACGCTGCGGCTGATGCTGGGGCTGCTAGCCTCGCACCCCGATCGCTTTTTTGTGGTGACGGGGGACGACTCGCTGCGATCGCGACCGATGGGCCGCGTCATCCAGCCCCTGAGCCAAATGGGAGCCCAGATTTGGGGCCGCCAGGGGAATGGGTTGGCCCCGCTGGCGGTGCAGGGGCAGCCGCTGAAGCCGATGCATTACTACTCCCCGATCGCCTCTGCCCAGGTGAAATCCTGCATTTTGCTGGCGGGCCTCAACACCGAGGGCAGCACCAGCGTCACCGAACCGACGCGATCGCGCGACCATAGCGAACGCATGTTGCAAGCGTTTGGGGCACCCCTCACCGTCAACCCCGATACCTGCACCGCTACCGTTCACGGGCCAGCAACGCTGACTGGGCAAACCGTCATCGTGCCGGGCGACATCAGCTCTGCGGCATTTTGGTTAGTCGCTGCCGCCATTACCCCCGGCTCCGATCTGGTCATTGAAAACGTGGGCATCAACCCAACCCGCACCGGCATTTTGGACGCGCTCCATTGCATGGAGGCCGACATCACCCTCGAAAATGAGCGCGAGGTCACGGGTGAGCCCGTGGCCGATTTGCACGTTCGCTATCGTCGCCTCCAGGCCGCTACCTTCGACGGCGACATCATTCCGCGCATGATTGACGAAATTCCGATTCTGGCGGTGGCGGCGCTGTTTGCTGAGGGCACTACGATCATTCGCGATGCAGCAGAGCTGCGGGTCAAGGAGAGCGATCGCATCACCGTCATGGCGACCCAGCTTGGCCGCATGGGGGCACACATTATAGAACTGCCCGATGGCATGGAGGTGCGGGGCGGGGCGCTGTTGCGCGGCGCGGCGGTAGACAGCCACACCGATCATCGGGTCGGGATGAGTCTGGCGATCGCGGCCCTGCGCGCGGTGGGGTCTACCCAGTTGGCACGGGCGGAGGCCGCTGCGGTGTCCTATCCCAGCTTTGTGAGTACCCTGCGATCGCTGTGTGCTCCGGCCAGTTAGGGCTAGCGATCCCAACGCCCTAGGAAATGCAGTTGGGAAATTTCCTCAATAGCATGGGCAAAATGCCGACCACAGCGCGACACAACTCGCTGACATGAAATCACACTGGGAGGAAGATGGCCGCAATCGCAATAGACGGGCAGGATGCAGCGCACTCCCAAAGCCGGGGCCGGGGTTCTGCGCCGTGGGCGATGCCTACGGTGTTTGGCAACGCTCCCTGCATAGGCCGCGATCGCAAACAAGGCAGAATCCCAAAGGCCGTCTTAAGATCCCAGCCCCAGTGGTATCCCCCCAAAACGGCAGTGGATACGCTGAGGCGTCCACTGGTTAGACTTTTACATCTCTGATGCGAAAACTGTTGATGATTGAAGCCGCAGAGGATGCCCGGCACCGCCGAGTGTCGCTGCTCTGTGACGAGGGCTATACGGTCATTACAGCAGCGACTGCCGATGAAGGTCTGCGCGCGGCCCTCCAGGAATTGCCCGATCTCATCCTCTGCGGATTAGATTTGTCGGGTGGAGACAACACCGCCCTACTCGAAGGGCTCAACCAGCAGCTTGACCTGAGCGCGACGCCTATCATTGTGCTGACCCACCGCAGCGATCGCGACTATTGGCGCAAATGTACCGAACTCGGGGCCGATGATTACCTCCTGTCGCCCTTTAGCGGAGAGGAGTTGTGCGCCGCGATCACCGCACGGCTGCGCAAACAAGACGCCCTCACCCAGCGCTACAACACCCTCATGCGCCACACCGCCGAGCGCCTCAATCGCCTCGCCCACTACGACAGCCTGACGGATTTGCCCAATCACCACCTGCTGCGGCAGCGCTTGACCCAGGCAGTTCAACGGGCGAGCCACGGCAATCAACGAGTGGCCTTGATTGCCCTCAGCCTCGATCGCCTGCGCCAGGTGAACAACACCCTCGGCTACCCAGCAGGGGATACGCTGCTGCGGGCCACCGCCCGACGGCTGACGGGCATTTTGCCACGATCAACCGCTGTGGCTCGCCTCACGGGCAATCAGTTCGCGATTGTGCTGCCTGCCCCCAGCGATCGCGCCGCCATTCGCGCGATCGCAGAAGACATCATCGACAGCCTGTCCCGCGCCTTTTCGCTGCCCGGCCAAGAAGTCTTCGTCACCGTTAGCGTCGGCATTTCCCTCTTCCCCGACGACACCGACGACATCAACACCCTCATGCGCCAGGCCGACGCCGCCCTGGACTGGGCCAAACACCAGAAAAGCAACGCCTATCAGTTTTATCGTCCAGACATGCCCGTTATTTCAGGGGATGAGCTTCAGCTTGAAACCTGGCTGCGCTATGCCCTCGAACGTCACGAGTTTGAGGTGTGCTATCAGCCCAAGCAGCATATCCAAAGCGGTCGCATTGCCGGAGCCGAAGCCTTGATCCGGTGGCAGCATCCTGATCAGGGCTACATTTCGCCCGCCCGATTTGTCCCCCTCGCAGAAGAAACCGGGCTGATTGTCCCCGTTGGCGACTGGGTGCTGCGCACGGTGTGCCAACAAATGGCTGCGTGGCGCGATCGCGGCCTGCCCCCCATCCGAGTCGCGGTCAACCTCTCCAGCGTGCAACTCAACCAAGCCCATCTGCCTCGGGTCATCGAAACCATCCTGACCGAAACCCAACTCCCTGCCTCTCAGCTTGAGCTAGAAGTCACCGAAACCGCCTTGATGCAGGATATTGAGTCCGCCTTGGGGCTCTTGCATCAGCTTCGGGCCTTGGGGGTCAAACTCGCGATCGATGACTTTGGTACGGGCTATGCGTCCCTGGGCTACCTGCGCGAACTGCCCATCGATATTCTCAAAATCGACACCTGCTTTGTTCACCACCTCGATCGCGATCCCAAAAATCAGGCCATTTTGAAGCGCGTCATTGCGATGGCCCACGACCTAGGGCTGATGGTAGTGGCCGAAGGCGTGGAAACCGAGGCGGAACTCGCCCTCCTCAAAGATTACGACTGCGACCTCGCCCAAGGCTACTGGATCGGCTCCCCCATGCCCGCCACCGACCTCGCTGCACGGCTGTAATCTCAACTTCGGCGGGGATGGTGCAATTCAACCTCTCAACTCTCCCGAGAATCACAGCTTTCAGGACGCCGAGGGGCGTGATGGATACTGGGATGGGCGAGAACCTCGGTACAGAAACCCGGTTTCTCTGGGGTAATTTGCCTAGCCTCGTGAAGTAGCCCTTAAAGAAACCGGGTTTCTCGTCAGACGGTATGGGTGGACTAGATCGGGATGCCCGCGACATGCTACGGAAAATACGGAATCCTGGTGAGTGGCTAAAGCCCCTTGAGTTCCTTGGGAACACTGGATGCAACCGCCTGACAGGCTTGTGCATCCTATGTGGCAGACCGCGATCAATCTATTTCGTAGCCTCTGGACTTACCGTGAGCTGAGTCCAGACTTGGGCTTGCGTCGTCGGGTCAATCTCCGGTTGCGAAGTCGGCCACGGCTTGGGTTTGAGGAGTGGGCTGGAACCTTTAACTTGCCGCCCTCTGGTCACAATCAGCGGTTGTTGCGCTTTATCTATACCCAACTACAGCGGGGGGCGGGGTTAGATGTGGGTCGTATTCGCCCCAGCGATCGCCTGATTGATGATCTGCACCTGCCCTTGGTGTGCTGGTTCGACTGGCCGAGTCAGCTTTGTGACGCATTTTTTACAACCTTTCAGCGAGACATTCTCGAAGAGTTTGACGAGTCTTTGCTCGATACCGTGGGCGATCTGGCCTGGTTTCTGAATCAAAAATTGCAATCAATGGATTCTCTATCGTCCGCGTAGGCAGCGATCGCTCCAGTGAACGCTAGAGTATTTAAAAGCTCAGTGTCCAAAGCTCAGTGTCCACAGTGCTCGTGCGGTTATGCCCAGAACTCAGCGAAACGACAACTTTATCGACAAAACCTTCACGGTCATGGCCGACATGATCCTGAAGATGATGCCGACCAAGCAAAGCGCCAAAGAAGCCTTTGCCTACTACCGAGATGGCATGTCTGCCCAAGCCGACGGCGAATATGCCGAGGCCATGCAGAACTACGAAGAAGCCCTCAAGCTCGAAGAAGACCCCTACGACAAAAGCTTCGTGCTTTACAACATGGGGCTGATTCACGCCAGCAACGGCGAACACGAAAAAGCCCTAGAGCGCTATCGGCAAGCCCTAGAACTGAACCCCCGCATGTGTCAGGCGCTCAACAACATGGCCGTCATCTACCACTACAAGGGTGAGCAGGCCGAGGCGTCTGGGGATGCCCAAGCCGCCAATGAGCTGTATGACGAGGCAGCAGGGTATTGGATGGAGGCCATTCGCATTGCCCCCAACAACTACATCGAAGCTCAAAACTGGCTGAAAAATACGGGTCGGATGAAGGTAGATTCCTTCTTCTAGTCAGTTTCTGTGTCTAGCGCAGGGATGAGGGGCGATCGCCATCCATCGGATAATGTCCCCTCACACCGACCGACTCCGCCGTCCGATGTTCTGTCGGGTTCCTTGACAGCGCGGTGCAACCTCAGCCAAATCAGCCAAAGTACAAATTCTTCTTAACAGACGAGTGCTGGTCATGATTGATCTCGAACAAGTGCGCAAAGTGGCGACCCTCGCCCGTCTTGAACTGTCTCCCGAAGAAGAAGAACAGTTCACCACCCAGCTCAACAGCATTCTGGAATATGTCGAGCAACTGAATCAGCTTGACACCGCCGACGTGCCCCCCACAACCCGGGCCATTGAGGTGAGCAATGTGACACGCGCCGACCAAAAGGTGACCTTCAGCGATCGCGAGCTCGTGCTCAATTGCGCCCCCGATCGCGAAGATGATTACTTCAAAGTACCGAAAATTTTAGACTGACGCCCCCAGTTTTCAGTCAGACTGCCCCTGCGCTCCAACGCTCGGAGCGGGGATGGTACGTACAAAAAACCGTAGAGCGACGATATTCCTGCCGCTCTACGGGTTCGATGTGTTCAATTGGGCCGAATTTGACTTGAACTCCGAATGTCCGGCACCCGATGCGCATGCGTGGTGGAATCCGGTCGCATTCCCCCGCAGAACAGCGTGGCCTACAGGTCGCCACCCCGCGCCGCCAGCAAGAACACGATGACCGGCCCTGCAATCACAATCATTACCAGCATGGTGAGCTGCGCAATCAATTCAAAGTTAATGCTGCTTAAAAACCCCATGGATCCTCCCAAACAGACAAAGGTTAATGCCCTAACTCAAGGCTTTGCGCTATTTTATCCGGTGTTAGGAGCCCCATTTAAACTAAGTTTACAAAATTCTAAGGGCTGAGGAGCAACCCACCCACCATGGCAAATTGGATGTGCATTCAGGGGTGCGGAGCCTGCTGTAACCTTGATCCCCGCGATCGCCCCGATCTCGAAGACTACCTCACCCCAGACGACCTCGCGCTTTATCTCAGCTTAGTTGGAGAAGACGGCTGGTGTATTCACTACGACACTGCTACCCGGCAGTGTCGCATTTATGACGATCGCCCAAGCTTTTGCCGCGTCCAACCCGACACCTTTGAGGCGATGTTTGGCATTGCCCCAGAGGACTTGAATGATTTTGCGATCGCCTGCTGCCAAGAACAGATCAGCGGCGTGTATGGCGAAGGCGGCTCAGAAATGGCGAGCTTTTGTACCCAAGTCGGGTTGGATTCTGATGCCGAGTCCTCACGTTAGCATTGCCAAGCCGACCAGAATTCCAGATAATGAAACAAATATGAAAAGTCCCTGTCACCGTCGAGACATTCTGTGACCCAAGCCTCCGAAACTCTGTCTCCAGATTCCTTTTCTGCTCCGCCCCAGCAGCCAACTGCACCGGCTTCAAAGGCAGACCCCATCCAGCGATCCGCTCGCCGTCCCGGCTTTGGGCGTGTGCTCGTGTCTACCTTTCTCACCATCTTTTTGGCCGAACTGGGGGATAAAACCCAGGTGGCGACGCTGCTGATGAGCGCTGAATCTGGCAATCCCTGGGTGGTGTTTTTGGGCGCAGGGACGGCACTCGTCCTCACCAGCCTGCTGGGGGTGGTTGTGGGGCAATGGCTGGCGCGGCGGGTTTCGCCCCGCACCCTAGACACGGCAGCGGGCGTCATGCTGCTGGTCATCACCGTTTGGCTGTTGTGGGATGTGGTCACCCTGTAATTTTCTGAAGCAGCAGGCATTGCGAGGCGAAGGGCATTGATGGATTGGCAACTGTTGGGACTGAGCTTTATCGCGGTTTTTTTGTCAGAACTGGGGGACAAGAGCCAGTTGGCTGCGATCGCCCTGGGCGGCGGCTCCAAGCATCCTCGCGCGGTCTTTTTGGGCACAGCGGCGGCGCTGTTGTTAACCAGCCTGCTGGGCGCACTGTTGGGAGAAGGCACGGCACAACTACTGCCGACTCGACTGGTGAAAGCGATCGCGGCGATCGGCTTTGCGGTCATGGCCGTGCGGTTGCTGTGGCCCGAGCCCACCTTAAACGGCTTTGGCGACGAGGCCAGCAACCTGGCAGGCTCACCTCAAGCCTCCCAAGATTCTGCCGCGCAATAATCCAAGGTTTCCGCTGCTATCCTGATCGTCTTCCGGGTTGCAAATGTTGCGTTTTCTGAGTTGCAGTTGAGTTGCAGTCATGGTGTCCCTTTCTCCAGCGCTTCAGGCCCGGTTAGCAACTCCATTGCAGATTGGGACGGTAGCAGTGCACAGTCGCGTGTTGCAGTCCCCCCTCTCAGGTGTGACAGACCAAGTCTTTCGGCGACTGGTGCGGCGCTATGCCCCCAGCTCCATGCTGTATACCGAAATGGTTCACGCGGCGGGCGTGTGCCACGTCGAGAGCCTGCCTCAGATCATGGAAGTAGATCCCGACGAACACCCCATCAGCGTCCAGCTCTTTGACTGTCGGCCCGACTTTTTGGCCGATGCGGCGCGGCGGGCCGTGGCCGAAGGGGCAGACACCATTGACCTCAACATGGGCTGCCCCGTCAACAAAATTACCCGCAAGGGTGGGGGCTCCTCGCTGCTGAAGGATCCGGAGATGGCGGTAGCGATCGCCAAAACCGTCGTCAACGCGGTGGAAGTGCCCGTATCCGTCAAAACCCGCATCGGCTGGGATGATGACACCATCAACGCCGTGGACTTTGCCCGCCGCATGGAAGACACGGGCATTCAACTTTTGACGCTGCATGGACGCACCCGCGCCCAGGGCTACACTGGCCCCGCCCGCTGGGACTGGATTACCCGCGTCAAGGCCGCACTGGCGATTCCGGTCATTGCTAATGGCGATATCACTTCCGTAGAGTCGGCGGTGCGCTGTCTGGAAGTTACCCGCGCCGATGGCGTCATGTGCTCGCGGGGGACGCTGGGCTATCCCTTTTTAGTCGGGGAAATCGACTACTTTTTGAAAACCGGACAATGCCCCCCCCAGCCCACGGCGGTCGATCGCTTGCACTGCGCCCAAACCCATCTGCGGCTGATTGCGGCCTATAAGGGCGATCGCGGCATTTGTCAGGCCCGTAAGCATATGACCTGGTACGTGAAAGGCTTTAGCGGTGCCGCAGAACTGCGCGATCGCCTGTGCCAAATCACCACCGTCGCCGAGGGAGAAGAATATCTACAAACCGCGATCGCCCAACTCGAAGCCGCGGGCATCCACGCCCAGGTCTGGGATCGCTGGACACCCCCGAGCCCCCTGACCCAGGTTGGGGAGATCCCGGCCTCTACCCCAGAGAAAGTTTAAGATAAGATATCTATAACGCTAGCCTGTGGCTTCGCGTCATCTTGCTAGGGTGTTGTGCTCTCTAAGTTTTCCTGATTTCCATGACCTCCTACGCTACTTCCACCGCCCGTGCCGACATGGGAGAACTGCGTCGGTTGCGCAGTCTTCTGCCGCCAGAGCTTCAAAGTTGGGTCACGGTTGAAGCGGCGACGGACGTTTCTCCGCCGCTGATTACCTGCGAGGAACTGGGAAAAGATCAGGTCGAAATTCAGATCGACCTTGCCAAGTGGGAAAGCCTCGCCCTCGACCAACGAAACCTGATGTTTTGGCACGAGGTGGGCCGCATCCAGAACGACACCATTCCCCGAGACGGGTGGGAAATGGCAGCTCTTGCCATTGGTCTAGGCGGCGCGATCGGCGAATTGTGGGTGCAAGACGGGCTGTTGCTGATGCTGGCGCTGGCGCTGTGCGGGTTCTCGGGCTGGCGGCTCTATCGCCGCAACAACCCCCAAAAATCCCTGGCCGAGGCCATTGATGCCGACGAGCGGGCGATCGCGATCGCCACACGCTTTGGCTACACCTTGCCCAACGCCTACAAGAGCCTGGGCAGCGCCCTCAAAACCTTGATTGAGCAGACCCCCAAAAAGCGCAAGCGGGATCAATACATCAAGCGGCTGGATGCCCTGAAGAAAAGCGCTGCCAAAGCCAAGGATCGGGCTCGCGCCGGGGGAAATACCCGCCCTGCCTATTAAGCTAGGAATTGATTGAACAGGCCGGAGCTGAGTTGTTCTCACCTCCGGCTTTTTCACGGGTTACGTTGTCACGCCATCATACGCTGCAAATAGGCCGCGATCGCGCTCATGGCAAACCTGAT
>JACYME010000139.1 GCA_015272155.1 Leptolyngbyaceae cyanobacterium T60_A2020_046
TAACAGATGTTCGTCAAGATATCTCGGGCTGACCCGTGCGGGCTAAACCGTAAACCTACCTGAGTTCGGGTTAAGTCCTCAATTGCGCAAGACCGATTCGTTGCCAGAGGCTTTCCCCGCCTCGGAGGGGCCAGGGGTGGGGGGTTGCCGCTGGGTTTCACCCACCCCGTCCTGCGGACACCCCTCCCCAAGAGGGGAGAATACGGGCCAATGGCTTAACCCAAGCTGACGTTAAACCGGATACCCGGCACCCGAAAATGCCGGGACAGCACCCCGGTTTCTTCCAGGACTGATCAACGAAATGGAGCAAGTTGCCGAGGCGAAGCCGGGGTGCTCGCCATCCTGTGTCGGGACTCTGGCCATTGCCGAGATGGAGAGATTGATGCTGCCCTCGACTCACTAACCCTCTAGCATTTCCCTTCGCTGATTCTCCAGTTTTCCCCGTTGGCCTCCCGTGCCTAGAGGATGAGCCGGGGGGGCGTGAGCCAGAACAGTTCGCTCTGGCCGATCGCGCGATCGGCTCGGGGCACCCACAGGCCAATGATGCCTGCTTTTTTTAACTCCCAGCGATCGCCCGCCGCCGTCAGCCCTGCCACCAACACCTGCGCCCATCGGCTCAAATCCGGTTCGTGGCCAACGATCGCCACGGTGCCCTGGGGATGCTGCGCTTGCCAGTCGGCCAGCCAGCCCAGCCACGCTTTGAGGTCGCCATCGGGGGCGAGGTCTGCACACACCGCGATCGCGGGGGTCAGGCCCTCTGCCTGCAAAATTTCCGCCGTCTGCTGCGCCCGCACCAGGGGGCTGGTGAGCACATGGTCGAAGGTGATGCCCAGTGTTTTCAAGCGCTGGGCCACTTGTGCGGTGCGTTGGCGGCCTTTTTCCACCAGGGGGCGATCGTCATCGTTGGCGAGGGTGCCGCGCTCGGCGGCGATGCCGTGACGAATGCAATAGAGCGTGGTGTGGATGGGCTCTGGGGCGATCGCAGCGGCTTCAGTCTGTGGTGATAACGCCATCTTCGGGATTGACCAATCGCAACAGTTTTTGCTTGATCTGGGTGTCAAAGACCTCCCACTTGAGGCGATTGTAGTCGCCGTTTTCGTAGAACCCAGAGAGGAACCCGACGGGAATTTCAAACCCGCCTGCGGTGGTGCGTCCGCCGCCAAAGAAGCGCCCCTGGTTGTCTTGCCCAAAGGCTTCTTTGATGAATTCGTCGGGGTCGAGGGTGATTTTGCTGGTGCGCAGGGAACCGATCACCACTTCGCGCTCTTCGTCTTCGTCGTGAACGATGCCATAGACGACGGCGGTGTGGACGTTGTCTTCGGTCACTAAAAAGTCCGCCGCCTGGGGAATGGCGTCGCGGTCTTCGTAGCGCAGGTAGCCCACGCCCGCGATCGACACGTTGTTTTGAACTTTGCGGTTCCGCAGCGATCGCTCAATCACATCCATCACCCGCTTCGATCGCGATGCCCGCAAAATCGCACTCAACAGTTGCGGGTCATAGAACCGGCTGAGGTAAGCCGCTGCCATAAATTCCGCTTCGGCGGCGTGCATGAGCTGGTTAGTGTCCGATCGCAAGCCATGCATCAGCGCCGTGGCACATTTGACGTGGGTGGTGTTGCCCCGCTCCAACGACAGCAACGCCCCGCTCTGGAGATACTGGGTCAGAATCGTCGCCGTAGCGCGAATGTGGGGTCGCAAATCAACGAGTTCCGCCGAAAGGCGTGCCTGGGGCGCGTGGTGGTCAATTACCAGCAACAAGGGAATGCCCGCCGCCTCCACCAGGGGCGTAAGCTGGCAGGTTGTGCCCTGGGTGTCAATCAGGGTGTAGCCCTGGTATTGGCTCAAGTCAGGCTGGTTGTTGCCTTGGGGGCTCCAGCGGCGGGCGGGCAGACCCGTCAGCCGCACTAGGGCAATGTTTTCCTGATGGCTGAGGGTACCGCCATAGTAAATGTCGCAGTCAATCTCGTAGGCACGGCTGATGAGTTGATAGGCCCACGCCGAAGACAGGGCATCGGGGTCGGGGAAATCTTGCAGCAGCACGAGGTGACGCTCGCCAGCGTGCTCTGAGAAAAGCTGACGCAGTTGCGACAGGGGATGTCGCGACTCTTCTTCCGGTGAGGAGGATGCTTCTTCTACGGGCCACTCTGAGGAGACAGGCCCCTCGGCAGCAGAGGGGGAACGCGGATTTTCAAAGAGAATTTTCATGATTTCAAAACGATGGCTGACACTGCACAATCTGGTGGATGCCCCGTCCCGAATGTGTCGAACTGGGACGTGCGATCGCTCAGCCCAACGGCTGACTTTGGCCGTTACCCGACCTCAAAGCAGAACAAGAAGCGGTGTGCAGCGCGGGTTAAATACCGATGACGTACTTCTTCCACTCTGCGTGGGTGCCGCTGCGAACCTGGCGAGTCACCTCAAAGTAGAGGCTGCTGTGAGGACGCCGGGGCGGGTTGCGGAGGGGCATGTTGGCCTCACGAGGGGTGCGATTGCCTTTCTTCACGTTACACCGGACACAGGCGGTGACCATGTTTTCCCAGGTATCGCCGCCGCCCCGCGATCGCGGCACCACATGATCTAGCGTAAGCCCTTCTCCGGCATAGCCACAATACTGGCAAGTGTAGCTGTCTCGCTGGAGCAGGTTGCGACGGGTGAGGGGAATTTCTTTGTATGGCACCCGGACGTAGTGACGCAGGCGGATTACCGTCGGCAGCGGAAACCCTGAATAGACAACTCTTCCATTGTGTTCAACCTGCTCTGCCTTACCCTTCAAAATCAACACCACGGCCCGACGCCAACTGGTGATGTTGAGCGGTTCATAGGAGGCATTCAGCACAAGAACCTTACTCATCCGGGACTGATAATGAGATTGCCCCGATGGTAGCATAGGTGCCCAATTTCAGGCTTGTGGTCCAAATCCTAGGGGGAAATTACAGGTTCTGAGAGAAGCCCTGGGGAGCAATAACCCGGCGATCGCCTTTTCAGATACCCCGCGATCGCAGTAGGTTGATGCACAATTGGCAGGATCTGTGGTCAAGCCTTGAAGGAGTGCTCGATGTTGAGTTGGGATCAAATGCCGAATTTGGCCTTGATGCGGTGTTGTCGAGCTTGGGTCGAGATTGATTTGGCGGCCCTGCGACACAACGTGCAACACCTGCTAGCGCTGCTCCAGGGGCGCACTGAGTTGATGGCCGTGGTCAAGGCCGATGCCTACGGGCATGGCGCTGTAATGGTGGCGCAGACGGCGATCGCGGCGGGGGCAACTTGGCTCGGCGTGGCCACAGTTCCCGAAGGCATCGAACTGCGGCAGGCGGGCATGACGGCACCGATTTTGGTCATGGGTGCGGTGAATGAGGTAGAAGAAGTGCGCGCGATCGCCCAGTGGCATCTCCAGCCCACCCTCGTATCTCCGAAGCAAGCCCTGATTTTTTCTGAAACGCTGGCTCCCCGGCCTGGTCAGCCGGTGCCCGTTCACCTCAAGCTGGATACGGGCATGTCGCGATTGGGGTTTCCGTGGCAGCAGGCCCAAACCTTTGTGGAGTTT
Organism: Leptolyngbyaceae cyanobacterium T60_A2020_046; assembly: GCA_015272155.1. GTDB lineage: Bacteria > Cyanobacteriota > Cyanobacteriia > Phormidesmidales > Phormidesmidaceae > JACYME01. The sequence goes on from JACYME010000139.1 coordinate 3,545, forward strand.
GTGCAGCGTTTACCACACCTGCACGTTGCCAGCGTGTACTCTCACTTGGCGACGGCAGACAGCCCCGATCCCACCATTCTGAATCAGCAGCACCAGCGCTTTGAGGCGGCGATCGCCCAGCTCCAATCTGCCGATCTGCGGCCCCGCCACCTGCACCTTGCCAACTCTGCGGCTACCCTAGGCCATCCTGCCCTGCACTACGATCGCGTCCGGGCCGGACTAGCGCTGTATGGCCTGTATCCGGCCCCCCATCTCAAAACAGCAGCCCACCTGTGCCCCGTGATGCAGGTCAAAGCCCGCATCACCCATATCAAAGACATCGAACCGGGAACGGGGGTCAGCTATGGGCATCAGTTTGTCGCCGATCGCCCCATGCGCATCGCCGTCGTGGGCATTGGCTATGCCGATGGTGTTCCCCGCGCCTTGTCTAACCAAATGCAGGTGTTGATCGACGGTCGCCGCGCCCAGCAGATCGGGGCCATCACGATGGATCAGATGATGCTGGATGTGACAGCGATTCCCAATCTGCGGGAAGGGGATGTGGTGACGGTGTTAGGCACCTCCGGTGAGGATGCCATCACCGCTGACGACTGGGCCGCCCTGACAGATACCATTTCTTGGGAAATTTTGTGCGGCTTTAAGCATCGCCTGCCGCGCATCGCCATCGGTCAACCCTTGCCCCAGCCCGCCTCCAGCCAGGCCCGCGATCGCCACTAAACCCACCTCTCAAGCACGTCAGCCCCCCGGTTTGG
>JACYME010000149.1 GCA_015272155.1 Leptolyngbyaceae cyanobacterium T60_A2020_046
CGCATTGTCCATGATTCTCTGCGCCTTACCCTCAAGGGCGAATCCATGCGCAAACTCACCAGTTCCCTCAATTCACCCGCTGACCTGCCGCAGGAGACCCCGGCTATGACCTAATTGTCGTTTTAGTATTCTCACGATTTATCCGCAGACGGCATAATGAATTTGACCTGCCCATCTATGCCGTTTTTCCCTCATCCTCTGAGGGGGTGCCGAAGTTGATGCAACTGGGTGCCGAAGTTATGCAAATAAGTAGCGCAACCCCACGTAACTAGCTCCTGTGCCGAACCTCTGATGCCGCAAGGCGTTGAGCACTTGGCCCCTGCGACCGCTCCACAAGTCAGACTCAGTAGATCGCAAAGACCAAGGTAGGGCAGGCATCCTGCCTGCCAGAGAGACAGCCAAGATGGCCGCTCTACATTAAGGTTGTGATCTACTGAGACTGTCTAGTGCAGGTCAGCACTAGGCACCAGGAGTCCTACAAATAACAACTCCCCTCACTCCCCCCAGAACGGCTATAGCTTGACCGCCCACCACAGGAACGCCCTGCTGAGTCGGTGTCGTAGGGACATTCACAGCTACCTGTGACAGCGGGACGGCTGGGGGTAAGGTCTTTGGCCTCTGGGCTGGTGGCTGTCTCCTTGGGTGGCTCTTGAGTGGGGGCTGGTGCTGTACTAGAACGATTCCCCCGGCGATAGTCCCACGGCATCACAGGATTAGGCTGATTCCAAAAGTTGAGGCGCTGCTGTTGGGCTTGTTGTTCGGCCTGGAGCAGCAGGTCTTGGGTCTGGGGACAACTGCTGAGGAATTGGGTGTAGACCACCGAATGACCTTCCCTCACCATCTGGAGGTTGACGATCTGGCCACCTGCGTAGACTTCCGCCACCATGCGCCCATAGCGGTCGGTATCGGCATCTCTGAACTGAATAGTGAAACCCCTAGAGGTGAGTTGTCGTAGGCGTTCGGCGGCGGCTGGCCCCCAAGGTGTTTGGGAGGTTTCGGGGGCATCGATACAGGCAAAACGCACGGTGACGGTTTGGCCCTGGTAGTCCATCCTCAGAGTGTCGCCGTCGCCCACGGAGATAACGGTGGCGCTGGGCAGGTTGAGGCTGGCTACAGCGGAGGCCGGATCAGTGGTGGTAGCTGATGCTGGTGGGACTGGTTCTGGGGTCGGCTCCTGGTCTTCGGTGGATGAGGGTAACTCGATGATCACCACCCGATATGAAAGGAACTCGACTGCTGTGGCATGGGTCGCTGGTGTAGATCGCATAGAGAGCGACACAAGTAGTCAGAGTCTAAACATTGTGAGAGCCCTAAGCTGACAGATTCTTGCTTTGAGTGATGCCATTTTCTCCTAGAAAGAGATACCTGGTCGAAAAAGGATCTAAAAATCAAGCAAGTGAGTGATTGAGTAAGCATTTACTTAGACAAATGAGTGTCCTAGCCAGTCGTTCTTGAATCTGCCCTGGTGCTGCCTATGGTTAGGACACTATGGTTATTAGCCTCAACCAATGCAAGGGCGGCATGGGAAAGACCGCCCTTGTACGCTCTGTTTGGCCATCCTGCTCAACCATCAAACTCAGATCCTGCTGATTGAGTCTGGCCCAAATCGCAGCCCTACCCCATGGGCAAAAAAGGACTGCGGCTTTTCGATAGGTATGGTGGCTCCGAGATCTCTCATCGACTGATAAACAAACTCTGGATTTTCCGCCAGCCTCGGATTGTGTGCCGCAAAGGCGCGTAGATAGCAAAAGCCCAAGCCTGGGACATCTCAACGCTGGCCGGAATAGGTGCCGATATTGTGAGCAATTAATTGAGTGAGTGATTACTCAAGCAGCTAAGTAAGTGTTGCTGCAAGTAAGCGCTTGATATATGATGGTAACGCTCACAGGTAAAACGCCATGATCATTAGCCTCACCCGGTACAAAGGCGGCGTAGGAAAGACCACCAGCGCGATCTGTTTGGCCACCCTGCTCAGCAACCAGGCCAAGACCCTGCTGATTGACTCTGACCCCAACCGCAGCGCAACCCTATGGGCGCGGAAGGGGCTGCTGCCCTTTGATGTCTGTAGCGACTCCGAAGCTCCTAAGCGGTTGATGAGTGGGCAGTATCAGAACACGGTGATTGATACCCCAGCCCGACCCGCCGCCGATGACATTCGAGCCATTGCCCAGGGGGCTGATCTGCTTATCCTACCGACCACCCCCGATCCCCTCAGCTTGTCAGCCCTGGTGCAGATTGCATCGGAACTACCACAGGGGACAAACTACTGCTGCCTAGTGACGCTGTCCCCCCCGGCTCCCCAGACCGATGGATCTGATGCTATTGCCGCCCTGAAGCGCCACGGGCTACCTGTCTTTAATCGTTCTATCCGGCGATATAAGGCGTACATCAAAGCGGCTGAATCTGGGGTGGTGGTGAACAAAGTGCCTAATGGTGGCGTGGCATGGCGAGATTGGGAAGAAGTCTGGAAGGAGATGGGTCATGGAAAAATGGGATGACATTTTCAGTGCTGCAAAACAGCCAACCACGGAGGACGAGCCTACGGTGATGCCACCTGCGCCTGCGCCTCAAACACCCCCGGCTTCCCTGGCGTCATCGACTCCCTGGGCTGACCTAGAACCCGTCGCCAAAGAAGCTACGGTACGGCTGAATGTAGACATCCCGATCAGCCTCAATGACCTGCTGGCCGCAAAGGCACGTAAGCTACGCAAACCCAAGACGGAGCTAGTCCGACGCTTACTTGAGTGGGCGCTTAATGAATCAGTTGAGTGAGTAAATGAGTAAGTAAGTAAGTTGATAATGAGAACTACCGTGCTGGGTTCTCAGCGAGGGGTCGGATAGCTCATCTGTCCATCAAGGTTGTCTAGGCCGTGGGTCATGTTTTGCCATTCGCCTACCCGGCGACAGCCCCCAACGGTTTCTATTACCAGGGGCACCATCCAACAACCCAACCCCTTTGCCCAACTCACAAGTTAGGATGACCGCAGATCCCCACCCCACCAAAACCATGCCGTTGCCGCAGCCTCCTACCCTCACCACCGCCACTCTCACCGACTGGCTCAATATCGCTGTGGCCCGACTTTGTCAGCACATCGCCCCAGAGCGCATCATCTTATTTGGGTCTTGGGCCAGGGGCAGCGCCACCCGCCGCTCTGATATTGATCTCTTCCTGGTGTGGGATTGCGCCCTGCTGCCCCTAGATCGCATCGGTCAGGTGTTGGCCTTGCTGGTGGATGCTCCCGCCCCGGTGGAGGTCATCGTCTACACCCCAGCAGAACTCGCCCAACGCTCAGATCGGCCCTTTATTCGTCAACTTTTGGCCGAAGGTAAAACCCTCTATTCGCAAGATCCCCAATGAGTCACGAAAAGCTACACCAAGAAGCTATCCGCTGGTATCGCCAGGGAGTAGATGACCTAGAAGCCGCCCAGGCGTTGCTTTTGGCCAAAAAGTTTGCCCAAGCCTGTTTCTATGCCCAGCAGTCCGCCGAAAAAAGCCTCAAAGCCGTGTGGGTCAGCCTCGATGGCGATCCCTGGGGCCACTCCTGCACCCGCCTTTTGCGCGATCTGCCAGAACCCGCCCAGGCCCAGCTCATTCCGCTACTAGAACTCACCCTCGCCCTCGATAAGCTCTACATCCCCACCCGATATCCCGATGCACTAGCCGAACTCACCCCTGGGGAGGCGTTTACTCAACGGGAAGCAGAATCAGCCCTCGCCGCCGCCGAGCAAATTTTGAACCACGTCCAGCAATGGTTACAGGGAGATGGTTAAACACTAATTTGAGTAGGCACTTGATGAATTAATTGAGTGAGTAGATAAGTAAGTGCATGAGTAATGAAGTATTTGGTCTAGGCCATAGTTGACTTGCCTTCTAAGTAGGCTGGCCTTGGGTCTATTTAAGGTGGGTAGCATCAGCCGAGGGCGTGTCATCAAATCAGGCAGCTTGTCATAAGCCCTAAAGTAGCGAAGCTGAGATTTGGGACAATTTAGTAATCTTGATCTACTTCGTTGTCGAAAGGGTGAGGGTTTCAGCTTTTACGTAAGTTTCTGTACGATTACTCACATAATCCCTAAGCCAGCTTTTAAATCCCTAGAGGTATATAGATAAGCATATATACTCTGTGCCAGTAGTGCTAAAAAGTGGACTAGATTTGGCCTATTTTGGCTTGTGCCAGTTGTCTCAAAGCCTGATTGTGCCGTTCTACCTAAAAGTCGTAGCTAAACCGCTCAATTGACCTGGACGTCTTGTGTAGAGAGGGCTTTCGTAGCAGATTCAACCGTGGAGGGGTTGCG
>JACYME010000142.1 GCA_015272155.1 Leptolyngbyaceae cyanobacterium T60_A2020_046
TGCTCTCACAGAAGTCGGGGTGTTGGGTTTTGCGGTAGCGTACCAAAGTAGATATCCATTCTCAATGCTTTGAAAATACAAGTCTTTAGAATGCCTAAACACAGGTCTAGAACATTACCAGTTTTGCTTGATTTGGATTCCCTTCAAGTTCCATGGGTGGAATGCTTCAGAAGCTTCATCAGTCGGCATCAAAATACGATTTGAATCAACTCACCGACGACGAAACATACCCTCAAGTGTGGTGTTAAATCAGTGCCAACAGGATTATACTGCTGAGCGGATGAGGGGCGCGATCGTGATGCAATTCGCACAAAACAAACTGTGTTTTACCCCCTATCTAAGCGCACCCATATCACTAGCCAGAGCAGCTCGACTATTTCCCAATATTCGTAAACTGGCATTGTCAAATATTGGCCGGGTTGCGGTGACGGGTTCACCCTGGGTTTGGGGTTTGGAGCCAACCAACACGCCAATCATTTCCTAGGGGGCGACAACAAAGTTCACCAGCTTTCCGGGCACCACAATCACCTTCTTGATGTCCTTGCCTGCGATGTAGCGCTGGGCCACCTCAGACTCGCGGGCGTACTGCTCTAGTGCCGCCTTGTCTGAATCCGCAGGCACGTCAATGGTGCCGCGTGTCTTACCCATAATCTGAATTACCAAGGTGATTTCATCCGCCACCAGCGCTGCCTCATCCAGCGCAGGCCAGCCTTGGTGGTGAACTGAGTCGGTGTGCCCCAATCGGTGCCACAGTTCCTCGGCGATGTGGGGCGCAAAGGGAGCCAGCAGCTTCACCAGGGTCTGAATGCCCTCGGTGTAGACGGCAGATTCCTTCGCAGGGCTGTCGGTGAGGGCGTTGCTCAACTTCATCAGCTCAGATACGGCAGTATTCAGTTGATAGTCGCCTTCAACGTCTTCGCTGATTTCCTTGATGGCGGTGTGGATGGCCCGGCGCAGTTCCTTTTCTGGCTTGGAGAGATCCGGAGAGGTCGCTGCCGTAGGGGTTTCGCGATCGGCAAAATCTGTCACCAACCGCCACACGCGATTCAAGAAGCGATACTGCCCTTCCACATCGGCGTCATCCCACTCCAGATCTTTCTCTGGCGGCGCTTTGAAGAGGATGAACATGCGGGCGGTGTCGGCTCCATACTTGGCGAGCACATCCTGGGGAGCGACGCCGTTGTACTTCGACTTTGACATTTTTTCGTAGAAGACTTCCAAGGGGTCGCCCGTTTCCGGATCCTTGGGGTCTTCGGGGTTGACCTGATCTAAGGGCAGGTATTTGCCGGTTTTTGGGTTTTTGTAGGTGATGTTTTGCACCATGCCCTGGGTCAGCAGGCGGCTGAAGGGTTCGTCGAAATTAATCAAGCCGCGATCGCGCAGCACCTTCGTAAAAAAGCGGGAATAGAGCAGGTGCAAAATGGCGTGCTCAATGCCGCCGACGTATTGATCCACAGGGAGCCAGTCGTTGACCTTGGCGGAGTCAAAAATCGCATCGGCGTTGCGGGCATCGGCAAACCGCAAAAAGTACCACGACGAATCGATAAAGGTGTCCATCGTGTCGGTTTCGCGCTTGGCGGGCTCCCCGCAGCTTGGGCAGGGCACATTTACCCAATCCTCCAACTGGGCCAAGGGGGACGCACCGCGCCCGCTAAATTCCACATTTTCTGGCAGTTCGACGGGCAATTGTGCATCGGGCACGGGCACGGTGCCACAACTGGGGCAATGGACGACCGGGATGGGCACGCCCCAATAGCGCTGGCGCGAAATCAACCAGTCTCGCAGGCGATAGTTGGCCTCGCCCTTCCCTTTGCCGTTGGCCTCTAGCCATTGAATCGCGGCGGCGACGCTTTGCCCTTCGCCTTTGCCAGCGGGAATGCCGTCCAAGGGGCCAGAGTTGACCATTACGCCCTCGCCGGGCCAGGCCGCTGCCATTGTCGCGCCGTCCAGGGTTTCCCCCTCGGGCTGGACAACGACCTTCACCGCAAGGCCAAACTTGCGGGCAAAGGCAAAGTCGCGATCGTCGTGGGCGGGTACGGCCATGATTGCCCCGGTGCCGTAGCCCATCAGCACATAGTCGGCAATCCAGATGGGGATGTGCTCGCCATTGACCGGATTCACGGCATCGCTGCCCGTCCACACGCCAGTCTTTTCTTTGGTGTCGTCGGTGCGATCGATGTCGCTTTTGGCGGCAGCTTCGGCTTGGTAGGCGGCGACGGCGGCTTGCTGCTCGGGGGTGGTCAGTTTTTCCACCAGGGGATGCTCGGGCGAGAGCACCATGAAGGTGGCCCCCCACAGGGTGTCGGGGCGGGTAGTGAAGACGGGGAGTTCGTCCCCTGCTGCGGTGGTGAAGACGACCTGCGCCCCAGTAGACTTGCCGATCCAGTTTTCTTGCATGAGGCGGACGCGATCGGGCCAGCCGGGCAGTTTGTCTAGGTCTTGCAAGAGTTCGTCGGCGTAGGCGGTGATTTTGAGGAACCACTGGCGCAACAGGCGGCGCTCGACCTTTGCGCCCGATCGCCACGATCGCCCTTCACTATCCACCTGCTCGTTCGCCAACACCGTTTGATCCACGGGATCCCAGTTCACCGCTGCTTCTTTTTGGTAGGCCAACCCCGCCTTGAGAAATTGCAAGAAGATCCACTGCGTCCATTTGTAATAGTCGGGGTCGCAGGTGGCGACTTCGCGAGCCCAGTCGTAGGAGAGGCCCAGTTGCTTGAGCTGGGCGCGCATTTGGTTAATGTTTTGGTACGTCCACTGGGCAGGGTGGATGCCGCGATCGATGGCGGCATTTTCGGCAGGCAGGCCAAAGGCATCCCAGCCCATGGGGTGCAGCACGCGATAGCCCTGCATCCGGCGCACGCGGGCGATTACGTCGGTGATGGTGTAGTTGCGGACGTGGCCCATGTGCAGGTTCCCGGAGGGATAAGGAAACATCGACAGGGCATAGAACTTGGGCTTGCTGGCATCTTCGGAGGCCGTGTCGAGCCCTTGCTCATCCCAGGTCTTTTGCCACTTTTCCTCGATCGCTGCGGGGGTGTACTTAGCCGCCACGTCCGAAACTCCTCATTGATGAATCACAGGTTTGCTTTGCACAATGCTGACATAATTTTACGGACTTCTCCTAATCGGAATGGGGCTGGGGCAGGATTTGGCGGAATTCCCCCCATTCGCACCCCGGCAATTCCTTGGGAAATCCTTGCTGTGTCTCCCTCGCTCGTCCAATTCCTGAACCATTCCCCAACTCCTCAAACCCTGGATCAAGATGTTGCGTTTTTCGAATAAGCCCAAAGTTTTGGGTCGCGATCGCCCCCAAGCCCAGATCAACCGCCTAAAAGGGACGGTATGAGGCTGTCCTGTTTTGGTGAGAAAGATGCTTCCCGCCGATCTGATGCGCCGCTCGGGCCTTGCGACAGAACTGGATCGCGATCGCGTTCAACTGGCACTGGCGATCGCCGATGAAGGGATGGTGCGATCGCTGTTGACGGATTGTCAGCCTGCAATCGCGCGCAGCCATCAAATCGGCCATGTGCGGGTGGAGGTGGGGGTGCCCACGGCGGATGGGGCGAATGCCATTGCGGGCGTGCTGGAGTATGAGCACGTCAGTTGTGTGCTGACGGGCGGGGAACCCGACGCCGTGAAGGAATCCGTCAGCGCCTATCAGCATCTCACGCGCTGCCAGTCGGAGCTGCAAACCCTGGCCTGGCGGGTCAACCTTTCGGAGGCGATCGCGCTGCTGCGCCACGGCGGCTTTGATGAATCGCACATTCAACGGATTTTGCAACTGCCCTGGGATGGCTGGCACCGCACTTGGTGGGATACCTTTGACGCCCAAGGCGAGCTGGGGCTGCCCTTTCAGCGGTGGTTTCGCACGCGCTGCTATGGCGATGGCACCTACACACTGCAATATCGCGACCACTATGCCCAGGATGCCCCGCCCTGTTTTCGGGGAGTGTGGCGGCGGGTGCCCCTCGCGATCGCCGCCGCTGAGGAAGGCTTTGGCACCCTGCTCACGCGCCTGCGGGCCGCACGCCAGAGCCTGAATGCGGAGCAGATTGTGCTGCTCGCCAGCACCCTGACGGATTTAGAACAAGAGGGCTTGATGCGCCAAGGCGTGAGTCTTTATCTGCTGCGATCGCCCGCCCTCTCCCCCGTGGCCTGCACCCGCTGCCTGCACCACGCCTGCCCCATGCACGGCCACGCCGACGCCCCCGTGCTCCAATGCCGCAACTTTCAGCCCGCTGAATAAGCT
>JACYME010000231.1 GCA_015272155.1 Leptolyngbyaceae cyanobacterium T60_A2020_046
GCCGCGCGGTGATGTTGATGTGCCTCCCCGTTGGAGTGAGGACTACGGATCGCCTCGGGCGCGTGATCCCTACGATGCGCCGCGCGACCCACGGCGTCGAGATCCAGATCCCTACGCGCCACCGGGACGCGACGCGTTTGCCCCACCCCGTGCCGAGGGAGAGAATGGCCGCGATCGCCGTCCGCGCAATCCTGCCCCGGCCCGGCCCGAGCCGCCGATGCCCGATCCCCGCCGGAGCTACCCCGGCAATTACGATGATGACTGGGGCGATGAGGATGAGTGGCTCTAGGCCGCGATCGTACGCTTGAAGTTCACCGTTGGGGGGCAATACGGCCCAGCAACGCCAGCGATTACGTCAGCTATTGATGGCTTGCCAAGGGGGCAAGCAGTCGTGGGGTCATGCAAAATTTTCGTAATTACTTTGAGCTACTCAGGGTGTCTCAAGATGCCTCAATGGAGGACATTAAGCGATCGTATCGCCAGCTTGCGCGCAAGTACCATCCAGACCTCAACCCAGGGGATAAGGAGGCGGAGGAGCGCTTCAAAATGCTGGGCGAAGCCTACGAGGTGCTGTCTGATCCCGAAAAGCGGGCTCAATATGAGGAGTACAGCCGTTTTTGGAAGCAGAAGGGTTTTGCGGCGCGGGCGGGCAGTACGCTGGGCCGATTTTCCTTTGGGAACATTGATTTTGGCGAGTTTCGCGACTTCAACACCTTTGTCGATCAGCTTTTGAACCGCCGTCGTGAATCGGCGACGGCCACCGCCCGACGGGAAGCGCCAACCCCGCCGCCACCTTCTGCGTCCCGATCGCGCCCCCGCGAAACCGCTGCTTCGCGATCGCCCAATCGTCGAGATGCGGAGGCAAACCTGACCATTCCCCTAGAGCGGGCCTACGCCGGCGGTGAAGAACGCATTCGCCTAGAAGACGGGCGATCGCTGGAGGTTTCCATGCCCCCCGGAATGGTGACGGGGCAGCGCATTCGCCTCAAGGGCCAGGGCATCGGCGGCGGCAACCTCTACCTGCGGATTGAGGTAGAGCCCCATCCTGTGTTTCAAGTGCGGGAGAATGATGTGCTGTGCCGAGTGCCCGTCACACCGACGGAGGCTGTCCTCGGCGGCACCATCACGGTTCCCACCTTGGATGGCCCAGCCCCGCTGTCTTTACCCGCTGGGGTGCAGGCGGGCGCGCGCCTACGCTTGCCAGGCAAGGGATACCCCGTCGGGCGCGATCGCCGGGGCGATCAGATTGTGGAAATCGATATCGCTGTGCCCAAGCAAGTCAGCGATCGCGAGCGGGCCTTGTATCAACAACTTCGCCAGATCGAAACCTTTGCACCGCGCACCACGCTCCTGAGTCCGTAGGCCATACCGACCGATAGAATCGGGAAACCGTGATCGAAGGCTGACTGAATTCTGCAACCCGTTAGCCAAAGTAGGCTGGAGCCTGTCCGGGGTGCCATTTGATGTTGCAGCCGATGCTGGGCTTCTGATCCGGGGAGACGGGTTGCCCAGCAAGAACGGCGTCGATCGCTGTGCGTAAGTCTCGCCCCGTGACGGGCTTGTCATTGCCAGGACGACTGTCATCCAGTTGACCACGATAGACCAAACGGCGATCGCCATCAAACACAAAAAAATCAGGCGTGCAGGCCGCAGTATACGCCTTGGCCGTGTCCTGGGAAGCGTCGTAGCAGTAGGGGAAGGTGAAGCCTAGGGTTTCGGCCATGGCTTTCAAGTGTTCCGGGCCATCTTGGGGATGGGTTTGAATACTGTTGGCGCTAATCGCCACAATGCCAACATTTTGCGGCGTATAGTCCCGCCCGAGGCGAGCCAACTCATCCTGCACATGTTTCACAAAGGGACAATGCTGGCAAATGAACATCACGACCAGCGCGGCCTTTCCCTCAAAGGTGCTTAGGGAAATGGTGTCGCCCGTGACGACATCGGGAAGCTGAAACTCAGGCGCAGCGGTGCCTAACGCCAGCATGGTGGAACTGACCATTGCCATCGGAAACCTCCTGAGGTGCGATCGCCCCTATCCTACCAGGGCAAGAGCTTGTAGAGGGTGACTTCGATTCTGCCTACGCTCAGCGATGGCTAGGGTATCAGGCGTGAGATTTTCGGTTAAGGTGGCGTCTTTGGTCTTGTGATGGCTTTTGATCCTAGGCAGATTTGTCAGCGCGGGCGCGGGTATCCTGCTTTAGAGAGCATTTGGTCTGCATGGGCAGGGCAAACGTATCCTCAGAAAATCCGTCTCCTAGTGCCGAGTCTTTGCTTGAGCACCCTCACGATAGCTGTACTGCCTTTGAGACTCTGAGTCAGAGCTTAGGAGCCAGTGCGGCTAGGAGAGTTCAGGAATATGCGTTTGCCCTATATGTCAATGACAACGCGGCACAAACTGCGACTCGGGCTGAGGCAGCGCCCCAAAAAAGGGCTGTTTACCGTGCAGTAGTGCGATGAACTCTGGTCCTTTGTCGATAACAAAGGCAATCAGCCGTGGGTGTGGCTCGCCCTAGATGCCGATACCGGCGAGATGATTGGGGCGCATGTTGGCCATCGTGGGCGAGACAGCGCTCAGCAGCCTTGGCGATCGCTGCCGTCAGGTTATCGACAGGGCGCGGTTCTCGACACCGATGCCTGGGAGGCATATCAGGGGGGCTGCCATCCAAACGGCATCGAGTGGTGTCCAAAGACGGCGGCAAACCCCGCGATATTGAGCGATGCAACTGTCCCCTTTGTCAGCGCGTCTCCCGGTTCATGAGGCGGAGTTTGGCATTTTCCAAGAGCCTGCGGCATCACTTGGCTTGTTGTGGAACCTCATCCACCACGACAATGCATCATTACCTCTATAGCACTACCCAGGATTTCAACCCGCAATCTACAGGAGAATAGGTATTCCAGCCCTCAACGAGTACACATACTCAGCGCCTCCGAGAAGGATATAAATCTTGATATCCCTTGCTGCATATAAGATTCAGCCATCCTTACCTGTGGGACACTACCTAACCGAAAACCCGCCTCTTGACGAAGCGGGTTTCTGGAGCGCGATCGCGAATTCACGGTAAGGCATGACTCGCGATCGCAACGGAGGATGGGATTACATCATACCCATGCCGCCCATGCCACCCATGCCGCCCATGCCAGCATCAGCCCCGGCAGGAGCAGGAGGTTCAGGCTTTTCGACGACGAGGGCTTCAGTGGTGAGCACCATGCCCGCGATCGAGGCTGCATCTTGCAGCGCCGAACGTACGACCTTCGCAGGGTCAATGATGCCGCTGGCAATCAGATCTTCATACTCTCCGGTGAGGGCGTTATAGCCCATCGCGAAGTCCATCGTTTTGACCTTTTCAACCACGACAGAACCCTCGGCCCCAGCGTTTTCTACAATTTGGCGCAGGGGCGCTTCGATCGCCTTTGCCACGATTTCAACCCCGAGCCGCTCCTCCGCATTTTGTAGACCAGCCTTCACCTCATCCAGCTTGCCCACGAGGTGCAGCAGGGTGACGCCGCCACCGGGGACGATGCCTTCATCCACCGCTGCCTTGGTCGCGCTGAGGGCATCTTCAATGCGGAGCTTGCGATCCTTGAGTTCCGTTTCAGTTGCTGCGCCGACCTTGATCACCGCAACGCCGCCCGCCAGCTTTGCCAACCGCTCCGACAACTTTTCCTTGTCGTAGTCAGAGTCGGTGCGCTCCAGTTCTTGCCGAATCTGGGCGATGCGAGCCTCAATGTCCGCAGTGTTGCCGCTTTCCGAGACGAGGGTGGTGGTGTCCTTGGTGATGGTGACCTTGGTAGCGACGCCCAGCATGTCGAGGGTCGCCATTTCTAGGCTAAGACCCACATCTTCAGAAATGACCTGACCGCCCGTGAGCACGGCAATGTCTTGGAGCATGGCTTTGCGGCGATCACCAAAGCTCGGCGCTTTTACAGCCGCAACATTCAGAACCCCACGGGCCTTGTTGACCACCAGGGTAGCCAGGGCTTCGCCTTCAATGTCTTCAGCAATGATCAGCAACGGTGCGCCAGCCTGGGAAATGCGCTCTAGCACACCGACCAGGTCTTGAATAGAGCTGATTTTCTTGTCGGTAATCAGGATGCGGGCGTTGTCGAGTTCCGTGACCATGCGCTCTTGATCGGTCACAAAATAGGGGGATATGTAGCCGCGATCAAACTGCATCCCTTCCACGACATCCAGTTCTGTGGTGAGGGACTTCGACTCTTCCACAGTGATGACGCCGTCCTTTGTCACTTTGTCCATGGCTTCGGCAATCATCTGGCCGACTTCTTCATCGCTGCCAGCGGATACCGTCGCCACCTGCGCGATCGCGTTACCCGTGACTGGCTTAGCCGCAGCGGCCACTTCTGCCACCAGCTTCGCCACGGCCTTATCAATTCCACGACGCAGGCTCACCGGGTTGCTGCCCGCCGCCACATTCTTCAAGCCTTCGCGAATCATCGCCTGCGCCAAGACGGTGGCGGTGGTGGTGCCATCTCCAGCCAGATCCTTGGTCTTAGAAGCTACCTCTTGGATGAGACGCGCCCCAGTGTTTTCAAAGGGGTTGCTCAGCTCAATTTCCTTCGCGATTGTGATGCCATCATTCACAATCTGCGGTGCGCCGTACTTCTTCTCTAGCACCACATTGCGCCCCCGAGGGCCAAGGGTGATTTTCACCGCATCCGCCAGCGCATTTACGCCTTCTTCTAGCGCCTGCCGTGAAGCTTCATCAAAAATGACTAGTTTCGCCATGTCCCGTCTCTTTGCTCTGCAAGTGAAAGACTAGCACTCACCGCTGTCGAGTGCTAACTCAGTCAGAATATCGTTCTGAGGAAAACCGGATAAGTCGCAATAACCGACCCTGGGGGAAGGGGGGGTAGGGGGTGTGAGGGTGTGAGGGATTCAATTGATTCACACTCATCCACCTACCCCTCCATTCATCCACGCCCCAACGCGATCGCTTCCCCCAAGAATGGAGCTTCGTAGAATAGAAGGGTTCCGGTTTGAATGCGGGGGTGGGCTATGGCGACGGTGCTGCGATCGCTGAGTTATCGCTATCAGTGGCTCTATGACGGGATTTCGCGCGCGGCAGCCCTCACCGTGGGGGGCGAGCGACGGTTTCGGCACTTGGCCCTCGACGGTTTGACGATCCATCGCGAAACCGACATTTTGGATCTGTGCTGCGGTAGTGGTCAGACGACGCAGTTTTTGGTGGAACTGAGTGATCGCGTAGTAGGGCTAGATGCGTCGCCGCGATCGATCCAGCGGGCCAGCCACAACGTTCCCAATGCCAAGTTTGTAGAAGGGTGGGCCGAGGACTTGCCCTTTTCGGCAGACAGCTTTGATGTGGTGCACACCAGCGCCGCCATGCACGAAATGAAGCCTGATCAGCGCCAGCAGATTTTTCAAGAAGCGCTGCGGGTGCTGCGCCCTGGCGGCACCTTTGCCCTGGTGGACTTTCATCGCCCTACGAACCCGATCTTTTGGCCGGGGCTGGCGGCCTTTCTCTGGCTGTTTGAAACCGAAACTGCGTGGCAAATGCTCCAGGCTGATTTGGGGCAGGATTTGCAGGCGATCGGGTTTCACGTCCCGCGATCGCGCCATTACGCGGGCGGCAGCCTTCAGGTCATCCAAGCCCAGAAGCCCGCCTAGGACTGTTTGGCATAAATTTGCTCGGCGTTGCTGACTCCCAGGATAAATTACCCACCCTGCGGGAAGCCGCAAAGCGTCTACATCCCAAACCCTTCTCTCCAGTGGAGAAGGGCTTAAGTCAGGTTCCCTCACCCTCCGGCAGAGGACGCAGGAGCGGGCTGCAAGGTTTGTCTGTACACACAAACTTGGGGATTAACGTCAGTTCGGATTAAGCCATTGGCCTGTATTTTTCCCTCCTAGGGGGTGTCCGTAGGACGGGGTGGGGGAAACCCAGCACTCACCCACCCCTGGCCCCTCCGAGGCGGGGAAATCCTCTGGCAGGGAATCGGTCTTGCGCAATGGACGACTTAGCCCGAACTCAGGTCACCTAGAACTCTATCGCTCTGGGCGAGGGGAGATAATTCACCGTTACAAAGAAACCCGATTCATGGCTCCTAGCCTCTAGCTGGAAGCTGTGGTGGCGGTGCTGCTGTCTGGAAATCCAGGGTAAGCCGGCGCAATTCCAAAGAAGTTCTAAAGGCGATCGCGCTGTCCCCTGCCCAAAAATCGCCATTCGGGGCTGCATGGCTCCCAACTCCGGGAAATTTCCGCGTTCATGGCGAATGCGTAGGAGTTTGCTAGGGTAGAGGCGATTCTTTACAGTTCGCAATATACGGTGCGCAACCCCATGCTGAAGCAATCCTACGCAACCCTGGCAAACTGGAGCCAAAAGCCCTACGGCGAGCACCTGCTCTTTTGGTTTGCTCTGGCAGAATCTTGCGTGATTCCAGTGCCTGCGGATGTGCTGCTGTTGACGCTGTGTGCCGGGGCTCCCCAGCGATCGCTGCGCCTAGCCTTGATTTGCGGCGTTGGCTCCGTGGTGGGTGGGCTGGTGGGCTATGGCATTGGCCACTACGCCTTTGACTCCGTGGGCAGCCTGTTGCTCCGCACCTATGACCCGGAGCTCAGCACCTTTCATCGGGTCGAAGGTATCTATGAGCAGTGGGGGTTTTGGGGCGTGTTGATGGCGGCGGTGACACCGATTCCCTACAAGATCTTTACCCTGGCATCGGGGGTGTTTCACTTTGACCTGGGGCAGTTTATGCTGGCCTCGGTGATTGGCCGCAATGCGCGGTTTTTGCTGGTTGGTGGGCTCATGGCCTATGGCGGCGATCGCGTCCAGCGCTGGGCTAGCGAGTCGTCACACCAGTTGGGTTGGATCTTGCTGGCCATTACCCTGATTGGACTTTATGCATTCACGCTGCTCTAGCCCCATAATCGAGAAGACTTGTCGTTGCGAGATGCTGCATGGCTCGACTCTCGGTAGAACTAGAGCGTTTTTTCTTTCAAGAAGCACAGGGTAGCAAGGTGACGCTGTTCGATATTCTCCAGCTTGCTGGGGAACGCACCTTTGGGTTCTTGTTTGTGTTGCTGGCTCTACCGTCTGCGCTGCCCGTGCCAGCACCGGGCTATTCCATTCCCTTTGGGGTGGTGTTGCTGGTGCTTGCGGTGCAGCTTGTGGTGGGTCGGCGTCAGCCGTGGTTTCCCAAAGGTTGGCAACAGCGCGGGTTTGCGCTGGGCCAAGTGCAGGGGGTGGTGAAGGCCGGGTTACCGTGGCTGCGGCGCATTGAGCTATTGTCGCGGCCTCGGCTGACTTATATATGTCGCAGTGTGGCGGGGCGTGTAGTGATTGGGGGAGCGATCGCGTTGATGGCGATTTCGATGATGATTCCGATTCCGGGCACCAACACCCTACCCGCGATCGGCATTTTGGTGACGGGGTTTGGCCTGCTGGATGACGATGGAGCCATCAGTTTGGCGGGGGTGGTGCTGTGTGTGATGGGGGGCGCACTCTCGACGCTGATCTTGATTTTTGGCTACACGGCGGTCAAAGAAGGCATTGAACTGCTGCGCCAGGTGATGATGCGCGGCGGCTGAGGAGTGGGATAGCGATCTCAGCGTGATGTTTCCGCAGAATCTGTAGAATCTGTGATTCAGAATCTGTGACGGCGCTCTTGATCCCCACTCGGTAAAGAATCCTGCTGTTCAGACCCGAGGGTTTCGGTCTGTCGGGAAAATTAGGAACAGGCGAAGCACCCCCTCCGCTTGGGCGGGTCGCAGAAATTGCTGCTCTGAATTCCGGACATGATCGCCCAATTGCAGATTAGGCGCGGTCTGGGGGGGCGCTGGCCCCAAAACGCCCGAGGGTAATTTGGTCGAGAATGCGTCCTCGGGGTACGGCATTGCCGCATCGTCACCCCTTGAGTGCTGGCAGAGGCGATCGCGATCTAAAACGGTGTGGCCTTTTGAGATCGCGGCCCGTTGCTTCCGCTTCATCTGGCATCCAAGGTGGTCTTGGAAGGAGCCACCGCTGCATGACCTCTGTTGTTTCTACCTCCCGTGTTCAGACCCATGTGGTGTCGCTGGTGCAAGTTGCGACCTGTGCCGCGCAGGTGCCCATTGGCCTGTTTTGGCCAACTGCCACCCCCCAGGCCGCCGTGAGCGTGGGGCTTGAGCCTCACACACTGATGACGCTGGCAGAACTCAATCAGTCAGTGCTGACGACGAATGCCCCGGTGATTCGTGCTGATCTGTGGCTCACCCAAGCAGAAGGGGGGTCGGGCTGGCCCAAAGTTCAGCTTGAGGGCACGGGGCGGGTAGAGGCGGTTCAGTTTTATGCGGGGTTTCCAGTGGGTCACGATCGCGAGATCTATGGCGTTTTAGCCGTAGCAGACGTGGTGCCCCACCGGTTGAATGCTGTGCAGCAGGTCGCGATCACCCACCTTGCCGAGGAAATCGGCTTCCTGATCGCCTCCCTCGGCAACCATCCGCTGCTGCCTGCCCGCGATCGCCGTGATCTGTCCAAAATGACGGATTCGCCCCTTACTACCACTGCCCAACCCTCCAGCTTGGTTGCCCAAATCCCCTGGGATACTGCCCTCACCGAGTTGAGTTTGGTGCTGCAAGACTGCCTCTCCAGCAAGTGCTTAGCAGCATCCGTCACCCAAGTCTTGACGACTTGGCTTCCCCTCCAGGCATTTCAGGTGCAGACCTTCCACAAAAAGCGGACTCCCCAAATCCTGGTGCAGTGGCAGCGCAACCCGCAAGAGGTTGTCTTCGAGCATTCGACCTGTCAGCGCTTGATAACCACCGCCCGCCAAACCCTATCTGCCGATGGGCTACCCGATTGCCCCGAGTGTTTGTTTTGCCCCGTATCTGCTGCCGCCTGCGTCTGCTATCCGCTCATCACCCACCATCAGGTGATTGGCTCTTTGTTGATCCAGTTTTCGCCGGATCGGTGCAGCAGAGAACAGCTCAATCATGACGTGCTATCGGCCATGGGGCAGCAAATCGGGGCTGCGGTCGGGCGGCTGCGGGTGGTGCGTCACCTGCGATCAGAAACTCTGCGGGATCCCCTCACCCAACTGTTCAATCGGCGCTACATGATGACGATGCTCCAGGATTTACTAGCGCGGGTGAGCTACGGACGCTATCAGGTGGCGCTGTTATTGGTGGATATCGATTACTTCAAGCGGGTGAATGACACCTATGGGCATGATGTGGGCGATCGCGTGTTGAAAATGCTGGGCCTATTTTTGAAAGGCCACGCCCGCCCCAATGACGTGGTGTGTCGGTATGGTGGCGAGGAGTTTGCGCTGGTTTTGCCCAACATTTCCCTCAAAACGGCAGAAAAACGGGCGCAACAACTGCGGCGCGGCATTCGCTATCTCAACCTAACGGTGGGTAACCTGGCAATTCACATCACGTTGTCGATTGGGGTGGCGATCGCGCCGACCGATGCCCAAGATGCCGATGCCCTGATTAAAGCGGCGGATATTGCCCTCTATGCAGCCAAAAATGCGGGTCGCGATCGCGTAGTGTGCTCCCAATCGAGATCGACGCCCTAGCCAAGGAACTTGAGCACACGGGGACAGAGATGACTGAATATCACATCCCTTAATGAAACGACAAAACCCGTTTCCGTATCGCCTTCCAATCAGTCGTTGCGGAGCTTGGTTGTGGCAGTTGTCAGCGCTGTAGAACCTCACTTTACCTCTCCTTGTTAAGGGAACCGGAACCCCTGTCAGATGCGGGGCAAATTTTCCACCTGCCCGTGAATCAACCTCTCCTTCGGAAGGAGAGGTGCCCAGGCGGTGAGGTTTTAGTCGGTCAGACACAGTCTTGAAGCCCCGCGTAGCGGCAAAACAGAGAATTGATATCGGGCTCAAACTCGAGAACCCGGCGAACGCGATCGCGCCCGCCGGGTTCAGCCTCAGAACACAACAGCTCTCACTAGCCCAAGAGTTGAATGTTCGAGAACTGGAAGATTTGCTCATCGAGCCCGTCGTCGGTTTCTGTGAAAATCTTGCGCTCCGTCAAGATCATATAGTTGCCGATCTTTTCATAGAGATCTTCAAAGTCGCTGCGGCCTCCCTTTTGCTCCCCAGTTTTGGGGTCGTGGTACACCGAGTCATAGCGGTGAGAGAGGTAGCCTTCACCCGTATCGTGGCTGCTAAAGGTATGGATGGTGACCACCACGCCGTGGATGTGGCGATGCACCATGCTGACTTCGTTGTTGCGTACCTGGTAGCGATCGCCCTCAGCCTTGCCCCCCATCAAAATTTCGACCGAGCCATCCGCCAAGGTTTCACCATAGCGAAAGGTGTTCGCCCCATGGGTGTCCTCAAAACTGCGCCGCACCCGGTGAATCGCCACCTCCCACAGTTGGCTGTGGATCGCCTTTTTCACCGCTTCATCCTCGATGCCCGACACCTCAGCCTTGAGGTCAGCAGTCACCTTGGCTCGCCCAGTGACGGTCTGATCCCCATGAGTAAAGAGCACGTCTGCGGTGTAGCCGGGGAAGTTGCTATCCCAGGTGTAGCGGTTTTCGTAAGCCGCCCGAAAGAGCTCGCGTGCTGAAACTTGCGTTCCGACCATGCATTTCTCCTGTGAAATCGAGTCACAAATCTCTAAAACAGAATCTTTTAGCATGGTAGCGCCCAGCGGTTGAGCGGCTGGAAAACCCCGTGGCGGATATCCGCGCGGCAAACGCTCAGCGCGATCGCGCAAATCCTTTCCCCGTGGTGCCTTTCCCCCTTCCCCCACAGGAATCTATCGCCAGTCCCTTGCCTGACTGAGACGATCCTGTTTGAATAAAGTCAACCAAAAATGAACTTTTATAAACGAGGATTTTCGATGTACATCGTGCAGATTGCCTCGGAATGCGCTCCAGTGATTAAGGCGGGTGGCCTTGGGGACGTGGTGTATGGGCTCAGCCGCGAGCTGGAATCGCGCGGCCACTGCGTCGAGCTGATTTTGCCCAAGTACAACAACATGCGCTATGACCACATCTGGGGGCTGCACGATGCCTACCGCGAGCTGTGGGTGCCCTGGTATGGCGCGGCGATCCACTGCTCGGTGTATTGCGGGTGGGTGCATGGGCGGCTCTGCTTCTTCATTGAGCCCCACTCCGAAGACATGTTCTTCGATCGCGGCACCTACTACGGCTGCGACGACGATCCCATGCGCTTTGCCTTCTTTAGCAAAGCTGCGCTAGAGTTCCTCCTCCAGAGCAACAAGCGGCCCGATGTCCTCCACTGCCACGACTGGCAGACGGGGCTTGTGCCCGTAATGCTCTACGAAATGTACAAGTACCACGGCATGGAATATCAGCGGGTACTCTACACCATCCACAACTTTAAGCATCAGGGCTTTGGTGGGTCTGACGTGCTTTGGGCCACGGGGCTCAACCGCGAGTCCTACTACTTCCATTACGATCGCCTGCGCGACAACTTCAACCCCTTCTCCCTCAACTTTATGAAGGGGGGCATTGTCTACTCTAACCACGTCAACACCGTATCGCCCCACCACGCCTGGGAAGCCCACCACGGTAGCTGCGGCTTTGGCCTGGGTCACACGCTGCACCTCAACCAGCACAAGTTTTCCGGCATTTTGAATGGGGTGGATTACGGCATCTGGAACCCAGAAACCGATACCCACATCCCCGCCCCCTATGGCATCGAAACCTTTGAAGACAAAGCGCTGAACCGCAAGGAATTGCGCGATCGCCTACTGCTGCGCGCCGCCGACAAACCCATCGTCGCCTTTATCGGGCGTCTGGATGATCAAAAGGGCGTCCACCTCGTCCACCACGCCATGTATTACGCCCTGAATCGCGGGGCGCAGTTTGTGCTGTTGGGGTCTGCTACCGATCGCACCATCCACGACTGGTTCTGGCACGAAAAACGCCACCTCAACGATAACCCCGACATTCACCTCGAACTCAGCTTTAACGAAGACCTGGCCCATCTAATCTATGCCGGGGCCGACCTCATGCTGGTGCCCAGCAACTTTGAGCCCTGCGGCCTAACGCAACTGATCGCGATGAAATACGGCACCGTGCCCGTGGTGCGCGGCGTCGGTGGCCTGGTGAGCACCGTCTTTGATTGGGATTACGACACCGAGCGAGCTCCCGAGGAACGGACGGGCTTTGTGTTTTACGAAACGGATAATTACGCCGTTGAATCGGCGCTGAATCGCGCGATCGACCTTTATTACCAGTCGCCTCAGCATTTTCGGCAGCTTGCGATTCAGGGGATGCAGTACGACTATTCTTGGCGCAACCCGGCGGATGAGTACCTTAAGATCTACGATCACATCCGTCACAAATAACCGGATCAGTTTATGCGGCCCAGGATGCACCGCCTCCCCTCAGGAAGGGGTGTGCTGGGTTGTCAAGGATTCCAAGATGCAGCTTCCTGGGGGAATTCCCTCATTGGTTGAGTAATACAACGCCTTTCCTGACGAGGGTTTGGGCGACTTTTTCGACCTGCGATCGCCCGATGAAATTTGTCCAACCCGGAACCCAGTGCCTATACTGACAACGGTATCCACAACCCCAAAACGATTAAAACGCAGGCATCCAGTATTGGCAGATCTAACCTAAACAGCGCACCCGTCCTCTAGGGAAGCCGTTTGGGAACGATATTACTGGGAATAAACCCTCGATCAATCAGGGAACAGGGAGCAACGGGATCGTAGTCAGCCGAGCTGGGTTGATTGTCATCTCAGACCATGATCTGAGAAAGGTTTCTCCAAGTGCTGAGTCGGCAAGCCTTGGGGTTGCTGTGGCGGTTTCCCGCGCGAATTCGCTCTGATGGGAGGTCAGGATGGATAAAAAACAGAAACAGCATCGCCAACAGGCAGCCCATCAATTCATCCAGTCTTTAAATGAGCTGGGAACAGTTTTGCAGCCCGATCCTGAAGGAAACGAACCCTCTTCTGCTGCGATCGAGAATGGATCGTCTCCGGAGCCTTCGCAGCCCCATCCGTCACCGCCGCATCCATCCTCGTCGCCAACCTGGGAGTCGGCCCTCGATGAGGCCGCAAAGGATATCGAGCAGTTCATGTCCGATGTCAATTCCGATGTCAATCTCGACCCTTAACCGTTGGGTCTACAGGCCCCCTCATCGGCGTCTGAACCCTGATTCAACAGAAAACCCAGGGCTGCACACTGCTAAACCCTGGGTTTGAAGAGGGACGCTCTGGGGATGGCTTGGTGATCGCAATACCCTGCAAATCACCACCAGCCGTACCCCCAGAGGGGATGAGACGGGCAGAAGCCCAGATTTGTTTATTGCCCTTGGTTTATTGCCCTTCAGGCGCACCCTCAGGGGGAGCTGAAGGATCAGCTCCGGGGGCCGTTGGGTCAACGGGCTCCGGATCCTGCATTGGCTCAGTTCCGGGCTCTGGGACCAGCGGATCAGCACCCGGATCCGTCGGCTCCACAGGCACCGTGTCTTCTGGTACTGGTTCCGTTGGTTCCCCCCCACCACAGGCTGCACCGAGGACGGCGACGCCTGCAAATAACGGCAACAAGGCCCATTTTTTGAGTTTCATCTGCTTTCTCCTTTGAGAGAATACACGTCATGGCGCACTGTAAGTCCACCATGACTCAGGACTACTCAACGGGTAGGCGCTGAGTAATCTCAGCTCGCAAGGCGGGATCTTGCTGAGCCAATGCCAAAATTTGTTCAAATTCTTCAACAGTCAGACGTTCGGCCTCGATCGCAGCCTCAATTTCGGCCTGGGCCTCCGCCTGAATCACCGAGAGTTGTTCCACTGCCGCATTAAACTTCTCGGCTTCGTCCGGGGCAACCTCTGATGCTGCCTCAGGGGATTGCTGGACTTCTGCGATCGTATTAAACTCTTCAACAGTCAGTCCTTCAGCTTCGACTACTGCAATCAGCTCGGCTTGCGTCTCTTGACGAATCACCTGAATCGATTGGTACGCACTCACAAAGCTGTCAATCTGTGCATCCGACAGGGTCGCTTGGGGCGCTTGGGCAGGTTCAGGCTGCTGCGCTGGGGCAACTCCAGTCACGGGGGCACCCAGCAAAAACAAAGCTGCTAGGGAACCCTGCACCATTTTTGAGGTCAGCATTTTGAGGTAGTCCTCGCTATCGACAATTGCACCGCCGCAGCTGCACTGCGACAGCAGCTCGCACGATGCACGGCGAGCACAAGATGCGCTGCACCGCGTGTTTGATTCGATAGTTAACGTAACGAAGAGGCTTGACGCTGAGATGACGCTGAAGCGGCAGTGATGTGAAAATTAGGCTTCAGGGCGTGAGAGAACCCTGGGGACTCCCCGCGATCGCGAGTGCCCAGATGGGGAGAACCGAAGAAACAGGAACATAGAATCTAAAGGCAAAAAGGCCCGCCATTGGAAACGGCGAGCCCCACCAGAACGATTCAGGCAGGCAGGCCAGAGAGCTACCGAAACATGCTGCTCACCGAGCTTTCTTCATGAATGCGCCAGATGGCTTCACCAATCAAGTTAGCCACCGAGAGCGTTGTCAATTGTGCGAACTGCCGCTCTTCTGGCACCGGCACCGTATTCGTCACGACGACCTCTTCAAAAAGCCCATTCGAGAGGCGCTCAGAGGCTGGAGGAGAGAATACCGCGTGGGTTGCGCAGGCATACACACACTTTGCGCCTTCCTTCCGCAGGAGACGACCCCCTTCACAGATGGTGCCTGCGGTGTCGATCATGTCATCCACCAGCACCGCCGTCTTGCCCCGCACGTCGCCAATCAGGTTCATGACCTCCGCAACGTTGTGGGCTTGACGGCGCTTATCAATAATTGCCAGGGGCGCATCGTTGAGCTTTTTAGCAAAGGCTCGCGCCCGGGCCACACCCCCCACATCTGGTGACACGACGACTAAATCATCGATGCCTTTGCTGGAGATGTAATCGATGATGACGGGAGAACCATAAACATGGTCGCAGGGGATGTCGAAGTAGCCTTGGATCTGGGCAGAGTGGAGATCCATCGCCAGCACGCGGCTTGCCCCCGCTTTGGCCATGAGGTTGGCGACGAGCTTTGCGGTGATGGATTCTCGGCCAGCAGTCTTGCGATCGGCGCGGGCGTAGCCATAGTAGGGGATGACTGCCGTGATTTGGCGTGCTGAAGCCCGACGACAGGCGTCAATCATAATCAGCAACTCCATCAGGTGGTCATTCACCGGATGGCAGGTTGGCTGGATGAGGTACACATCACAACCACGAATCGATTCCTGAATCTGGATGTAAAGTTCACCATCAGCAAAACGCTTGCGCACCATTGGCCCCAGGTCGATCCCCAAGTAGCGAGCGACCTCCCGAGATAGGGGGACATTGGCTGAGCCGGAGAACAGTTTGAGCCGATTGTTGTCACTGAGGGTAGGCAGCGTCGCGTGGAGCGGTAGAGTGGCAGAGCGGATCACAGCAGGCCCCCAAAACCGTAAATCATCATGGCAATGCTAGCACTCCCCTCCAGATTCTCTCTGAGCATTTTTCCCGATGTCTTTGGGTAGCGAATTGCCCCGACAGCAACGGGTATCGGCACAGATGGGCAGTCTATTGAGGAGACAACTGAGTTGAAGAACGGGACGTTAGAGAAGAAGGTTAAAATCGAGTGTCTGACACCAGGGGAGTAAGGGGCGCTGACCTTTGGTAAAAGTCGAGGTAAGGCCCAGGGGAATGGTGACGGACAAAAATTTATTAAAGAAATGTTAATGCTTTATCAGAATTATAAGCGGAATCTGTCTTGGGATGGGGGAACGCCTTGCGACAATCTATGGTGATCGAGTTGACGATAGGGCGAACGTACACCTAGAAGATTTGGCGTTGCTGATTCCCAGGATGAATTACCCTCATCTAAACCCTTCTCCCCAGGGAGAAGAAGGGCTTAAAAGGCAGCTTCCCTCTCCCCTCAGGCTACCGTGTACACACAGCTTGGCCCTCACCCCCCTCCATCCCCTCTCCCAAAAATGAGCGAGGGGCAGGCCGGACAAGGCTTTCCAGCCCCCCTTCCCCCTCCTTAGGAGCTAATCCTGTAGGGGTTTGGTCTCTGGAGTAGACTATCTAGGACTCGTCCCCACAGGAATACACAATCTCGTGTCAGAAAATCTCATGTCAGAAACAGTGCTAGAGAGCCCGGTTCGACCACCGGTAAAAAAAGTCTAGAGAAAGCCATCAACGCTACGGAGGGCTAAAGGTCACCGAGCAGCCATTCAGAACTGCGTTCTCCAAGGTCTAGCAAGATGCTGACGGCTTTTCCGAGACGCGGCTTTTCGCGGGTTTCTGCGATCGCCGTGCGTACATGCTCGGCCTGCCCCCAAGCGACGAGGTAGGTGGCGATGCCGTCTAAGTGCTCAAAATATTCTGCCTCGGTGAGGGGAAAGGACGCTTGCTCCAGGTAGCGCCACATCACCTGAAAGAACAGTTGGTTTTGCTGACGCCGAAACTGAACATCAAAGGAATATCCCCACTTGCCAACGATGAGTTCGTGTAGCTCTTGCCCAGTCATGGGGGAGATCTCCAGTACAGCATTAACATTTTTTTACACTGCCCGCCGTCCGCACGGGCGTGTTGAGCATCACCATTGGCGGGCAGGCGGGGGCGGGGTGAGAGCTTAAGCCCTAGGCGGAATTGGGCGCGATCGCGAGTCGCGCGATCGCAGTCTCCTGTCCCAACCGACCCGCCGCATTTTGCCCAGTCCATCGGACAACGGGCGTGAGATCGGTGGCTTCCAAAACTTGGAGCGCGATCGCAGACACCTTGAAATGTAATAATACCGATATCAATCTGCAAACTTATGTGACAAGCGGTTTTAAGGGATCCAAAGCTAAGAGACTCACTCTGAAAGCTGGCTGGATGCTTTGCATATGAACATCAGCCGCTTGGCCGCAAAGCCCACTGTAGTCTGTACTGAACGGAAACTCCGCCTGGAATATGACTCAAGCCTCTAGAATGTCTGATGTTCCCAATCTTGGGCGACGTCAATTTATGAATCTGCTGACCTTTGGTGCTGCCGCCGGAACCGTTGGCGGTATGCTCTACCCGGTTGTGCGTTATTTTATTCCCCCTTCAAGCGGTGTTGCCGGTGGTGGAACTTTGGCCAAAGACTCCCTCGGCAAAGACGTGCAAGCGAGTCAGTTTCTCCAAACCCATACTGCTGGCGATCGCGTTTTGGTGCAGGGTCTCAAAGGCGACCCCACTTATCTGGTGGTAAAGGATGACGGCAGCCTCGAAAAGTACGGCATCAATTCAGTCTGCACCCACTTGGGATGCGTGGTGCCCTGGAATGGGAGCGAGAACAAGTTCATATGTCCCTGCCATGGTTCGCAATATGACGCGACAGGTAAGGTCGTACGCGGCCCCGCACCGCTTTCCTTGGCTCTGGCCCACGCAGATGTGACGGAAGACGACAAGGTTTCCCTTTCTCCGTGGACTGAAACTGACTTTAGAACCAATGAGTCTCCCTGGTGGTCTTAGGGCGATCGCGGTTCCTGACTCTCACCCATTGTTTTGCGCGTTGCGCTGTGTTGTTGACTCTGCACTGATGGCTGATACTTCAATGAAAATTAATCCTACGGCGGCTGTGCGCGGCTGGTACACGCTTCCAGTTCCGGGGGCACTGAAAACGATTGCAGTGGCGATCGCGGCGGCCCTAATTATTTTGTCTGGCAGCGTTGTCCTACCCCAACCGGCTCAGGCCTATCCCTTCTGGGCTCAGGAGAACTACGAAACCCCCCGTGAAGCAACGGGTCGCATTGTTTGTGCAAACTGCCACCTTGGTGCAAAACCCACTCAAGTTGAGGTACCCCAGTCTGTACTGCCAGATTCCGTGTTCAAAGCGGTGGTCAAGATTCCCTACGACTTGAATGCTCAGCAAGTTCTGGGCGACGGCAGCAAGGGTGGGCTGAATGTTGGTGCGGTGCTCATGCTGCCCGAAGGTTTCAAGATTGCGCCCCCCGATCGTATTCCCGAAGCGCTCAAGGAAGAAGTTGGGAATACCTACTTCCTCCCCTATGCCGAGGACAAGGAGAACATTGTTCTGGTTGGGCCGTTGCCGGGTGAACAGTACCAAGAAATTGTCTTCCCTATCTTGTCTCCTGATCCCAAGACGGATAAGAGCATTTCCTTTGGCAAGTATGCGGTTCATGTGGGGGGTAACCGAGGCCGTGGTCAGGTGTATCCCACGGGCCAAAACACCAATAACAACGTTTTCAAGGCCACTGCCGCTGGGACGATTTCAGCCGTTGATGCGGTTGATTCCGGTGGTTATCAGGTCACGATTCAGACCGAAGATGGCAACACCGTGACGGATGCGGTACCCGCTGGCCCTGAGCTGATCGTGGCAGAAGGGGATACCGTCACCGTGGGTGCGCCCCTCACCAGCGACCCTAATGTGGGCGGTTTTGGACAAGTGGATACTGAAATTGTGCTCCAAAGTCCCGGTCGGGTGAAGGGGCTCATCGCCTTCATCGCTGCGGTCATGCTGACGCAGATCATGCTGGTGCTCAAGAAGAAGCAAGTGGAGCGTGTGCAGGCGGCTGAAGGACTGAGCCTCTAGGTCTGCAAACGTCTGCGATCGCGAGGGAGAGGGTTCCTCCTCGGCAAAGGCAGACTCAAATCGTGAAAGCGCGGGACGGGGTGAACCCCCGTCCTTTTTTGTTCAGGATTTGGGGAAAATGCGTGTCACGACTGTACGAGGCAAAGGGGCCGAAATTGGTCGATCGCGGCTGCGCGATCGCGGCCTATCCTGGCAAAGCAGGAGGTTGCCTTAAGGAGGGGTCATCATGGCCTTTACCCTAGATCGCGTTGTGCCCTGGGGACGATCCTTTGACGAATATGTCGCCATGTTTGCCCTAACCGAGGCCGACCTCCAGGATCGTATTTTGGGCTGTGGCGATGGGCCTGCCGCCTTTAACTGCACGCTAACCCAGCGGGGGGGGCGCGTAGTTTCCCTGGATCCGCTTTATCAGTTCAGCACAACAGAAATTCGCGATCGCATTCGCGACACCTTTGACGACATTTTGCAGAAAGTCAGCGACAACGCCCGAGATTTTGTGTGGGATGCCATTGCCTCCCCAGAGCAGTTGGGCCAGGTGCGTCAGGCCGCAATGGATGAATTTCTGGCCGATTACGCCGTCGGTCAGGCGGAGGGTCGCTACTTGCCCCATGCGCTGCCAACGCTTCCCTTTGCCGATCGCAGCTTTGATCTGGCGCTGTGTTCTCACTTTCTACTGCTCTATAGCGCCCAGTTGGATCTCGCGTTTCACATCGCATCGCTGCTGGAGATGGCGCGGGTTGCGTCCGAAGTGCGGATTTTTCCCGTGGTAGAACTCGGCAATGCGCGATCGCGGCATTTGGATCCGCTCATCGCTACCCTCCGCGATCGCGGGTACACCGTCGAGATCGTGCCCGTTGCCTATGAGTTTCAGCGCGGCGGCCATGAAATGTTGCGTCTTACCCAACCCCTCCTCCCATGACCGTTGCCAGACAGCCCACCCTCCAGACAGCGCGCCTCGTGCTCAGACCCTTTACCCGCGCTGATGCCCCAGCCGTGCAATGTCTGGCCCGCGATCGCGACATCGCCGCCAATACCTTGAGCATTCCTCACCCCTACCCAGACGGGGCTGCCGACGCCTGGATTCGTACCCATCCCAAAGCGTTTACAGCAGGCAAAAGCGTGACCTTTGCGATCGTCCTCCCCGACGACACCCTCTGCGGCAGCATCGGCCTTGGCCTTGTTCCAGAGTTTCAGCACGCTGAACTCGGTTACTGGATTGGCAAACCCTTTTGGGGCAAAGGCTACTGCACGGAAGCCGGCCATGCTGTGATCAGCTACGGGTTTGAGACGCTTGGGCTCCACCGCATTCAAGCCACCCACTATGCAGACAACCCGGCATCCGGGCGTGTCACGCAAAAACTGGGCATGATCTACGAAGGCTGCCGACGCCAACATACGCTGAAATGGGGCGAGTTCAAAGACATCAAACTCTGTGGCTTTTTGAAAGGTGACGGCGATCGCAGTTCACAATAGATAAAGTCATGCATCACGATCAAGATGCGTCAATCCTGAATGCGTGGTTTGCAACGGATAAAGCGCGATCGCACCGCGCTGCTTAAGGTTTATTTCACACAAATGATTAAGTTTATAGATGTGAGATTCTGAAGAGAGTTAACACGATTAAAACAACGATAAAGACGATGGGAGATAATCAACAGCCAACCGTTGTGGTTACAGGAGCCTCCTCTGGGGTCGGATTGTACGCGGCAAAAGCACTCGCTGCAAAAGGCTGGCACGTTATTATGGCCTGCCGCAACCTTGAGAAAGCTGCCCAAGCCGCCCGCGATGTCGGCATATCCCCCGAGAACTACACCATCATGCCCCTCGACCTTGCGAGTTTGTCGAGCGTGCGCAACTTCGTAACGCTCTTTCGTGAAAGTGGTCGTTCTTTGAATGCACTGGTGTGTAATGCTGCCGTCTATCTGCCGTTGCTCAAAGAACCTCAATGGACAGAGGATGGCTATGAGCTAAGTGTCGCCACCAATCACCTAGGACACTTTTTGCTATGTTATCTCATGCTCGATGACCTCAAACAATCTCCCGCCGCAGATAAGCGTCTCATCATCCTCGGCACCGTGACCGCAAACCGGAAGGAACTGGGCGGCAAAATCCCGATTCCTGCGCCCCCAGATCTAGGAGAATTGCAGGGGTTTGAAGCTGGGTTTAAAGCCCCCATTGCCATGATCAATGGCAAACCCTTTAAGTCTGGAAAAGCCTACAAAGACAGCAAGCTTTGCAACATGCTCACCGCCCGAGAATTGCATCGTCGTTTCCATGACTCAACGAATATTGTGTTTAGTTCGCTCTATCCCGGTTGCGTAGCCGATACGCCCCTATTCCGCAATCACTACTCATTGTTTCGCACGATTTTCCCCTGGTTTCAGAAGAATATTACTGGGGGTTATGTGTCTCAAGAGCTAGCGGGGGAACGGGTTGCGGCTGTTGTGGCCGATCCAGAGTTTAAGCAATCTGGTGTGCATTGGAGTTGGGGAAATCGTCAGCAAAAAGGGCGGAATGCTTTTGTTCAAGAACTCTCCGCCGAAGGAAGCGATGATGCCAAGGCGCGTCGCCTATGGGATCTCAGCGCCAAGCTCGTGGGGGTAGAATAGGCGATCGCGATGCCCACCCACAAGCAAGGCCGTCCTCAAATGTGCGGTGCGTCTAGAGCAGTTGACTGAACGTCGGCGCTGAACGTTAAGCAATTTTTTTTGGGGGGGTACAGGGCGAGATCTCCACTGATGATGTTTTGCTGATGGCGTTCCATCAATGTGGAAATCTTGCCCTGTTTTGGGTCACTGTAAACGGATCTTGTCTTCGGGTTTATCTCAGGACGCAACGGTGGTTGTGAATGGTTTAAGCAGCTCTAACCTCTCGCACGTCGTTAACCTGAGTTTGGCTTCAGTTTCCCATCCCGATCGCGAGGGACTCATACCCATCTTTTTAGGCTGGGATAGAAAATACAATCGGCAAAATTTGGGGTGATATTTCACCCGTGATCTCGCTGTTTTGAATCGACATTTTGCGAGTATAAAATTGAGGTAACTATCGCCCAAGTGTTCATCCGAAGGAAGCGGAATGACTTGGCACAAGGGTGTCAACATGGAACGCTTCACTGAACCTGTCAATCCAACAACCCAGCACACCACCGGCAACAACCCGGGTGCGGTAGAGCCTTCTCACAACAGTGATGCGTTATGGGGAACTTTGGTTCAAAGGCGAGGAAGACAGTGAAACCACAACAGAAACCTTGAAAACCTTTAGGATCAATGACGTACCCAATGACCTTAAATCAAACGATAGAATCGTCTTTGAATTCCACGACGCTTGAGTTAAAAAGGGGACGAGGCTGAAGAAAGGCATTTTTCTTCGCGGAAATTGTTTCGTTCTGATGCTTGAAGACGACAAGTTGCCCTGTAGAAATCAGCGCGATCGCAGAAAAAATTGCCGTTCATTGAGCGTATCGCTGCTCAACCATATCACGGCAAGTTTATATTTCGATACATGGAAAAATATGGAACTGGTATGGCTCACCCATTCATCGCGAGGGCTCGGGATAATATCACCAAGGTTACTGGAGGGCTCGGCTCAAAATTAATTCTATATTTGCAGGGATGCTGACCATCGTGGCCTCACTGCTTAGTAGCAGGGTGAGCAGGGCGGCAGTGGCCTGTCCCGCTGCTTGGCCTGAAGTCATGCCGCCTTTGACCACCAAAGCCAAAGCCACCCCTAACATCCTGAGGGAAAATAGGGGACTGTTGGGGTTTAGGGGTGTTTCGACGCGACGAATGGGAATCGGCAAGCTGGCTGCTGCAAAGACAAACAGTTGATGATTCACCAGGATGCTCTCGGTGATGAAGCGGACACTGTCGGGCGATCGCACCATTTGCACCTGCACTGCCGTCCCCACGGGCAAAATTGTCCGCCCAGATCCATCCCGCACAGGCTGACTCAAATACACCATGATGGGTAATGGCGTTGCAGACAGTTGTCCTAAATCCACCTCAAGGGCTTGATTCAGTCGCACGACAATTGCCTCACAGGCTGCGATAGAATCGGCCAAGTTTGGGGTGGGAGAGGTTGGCGAAATTTCCATTGGCTCCGAGTCAAACAACTTTATTTGATTTGGGGTGTCTCGCAGGGGAAGCGGCGACGCGATCCGGGCGTGAGCCTGGGTGGCAAAACTTGCAAGTCCTGAATTCATTAGCAAAGAAAGCATCACGATGCTGGAGAAAGCCTTGACATCAAGCATGGTTTTGACCCTGGGTGGCGTTCATCTCTATGCCTAGGATCTGCGATTCATCAAGCTCCGTCGATATGGAAAAACTCAGGACTTCGTGGGGAGACTTTTCCCTCAATACTCTGGTTTTCTCAGGGGATGGTGCGCGATCGCGGCTGTGAGGCTGGCCGGCTGCGACAGACCCCGTCCCTGAAATTTGCTGGATCAGGTTGCCCAACGGCATGGATATTCGACTTTCTCCAATTTTGGATTGGTTTGCGCACCAGGGCTGGCAGCCCCTCCCCTTTCAGCGGCAGACGTGGGATGCCTACCTGGCAGGGCGCAGTGGCCTGATTCAGGTGCCGACGGGCTCTGGCAAAACCTATGCGGCGGTGATGGGGCCACTGGCTGAACTGCTCACCACGCCCGGGTGTGGGCTGCAATTGCTTTATCTCACACCGCTGCGATCGCTCTCGCGCGACATCGAGCATTCCCTGCAGCGCCCGATCGCCGATATGGGCTGGCCCCTGCGGGTTGAGTGCCGCACCGGAGACACCGCCGCCGCTCGCAAGGCCAAGCAACTGAAGGCCATGCCCGACGTGCTGATTACGACGCCAGAATCCCTCTCGGTCATGCTGTCTTATAGGGATAGTGCGAAACGGTTTCAGACCCTGCGCTGCGTCGTGCTGGATGAATGGCACGAGCTGATGAGCTCCAAACGCGGTACCCAAACAGAGCTGTGCCTGTCGCGCCTGCGCCAGTGTGTGCCCGACCTGCGCACTTGGGCGGTGTCGGCGACCTTGGGCAACCTCCAGGACGCCGCGCAGACGGCGGTAGGGTTGGGGCAGGAGCCCGTGATCATCCAAGCTGATCTGAAGCGCGAGACGGTGATTCATAGCGTCTTGCCCGACTCGGTAGATAGCTTTCCCTGGGCAGGGCATCTGGGGCTGCGGATGCTTGAGGCGTTGGTGGCGGCGCTGGATATCGAGCAATCAACGCTCATCTTTACCAATACGCGCAACCAGGCAGAGCGCTGGTTCCAAGCACTGCGGTTTGCCCTGCCAGAGCATGAACATCGCATCGCATTGCACCACGGATCCATTGAGGTCAAAGCCCGAGAAGCGATCGAGGCGGGGGTGAAGTCCGGTGAGATTAAGTGGGTGGTGTGTACCTCGTCGCTGGATTTGGGGGTGGATTTTCAGCCCGTGGCGCGGGTGGTGCAGATTGGCAGCGCCAAAAATCTGGCGCGGCTGTTGCAGCGAGCCGGGCGATCGGCCCACGTCCCCGAAGGCACCTCGGAGGTCTTTTTCTTGCCGACAAACGCGCTGGAGCTGCTGGAAATCTCAGCCTTTCGGCGGGGGCTCGCCTCAGGCTCCGTCGAATCTCGCCCCCCCCGAGATAAGCCCTACGATGTGCTGGTGCAGCACTTGGTGACGCTGGCCTGCGGAGACGGATTTGACCCCGTGGCGACCCTCGCAGCCCTGCGCCAAACCGTGGCTTACCGCACCCTCACCGAGGCTGAATTTGCCTGGGTGCTGGAGTTTATCGAGAAGGGCGGCAAGTGTCTGGGGGCCTATCCCCGTTACCAAAAGGTGGTGCGCGGGGAAGACGGATACTACCGCATTGCTGACCCCAAGCTGGCCCGGATGCACCGCCTCGGCATTGGCACCATCACCAGCAACACGGCGGTGAAAATCGTGTACACCAACCGCCGCGAAATTGGCACGGTGGAAGAAAATTTCGTTTCGCGCCTCAAGCCAGGGGACGTGTTTTTTTTCGCGGGGCGGCAGTTGGAATTTTTTCAGATGAAAGACATGGTGGTGTATGTGAAAAACACCCGCCGCCAGTCTACGGTGACGCCGACGTGGGGGGGCGGGCAGTTAGCGATTTCAGATACCCTCAGCACCCATCTGCGTCGCGAGGTGGAGTGGGTACGCCAGCCCGAGGATTGGAGCCGTGAAGTGCACTGCATTGCGCCGATTCTTGACACTCAGGCGTCGCTGTCCCATATTCCCAGTGCCAATGAGCTGTTGGTGGAGTGTTGCCAAACCCGTGAAGGACAGCATCTCTACGTGTTTCCCTTTGAGGGGCGGTTTGTCCATGAGGGGTTGGGCTTCCTGTGGGGCTATCGTTTTGCTCGCCAGCGGCAGGCGACGTTCACGATTTCCGTCAATGACTATGGCTTTGAAATTCTCGCGCCCAAGGGGTATCCCTTTCGGGAATTATTTTCTGACGCGTTTTTTAGCTTAGATAACCTGGAGGCGGATATTCGGGCAAGCCTGAATCTTTCGGAGTTGACCCAGCGCAAGTTTCGGGGGGTAGCGCAGGTGGCGGGGCTGGTGTTTCAGGGGTATCCGGGCTCTCGCAAAACGGCGTCTCAGCTTCAGGTGAGTTCGTCGCTGCTGTACGAGGTGTTTACGAAGTATGAGCCGGGGAATTTGCTGCTGAAGCAGGCGGAGCGGGAGGTGCTGATGGAGCAGCTTGAAACCCATCGCCTGGCGAAGACCCTGGGCCGCTTGACTCAGATGACAGTGATTTGGCAAACCTTGAAGCGTCCGTCGCCGCTGGCGTTTCCGCTGTTGGTGGAGCGGCTGGGGACGCGCCTGTCGAATGAGAGTCTGCTGGCGCGCATTGAGCGGCTGAAGCAGCAGTGGGGCACATCTGGTCGTGCCGGAAAGGGGGCGTCGCGATCGCGCCGCAACCGTTAAAGCATTAACCTTCGCTGGGATCAACCCCAAGCGATCGCAGTTTTTCTTGCAGACGGGCGAGTTCAGCCTCGGCGGCTTCCGCCCGTTGGCGTTCAGCTTCCGCGCGCTGGCGGGCCTGTTCTGCTTGGCGCTCAGCCTGCTCGCGTTGTAATGCTTCCTGCTCCACCGCTTGGGCCAACTCCGCCGGAATTAACAGCTTCTCACCCGAGTCTTCCCGGTAGAAGCTAATCAATGGCCCGTCTGCCTGGAGGCGCAACTGGAGCGGGGCGCTGCGGCCATCGGTGATGGGTTCGTAGGTTTCGCCGCGCAGCCGATAGCCCTGCAACGGCGGATCGAGCCATTCGCCCCGGGGGTCAAACAGCCAATATTCCTGTACGCCAAGCTGTTCGTAGAGGGTGTATTTGAAGCTTTCGTCGTAGTTGCGGGTGCTGGCGGAGGTCATCTCAAACACGACGCTGGGCACCTGTCCCTCTTCCCAGATTTTGTAATTGTCTCTGCCGCCAGGGGCTACGTCAAAAATCACCATGACATCGGGGGCAACCCTCAGCCGAGGAAATCCCTGGGCGTAGTACAAAAACTGATTGGCGAGGACGGTAGCCTGCTGCCCGCTGAGATATTGTTGCAGCACCTCTAGGGTGACAAGCAGCGCGTAGAGGTGGGCATAGGTTTCGGCCACGGGCTCACCGTCAGAGCTGGGGTAGAGGATTGGGGGTTTTGGGGTCGTTGAGGGTGTTGCAACCATCGTGACCTCGGGGGGATGTGTGCTTGTATTGTATCGAGTCGGCGGATGGGGGGCGATCGCGCGTTGGCCCCTACCCCCCTTCAGGTAGAGCCTAGTCCGGCAGCCACATGTAGGGGTCGCCCTGTACTTGCACTCCGCCCGTTTTGGAGTAGCGCACGATGACGATATTGGCATCGTTGCGGCCGATGTCGAGATAGCCAGAGTCCCAAACATCAAAGCGCGAGGTGCCCGTCACCTGGAGCCGATAGCCGCCAGCGGGCAGCCGCAGCGTGTAGTTGCGGCGTGTGTTGAAGGCGTTGAAGCGCAGCCGTCCATCAATGTAAATGGAGGCCCAATCGCTGCCTTCGGCGATGAACTGTACCTGAACTTCGCGCCGAGGAACGGCTTGGCGGCGCGGTGCGATGATGATGGTGCCGTCGGGCAGTTCGATGGGAATGTAGATAGTGATCCCGGCGTGGAGGGCTTCGGCGGCAACGGGGGCCGGGGAGGGGGAGGGTAGAGCACCGGTGGTGAGCAGGGCAAGCCCTGCGGTGACCATGAGGCCGAGGCGCGATCGCGGAGCCCTGCCCCAACCTTGCCTTGTGCGTTTCACAACGTCACCTCCGGGGGATGAATGAATGGTATTGCTTCTTCTAAGCTATCTGGCTCGGGGTGGGGATGCCAGCGGGATTAATGGCAGGCTGGGATGGTCTTGAGGCGGTGGGGGGCAGGTTGACGATCGCGCCCAAGCCATTGATGCAAAAAGCGTGACCCATTGGGATGAGCCACGCCAGAAGCCAGCGCTCTCAGAAGAACGACAAGGGTTCAGACGCGATCGCGCGACCCTCAGTTCCGCATCTGGCCTATCGCGAAAAGGTTTGATACCGCCAGCGATTGAGTCGAAATTCCCCAATCGCGGCCATCTGTTGGCTATGGGCCAAGTCGCTGCGCAGGGCTTCGAGTTCCCGCTCCTGGTCGGCCTGGATAGCTTCGATGTCGGCACACTGGGCGCGGAGATCAATCACCTGCTGCTGTAGGGCGGCGACGAGGGAGCTGGCGTGGGGTTCAGTGACCGGAGGGGCCGAGATCGCGGGGGTGGTCGCAGGGGCAGACGATTCTGGTGCTGCCACCGCCGCCGTCGCCAGCTTGGCACGCAGGGTGGCTACTGTTTCCTCTAGACTGGCGATTTTCGCCGCTGCTGCCGGATCTGCATCTGGCGCTTTCTCTACGGTTGCCCCAGAGGCGGCAGCTGAAGATGGGGCGGGCGCGATCGCCGGGTCTGCCTCATCCGCATCGGGTCTTGCATCGCTCACTTCTAGGGAAACGGTGCCCGCATCATCCACCACCAAGTCAAACCGCCACTGGGACGCGGGTGAGGAAAGCGTAATCTGACCGCCGACCAGGCTTTCGACCAAGGCCGAGCGCGATAGGTCAGTCCGGGTGGCAAGTTCATCCAACACGCTGACAGCGTTTGGGGTGAGGGTTAGCCCAACTCGAATTTTGCGGCCCATGATGACATCCAGAACCATGCAGACAACGGGGGAAAGGATGGGGCGATCCCCTTTCAGTGTAGGGAGATTGTGACATTCCGATGGCGATTGTTGATAAAACGGAACGCAACTGAATCTGAGTGTCAGACGCTCTGCACCCCCGTGTCTTGATGGTGCGGGTTAACGGGTTAAAAATCGTGGAGGCTAAGACCTGCGGCGGTTTTCGGTGTTGGGTGAAGTGAGCGATCGCGACAATAGGTCAGGGTTAGTGCTCAGTCAATCTGTGCTTAATGGATGCTTGAAATCTTGGCGGCGAGTTGGGGTTGAATGTTGACGGGTCGGTGGGGCTTATGGTTTCAGCCTTACGATTTGCTGCAAACCCCATTTCGGACGCCTTTAACCCTGGGTCGTGGCATCCGGTCAAAATCAGCTTAATCAAGAGCTAGGTCGGGAGAATGATTTTGCGCAACAGGGCCGCAACCTGAGCGGCGCTATCTGGGATGGCGAGCCCCGCTGCCGCCGCCGCCATTTGGGACAGGCGAACATCGTCGGCAAGCAGCTTGAGGACGCGATCGCGCAATCGCTCGGGCGTCAGGTCGGCCTGTTGGGTCACGAGGGCAGCATTGGCCGCCGCAAATGCCGCTGCATTATAGGACTGGTGATCCTCCGCTGCAAAGGGATAGGGAATCAAAATCGAGGGGGTTTGGGTGTAGGCCAACTCCGTGAGGGTGCCTGCCCCGGCCCGGCTGATCACCAGCGTTGCTCGATGGAACAGTGCCGCCATTTGGTCAAAAAAGGGACGATGGATGTAATGAGGATGGGAAAGACTATCCGCGTCGGGGTCGCTTGTTCCCGTTTGATGCACGACCCAAATGCCTGCGTTGAGCCAGGCCGGAGCCGCCGATCGCACCAAGCGGTTGACTGCCACTGCCCCCTGACTGCCCCCTACCACAACAATGACGGGGGCGTCTGCGGGCAAGTCCACATCGCCGAGATCCGCCGTGTTGTTCAGGAACTGCGATCGCACCGGAGTGCCCACCACGGTACTTTTGGCCTTGGGCAGATGCGCCGTCGCCGCCTCAAACCCTAGCCCCACCGCCGAACACCACGGACTCAACCAGCGTGTTACCTTGCCGGGCAGCGCATTCGATTCATGGAGCACCGCAGGCAGGCCCAGCGATCGCGCTGCCAAAATTGCCGGAGCCGCAATGTAGCCCCCTGTAGTAAACACGCCTGCAAAGTGACCCTGCTGCAACAGGGTTCGCACCTGCATCGTCGCTTGGATGACCTGCATCAGCAGCCGCAGTGACCCCAGCCCCATACGTCCCTGAAAGCCGCCCATGCGCACCGTGTGGAGAGGATACTGATCGGGCACGAGTTGGGTTTCGAGGCGATCGGGCACGCCCAGCCATTCCACCGTATAGTCGGTCAACTGCTCGGCGGTGGCGATCGCGGGAAACAGGTGGCCCCCCGTCCCGCTTGCGGCAATCAACAGTTTGGCCGGTGATGGTATCTGCGCAGATTGTGCCAAAGCTCTGTTCCCTTGAAGGTCACGGCGAGAGGTAGGGTGCAGTTGCCAGCCCGATTTGGACACGATGACGATCCCAAAGGCCGGAACGCGAAGGACGCAAATTGATGCTGCGTTCAGCCAAGGGGCGATCGCGGTCAGACCTGCCCAGTGATCGGGGCGATCGCCCCGGCTGCATGTGAATTTTATCGCGCGGTGGCGGGGTTAGCCGCGCTGGATTACAACCGTTTGTGACAGACAGGATGGTTCAGCGTGGGTCGTGGCCCGATTCATAGACGGCCTCTAGCCAGAGCCGTTGCTCAAAGCCACCCCGCAATCGCCGTCGCGCCGCCCGGACGGCATCGAGGTCAGCCCAGGACAAACCCTCCGCCGCCATCAGCGCCGCCATTACTTCCCAGAGATCTGCCAACTCGGTCAAGAGTTCCGGTGTTGGCGCGATCGCAGCCTCCTGGGCTTCTTCGATCAGCTTGTCACGCAGGGCAACGCGGTAGGCTGATTCATCTAACACCCGGGTTTCACAGGTTTTACCCGCCTGCTGAATCACCTCTGGAATGCGATCTCGCACCAATTTCTTCATCGCTATCTCCTCCGCGATCGCCGCGCGATGCTGTACCCGCTTCCCAATCCAGAGCCTTGCCCAAGCAACGCGCACCTACCAGTCTGGCTCATGATCGCAATGGTGACCCCAAAGCCCCTACTCTTGCACCAGTTCGCTGTTCACCTCATTCACAGGGCGACGGCGCAACTCAACGGACTGCGATCGCGGCAATAAGTCAAACACCTCGCGCAACACATCATCAATCGCCTCGTAGGGCACAAGCCCCACTTCATTCAGGCGCACCTCACCGCTGCCATCGAGCACCACAGTTTGCGGCACCGACCCCGTAAAGTAATAGCCTGGCTCCGTCGGGTCATACTCCGCCTTAACGGGAATCGAGTCCGCCATCACCGGAATAAAGCTCGCCGCCCGTCCATAGGGCTCTTGCAGTTGCGAAATCACCGACGAAAACTGCTTGCAATCGGCGCTGTCATCCACATAAAACACCAGCAGCGCGGGCCGTTGCTGCTTGAGGGATTGCGCCAGGGTCACCAAAGGCGGCACGAGGGAACCATTGCCCGCATACAGCGCAAAAATGTTGCCGTCGTAGTTGTCATCATTCAGGCCAGCCCAGGCGGGTTGCCCAAACCCGAGTCCGCTGACTACGACCAAAAGCGCGATCGCGATCCAGCGCTGCCATCGTTTCCACTGCTGATGTGCCATACCCGCGTGTTAAACCGTGTTAAACACTGTCGAATTCACCCTATCTATTAGAACAGGTTTCTCGCCATTCCCCCGGCTTTGGAGTCGCTCCACCCCGGATTTTGTTGCCGCAAAATAATGCTCCCGTTCAACACACGCCCCCCATACCAAGAGCCGCCGTAAATTTCAAAACCGCAGCCCACCATCGCGCGGCTCAGCCCGCAATAAAAACAGCGCCTCGGGCAATTCCAGGCGCTGCTGCTGACATCACAGGAGTGGGTAAACTTGAGCGTTTTAGGGTGCAGAGCGTTGCTTCTGGCGAGTGGTGGCAACCGCGATCGCACCAGCGGCCAGCATCGCCGCGCCCGTCATCGGTTCTGGCACAGCGGCAGCCTGTTCAAACTCAATCTGCCCCCGAATCTCGCCAGGCGCGGCAAATTCCGGCGTATCCGAGTGCAGATTAAAGTAGTATTGCCCAGCCAAGAAGCTTTGATAAACCGTTGCCGGGTCAACCATGCCCGCCTGCATCACATCCACTGAAGTCCAGACGCCTGAAAACATACCACTCGTAACCCCTTGATTCACGGGCGCATTGTTCAAATCATGAACCACGGGGCCAGTGCGCTGGGTAGCGGGCAAATTGGGGTTAGCCGGATCCGGGGCCGCAAGGTGAATGTGGGCCAAGATCAGTTCTGCGGAAAGCCCGTCAAAACTGACGTCATAGCTGAATTGCCAGTTGGTGGGGTCGCCCGACAGGGCTCCCGTCACCAGCCCTGTCGCCGTGCTTGCATTGGGGGGCACCTCATTTTGACCACTCAAGGACGAGGAGTAGGTGAAGGTTGCCGCATTGGCCGAGATTGAAGGCGCAAGAGACAGGGCTGCGGCGAGGCCTACCGCAGCCATTGAGTTCATTTTGGAAATCATGGTGAAAATGCTTCAGCAACTGTGCAGTGTGGGAAGTTCCCACTCAGCAAAAGTACGGATACCTGCTAGGGATGGATTGCAATTCCTTGGATTTGAGGGATTGATGCTGCGATCGCGCCCTGAATCTACTGTGCATCACCCGTAATTTCACGGAAGGTTTCAGTAATGCCCTGCAACTCAGATTTGTAGAAGCCGTACTGTTCTGGAGTGGTCCAGCCGACGATTTGGTAATAGCGTGGCCCGCTAACGACAGTGGTGTGCAAGTACACCACGGGCGACCCGTCATCGAGTTGCCCGCGTACTTCATACTGGCTGGCGAAGTCTTGCCCAACAAACACGACATCGGTTGCAGACTGGCTATCCAGCGATCGCAGAGAATTGGCCAGCAGATTGCGATAGCGCTGGGAATTTTCGGGTAGGCCAAAGCGTGCCAGCGTTTCATCCTCCTCGGCCACCACGATTAGATAAAGCTGATTGGTCGGATCGGAAGCTTGCAGTTCTGCGGAGGGATGGAGGCGATCGTCTTCTTGCCAGGTGGCAGGCAGCGTGATTTGAATGCCCGCTTCGGGATTTTCAAGCAGTTGGCCCGCTTCGGTATTGCTCAGGGTTTGCTGGCCGACACCAGCATTAGGGTCTTCGGCCACGGGCGGCTCACCCGAGCGAATGCCCGACGCCCGCAGCAGGCGATCGCACCCCGACGCCCCCAGTGCCAGCAACACCAACGGCAATAGCACACCCAGCTTCCATGCTGACTTCATCGTCATAGCCCCAAACTGACACCAAAGGATAGCACCGCCCCCCGCCCTGCGAATCAAGAACCCACTGCAAACATCCTCTATGCTGGTATAGGTTTCTTCATCTCAGTGCGATCGCCATGCTCAGAGCCGGAATTGTCGGGCTACCCAACGTCGGAAAATCCACCCTATTCAACGCCGTCGTGGCGAATGCAAAGGCTCAGGCTGCGAACTTTCCCTTTTGCACTATCGAGCCCAATGTCGGCATTGTGGCGGTGCCCGACCCCCGTTTAGAGGTCTTGGCCAAAATTTCCAACTCCGCCGAGGTGGTGCCCGCCCGCGTCGAATTTGTGGATATTGCTGGCTTGGTCAAAGGAGCCAGCCAAGGCGAGGGTTTAGGGAACCAGTTTTTGGCAAATATTCGCGAGGTGGATGCGATCGTCCACGTCGTCCGCTGCTTTGAAAACGACGACATCATCCACGTTGCAGGCTCCATCGACCCGGCCCGCGATGCCGAAATCATCAACCTAGAACTCGCCCTGTCTGACCTGGCCCAGATTGAAAAGCGCCTTGATCGCGCCCGCAAACAGGCCAAAAAAGAGAAGGAGATTCAGGCGGAGGTGGATGTCCTTGAAAAGCTTCTGCCCGTGCTGAACGAGGGCAAAACCGCCCGTACTGTAGACCTTACGGAAGAAGAGGAGGTGCTGATCAAACCCCTGGGGCTACTGACCCGCAAGCCCGTCATTTACGCCACCAACGTCAGCGAAGAGGACCTTGCCACGGGGAATGAGTGGGTGGAGCAGGTGCGTGCGATCGCCGCCTCCGAGGGGGCCGAGGTCGTCATCATTTCTGCCCAAGTTGAATCCGAGCTGATCGAACTGCCCCCGGAAGACCGCACCGACTTTTTGGAATCCCTAGGCGTCAGCGAGGGCGGTCTGCAATCTTTGATTCGTGCCACCTACGAGCTGCTAGGCCTGCGCACCTACTTCACCACTGGCCCCAAGGAAACCCGCGCCTGGACAATCAAAGCGGGAATGCTTGCGCCTCAGGCCGCAGGCGTCATCCACTCCGACTTTGAGCGTGGCTTTATTCGCGCT
Source organism: Leptolyngbyaceae cyanobacterium T60_A2020_046 (assembly GCA_015272155.1). GTDB lineage: Bacteria > Cyanobacteriota > Cyanobacteriia > Phormidesmidales > Phormidesmidaceae > JACYME01. Next base: position 33,184 of record JACYME010000231.1, read on the forward strand.
GAAACCGTCGCCTACACCGACCTCGTGGAAGCCGGATCCATGACCGCCGTCAAGGAAAAGGGTCTGTTGCGCAGTGAGGGAAAAGACTACCTGGTGCAAGAGGGCGATGTGATGCTGTTCCGCTTTAACGTGTAGGCGGTTGGGGGCAGCGGGTTCGCACCACCTAACAGGAGGACTCGGGTAATTTGACGGCTGAGGCGCACCAGGGATACGCCATCGGTGTAGATTTTGGCACCTCCGGGGTGCGGGCGATCGCGGTGGATCAGTCCGGCGCGATCGCGGCCCAGAGTCGCGCCGCCTACGCCGCAGAGGGGGCAGAATCCCTCGCAGCGCAGTGGCAAGCCGCCCTCGCCACCGTGCTGCTCGCCTTGCCCGCACCCCTGCGCGCCTCGGTGCAAGACATCGCCATCAACGGCACTTCGGCGACGGTGCTGTTGTGCGATCGCGGCGGCATTCCCCTCGTCGAACCCCTGCGCTACGACGACGGACGTGCGATCGCCCAGGGTGAGGCATTGCGCGCGATCGCTCCAGGGGGCAGCCCCGTCCTCAGCCCCACCTCCAGTCTTGCCAAGCTGTTGTGGTGGCGCGACACCCTGCCGCCAGCCACCTGGCAACGGGCCGCAGTGCTGCTGCACCAAGCCGACTGGCTCGCCTATCAGCTCCACGGACGGCTGGGCATTAGTGACTATCACAACGCCCTCAAGCTCGGCTACGACGTGGGCTCGCTCGCCTATCCCGACTGGTTGCAACCCTTGGAAGTCGCGTCGCGGTTGCCGCAGGTGCTGGCTCCGGGGGCAGCGATCGCGCCCATCACCGCCGCCGCTGCCCAGCGCTACGGCCTGCCCCCCACCTGCATCATCCATGCAGGCACCACCGACAGCATCGCGGCCTTTCTCGCCAGCGGTGCTACCCAACCCGGCGAAGCCGTCACCTCCCTGGGCTCGACGCTGGTGCTCAAACTGCTGAGCACCACCCGGGTAGATGACAGTCGCTACGGTATTTATAGCCATCGATTGGGCGATCGCTGGCTGGTGGGCGGCGCATCCAACACCGGGGGCGCAGTGTTGCAGCAGTTTTTTTCGACGGATGATTTGGTGCGGCTCAGCCGAGCAATGCAACCCGATCAGCCCACCGGGCTCGACTACTACCCCCTCTGCCGTCCCGGCGAGCGGTTCCCCATCGCCGACCCTCACCTACAACCCCGGCTCACGCCGCGCCCCGCCGATCCGGCGCAGTTTTTGCAAGGTTTGTTGGAAGGCATAGCCCGCATTGAGGCCCAGGGCTACGCCCACCTGCAAACCCTAGGAGCCACGCCCCTCAGCCGCGTGTGGACGGCGGGCGGCGGCGCTCAAAATACCGCCTGGACAAGCATTCGTCAGCGACTGCTGGGGGTGCCTGTGCAGCCCGCCCCTGAGACGGAAGCCGCAGTGGGGACGGCCCGATTAGCGCTGCGATCGCGCCATCGTTCTTCCTAACCTGGGTTCGGGATCAGTCGTCCATTGCGCAAGACCGATCCGCTGCCGCTGGGGTTCCTCTCCTCGGAGGGGGCAGGGGTGGGTTTGCCGATGGGGTTCACCCACCCTGTCCTGCGGACACTCCTCCCAAGGAGGGGAAAGTCGCTGACGTTCTCGATGCGACGGGCTGAGCTAGGGCCGCCGCTACCGCCGCCAGGCAGCGATCGTCCCGCAGCATCAGCGGATGCGCCAACACTGGAAACTGCGCCTCGTGGCCGATGCCGAGGCGAGAGCTGCTCGCGGGCAAAATCATCAGATCGTAGGGCGTCCACAGGGACGTGATCTGCACCGAGGCCAGGTCGGTTTTGAGGGTGCGGTTCAGATCAGCCAAGAAGGCGCTATTCAGGCACATGTGCTGAATGCCGGGAGCATTGCGCCAGCGGGCCATCCAGGTGCCCTGGTGGGGCGATGAAATCGTGATGCAGCGCTGGACCTGGCGATCGCCCCCAAGACGCTGGAGATAGTAGCGGCTGACGATGCCGCCCATGCTAAAGGCGACGATATCAAAGGGCGCATCGGGGCCAAACTGTTGTGCAGCTAGGTGTTGAACCTGCTGCGCGAGATCATCCAGGCCCGCGCTGCCATCGTTGGGCGTGAGGTCGATGCCGTGGGTCACCCAGCCGCGATCGCGCAAATATCGCGCCATTTTGCCAAACACGGCCTGGGTATCATGGATGCCGTGAACGAGAAGAACCGGATTTTTCGCAGTCATCACATCAAGCGCCACCGTTCAAGGGGGCCGCCCTAGGGGAATTGACTTCAGCGTAGTGTGCCTGCTCCATCCCTACGAAACCACCGAAGACAGTCTGTGGGTTGGCCCCTTGGGGGTGCGGTTAGTTGCTGCTGCGAATCATGAAATAGCTGAGCGACAGGGCTAACAGCGCGATCGCGAGGCCAATCAAGCTGCTGCCCGACACCTTATCGAGATCCAGAATAATGAGCTTTCGACCCACGGCGGTCAGCGCTGTTGCAACCACTAGCTCCACCTGCACAATGTGTTTGCGGATGTAGGCCGTAATGTTTTCTAGAATTTCCAGCGCAATCAGCACGCTCAAAAAGATGCCGAAAATTTCCGTCAGGGTAGTCTTAAACAGTCCGTGGCTGTCCATTGTCAGCAGCGATCGATAGAGCACCACCCCCAAATCCACAACGGTGACGAGCACCACCACCACCATCGCGATCGACAAAATGCGCGCAACAATGCCTTCAACCTGGGCGAGCCGATGAAGAAAAATCTCACTCCGCAAGTTGTGCTCAATACACCGCAAGATCCCGTGGGGCCGTCGCGCCATCGTATTTTCTGCAAAATCCAGTGAAGACTATCCTGCTGAGAGAATAGTGGATTTTGGGATCTGACACCAAGCGGTCTGGCGCGATCGCACTCCCC
>JACYME010000036.1 GCA_015272155.1 Leptolyngbyaceae cyanobacterium T60_A2020_046
GGCGCGATCGCGACCCTGGGCTTTCTTGTCGCGTGTGCGCGTAGATCAGGCTCAATCGGGGGAAAGCGCTTGCCAATGCAAAGATTGCCCCTGCGATCGCCATTTCACTCGATTCGAGGAATCACACGGCTTTTGCACAGACATTTTCAAGGCAGCTTGCAGTGCGTCTGCCCTGAATTCGCTGGCGAGAACCCCGGTTTCTCGCCTAAAGCCAGTCTGGTTTTGGTGACCTGCCAACCCAGAAACCGGGGTTCTGTGTGGGATGGCAACCTGCTAGGGCTGTCATCCATTCACTTCAGAGTCCCTATCACGGCTGGGTTAGCGCCTAGCACTGCTGTGAAGGCGGACGCGGTAATTCCGTCTGGGTAAGCGTTTTACCCTCGATTGATGACGCGCCTTAGGGAACTTGCCAGATGCGCTCGTGGTACTGGGCAGGTTCTGCGTAGGGGTCTTCCATCGGGTGATCATGGCTGTGGCCGTGTCCGTGACTGTGGTCATGACCATGACTATGACCGTGGTCATGACCCTGATCGTGGCCGTGGTGGGTGGCGGATGCGCCGTTGAGGGCAGCGAGGCGAAACTTACACATTTCGCAGTTCATCTGCACCTGGCCCAGTTGGGTTTCGATTTCGCGATCGCGCATCACCCGCATCAACTGCGGATGAATTCCCATTTCGGGCAGGCAAATCACCTCCATTTCAGGATGGGCGGCCTGTTCTTGGGCGGCAATGTTCTGAATTTTTTTCATCAGCACGCCCGTAAACAGGAAATAGGGCAGCACGATGATGCGCTTGGGGTGATATAGCCGTGCCCGCCGGAAGCCTTCCTCCAAGCGGGGATGGGTAATGCCGATAAAGCAGGTTTCAACGGTGTCGTAGCCGCTGCCTTCCCACACCATGCGGGCCAGTTTGTACACATCGCCGTTGGCGTCGGGGTCGCTGGCACCGCGCCCCACAAACAGCAGCACGGTCTGCTGGCGCTCGATGCTGCGGGGGTTGTGGTCGGGCTCATCCAGCCGCGCCAGGCGATCGCGCCACAGCTCCAAAATGCTGGGCGTAATGCCAAAGTGCCGCCCATAGTGAAAGCGCACTTGGGGATGCCGCTGGCGCGCACGATCGAGCTCATTGGTCACGTCAAACTTGTTGTGACGGGCGGCAAACAGCAGCACGGGCAGGGCTGAAATGTCGGTATAGCCTTTAGCAACGCAGCGATCGACCCCGTCTTGAATGGTGGGCTCTGTCAGTTCCAGAAAGCAGGGAATGACCGGGCGAGAGGGGTCAAGAGCTTGATAGGCGGCGGCAAAATCCATCAGGTTTTGGCGGCCCTGCTGATCGCGGCTGCCGTGGCCGATCAATAGCAGCGGGCGCGTTTCTGGCAGCGGCGGCAGTTGAGGCGTCAGGTCAGGATCAAAGGATCTCGGGTCAGTCAGAATCAGAGGTGTGGTCATGCTGTGAATCGATTCCCTTCCTGTGCAACGCAGGAGTGAAGGAGGACAGCGCCATCGGCAGGCATTCTGACTTTCCAGGGCGGCAGCAGGATCAGATGTGATCCGCGATCGCCACGCTGGACTACAGCTGCGGCACAGTGCCGGACTTGCTGACTTGCTGCGTAGGCAAGACAGCGCACCGGACTTTCCCTACCGATGACGGTAACAAAATTGCTTTGCCATCTTAGCCTACTCGGAAGGCTCGAAAAATGCTGGGGAGGGGGGTTTGGCGCGATCGCGACACGCTTCACCCCGAATCCCAGACTTCCAGAGTCTAGATCATCCTCCGCTCGCCCGTGCAGCCTCCGACAGCCCCCAAGGTCTGCCCCGAGTTCTACTCAATCACCGAGATATCCTAGCCGCCCAGCTTCGCCTTCACCAGGGCTTGCACCTTGGCCCCATCCGCCTTGCCCTTGAGTTCCTTCATCGCTGGCCCCATCACCTTGCCCATGTCCTTGGGCGATGTGGCCCCCGTCTTAGCGATCAGGGCATCAATCACCGCAGCCACTTCTTCGTCAGACAGTTGGGCAGGCAGGTACTCTTCAATAATGGCTAGTTCCGCCGCTTCAGCGTCGGCCATGTCATCTCGTCCGGCCTGCTGATACTGCGCGATCGCATCCTTGCGCTGTTTTGCCAGTTGGGTCAGCACCTCCAACTCCTGCTCGGCGGTCAGTGCGTCTTGCCCGGTGGCGCGCACACTGCTTTCCCGCTCCAAAATCACTTTTTTGATGCTGCGTACCGTCTCTAGCCGCACCTTATCCTTCGCTTTCATCGCGGCTTTGATGTCTTCGCTGATTTGATCTTTGAGGCTCATGATTGGGTTGAAGATAGAACACGATTTACCAGGGTGAGCGGGGCAAGCCGCCGCCGGCAAGGCATGGGATGAGGTCGAAGGGAACGTACCACGCAGGTCTATGGGACGGCGTGGAACAATGCACTGACCTGATTTCCGCGCCCTGCGGTAAGAGCACAGGGTCTAAAGCTGACCGAAGCCCTTCTTCTTCTTGTTTGGCTTTTTCTTCTTTTTGCCGCCGCCCCCCATGCTGGGATAGCCCCGGAAACCAGGCTGCGGGCCACCGCCCATGCCAGGGAATCCGCCGCCCATGCCGGGAAAGCCACTGCCCATGCCAGGAAAGCCACCCCCGCCCATCCCAGGCATCCCAAACTGGCCGGAGCCCATCTGCTGCATGAGGGTGCGCATCTTCTGGAAGTCGCTGACCAGCTTGCTTACGTCCTTTTCTTGGTAGCCTGCACCTTTGGCAATGCGGCGACGGCGGCTCGGCGAGCCCGACAGCAATTCTGGGTTCTTCCGCTCGTCGCGGGTCATGGAGTTGATCATGGCCTCAACGCGCTTGAGCTGGGCCTCGCCCTGCTGGAGCTGATCGTCGGATATTTTGCCCGCCATACCCGGAATCAGCTTCATGATGCCGCCGAGGGATCCCATGTTTTTCATGAGACGGGTCTGTTTCAGGAAGTCGTCGAAGTCGAATTGGGCTTCGAGGATTTTCTTCTGGAGTTTTTCTGCATCGGCGATGTCAACGGCTTCCTGGGCTTTTTCGACGAGGGTGAGCACGTCGCCCATGCCCAAAATGCGCGACGCCATGCGATCAGGATAGAAGGGCTGTAAAGCCTCGACCTTTTCGCCGACGCCGATGAATTTGATCGGCTGGCCAGAAATTTGCCGCACCGAGAGCGCCGCTCCCCCCCGCGAATCGCCGTCCATTTTCGTCAAAATGGCTCCGGTGATGCCAATTTGTTCGTGGAAGGTGCGGGTCAGGTTGGCGGCTTCTTGGCCGGTCATTGCATCCACAACGAGCAGCACTTCGTGGGGCTGAATGACGGTCTTGATGTCGGCCAGTTCTGCCATCATGGCGGGGTCAATTTGCAGACGCCCTGCCGTATCGACGATCACGGTGTCGATGCCGTCTTCTTTGGCTTTGGCAATGCCGAGGCGGGCGATCTCCACGGGGTTGGCGTCGGTGCCCATTTCAAAGACGGGCACGTCGATCTGTCTGCCCAGGGTGATGAGCTGATCGACCGCAGCGGGGCGGTATACGTCGGTGGCGACGAGCAGGGTGCTGCGCTTTTCTTTGCGCAGGTGCAGGGCAAGTTTGGCGGCGGCGGTGGTTTTCCCGGTGCCCTGGAGGCCGGCCATGAGGACGACGGTGGGGGCGGTGTCGGCGTGGGCGAGGGGGGCGTTGGTGTCGCCCATGAGTTTGACGAGTTCATCGTTGACGATTTTGATGAACTGCTGGCCGGGGTTGACTCCGGCGATCACCTCTGCACCAAGGGCTTGCTCTTGAACGTCGGCTATAAAGGACTTCACCACTTGCAGGTTGACGTCGGCCTCTAGGAGGGCGCGGCGGACTTCCTTGAGGGCGTCTTGGATGTTGGCGTCGCTGATTTTGTCTTGGCCGCGGAGCTTTTTCCAGGCTCCTTCGAGACGTTCGGATAGAGCTTCAAACATGGATCAATTTAGGTGCAGTTGGGGCCAGCGATGGGTGCCGACCTTGGGCAGGGTGTCAGAATGTTAGTAATTTTGCTGAGGCTGTTCAATGACCTCGGAATCTCTATTCTAAGGGGTCGGCTGACTGGCGTATGCAAGACAGGGTGTTTCGGAATTGTTGTTCAGAGGATATCGATTCCAACCCGTGGCTGACTGCCTTGGATTTACGGTTGAGGGCTCAAGGTTGACTCAAGCTGAGGGATTTCTAGATTGGTGCGGATTTGAGGCCCGTTGTGGTTTCTCGCATGGTGCTGAAAGACCTGATGCGTCTGATCTTAGTGGAGTTTGTAAATCCCTGCTTGGGGGGATTAGACTCGATGCACGGCTCAATGGTGGGATGAGGGCAAGATGGCACAGGGATTGGGCACATACCGTCGATGGGGCTTGGGGCTGCTGGGGCAGTGGGTGTTGAGATGGGTGCGATCGCAACCGATGGAGCAGAGGACAAGCGCCATGATCAATAGACAGGTCAATTCGGAGGGGGAAATTGGCTCAGGGCATCTGGGCTATGGTGGTCCCTTGCCTTCCCAAACGGGAACGATGGTTCCGGCGTGGTGGTCGGTGATTGAGCGCCACAGCCGATTGTTGGTGGCGGTGTTTGATTTGCGCACTCACCAGATTGAGTGGACGAGCGATCGCTTTCGGCAGTTGGTGGGTATGACGGACGAGCCGCCGACTCTGGACGATCGCGTGTTGACGCGCCTCGCGGCAGCGGATCAGCAATGGATGCGCGAGCGGGTACGCCGCCATGTGCTGCACGGCATTTTGACCCAGCAGTATGACCACAATGGTCTGCTGCCGTCGCGCTGGCTGCATGAGCCGCTGATTGTGTCGGTGTGTGAGTTGGGCAACGATCGCCACCGCTATGTAGAGTTTACGGTGAGCAGCGATCGCATTCGCATCGAATCCTTGGCCCCGGAGGTGCGCGAAGCCCTAGCCGCGTGCTGGCCCACCTGCCCCACCACGGGCGAAGTCATGCAGGCGCTGCATACGCCGGATTCTGCCCTGCAACGGGTGGTGCAGCAGCTCACCCCAGAGACCTATACCGCCAGCGGCACGGTGTTGATCGAAGGGACAGACGTGACCGATCGCGAGGTGGCCCAGCGGTTGACGGCGCTGCTGCTCGATCGCGAATCAATTTTGCATCCCCAGCGGTTTCATGACGCCAATCGCCTGATGAAGCGGTTGTTTCGGGCGACGGACAGCCTGATTGTGACCGCTGAGCAAGACGCCGCCAAGTTGTTCATTGACCTGGATGAGCCGGAATGGAAGGTGCAGGCGCACCCGGTGCAGGCGTTGCAAGCGTCGCCGATGTTTCAGGCGGCCTGCCGGGGCGAGGTGCTGAACTTGCCCGATTTGTCCTGCCTGTCGCTGACGCCCTGTGAGTCGGTGTTGCGCGATCGCGGCGCGAGATCGCTGCTGATGTTGCCGCTGGTGGTCAAGTCTGCTCGGCTGAAGGACTCTGCCCGGCTGATGGGCTTCATGGCCCTGGCCAGCGATCGCCCCGACGACTTCGACATCATCGACGAGCGCAATGCTACGGCCCTGGTGCCCGCCCTCACCATCGCCATGCGCAACACCACCCACGACCGCTTTACCAACATTCACGAATCGGTGCGGTGGCGCTTTGAAGAAGAGGCCGAGCGTCGCAGCCTGGGACTGCCGCCAGAGCCCATCGTCTTTAGCAACGTTTATCCGCTCTACGGCATTTCAGACATTCGCGGCTCCTCCAGCGAACGCAACCGCGCCATTCAATCGGATCTGCTGGCCCAATTTGATCTGGCCCGCGCCATTCTTGCCGCTGTGTGTGATGCCAAGGGGCACGCCTTTATTCAACAGCTTTACCTGGATGTGATCGAAAAAATTGAGCAGCTTCAGCAGGGCGTGACGGTGGATGCGGAGGTGACGCTGCTGCGCTACCTGCGGGACGATATTGAGGCCCATTTTGACTATTTTGTGGGCTGTAGTGCGGCGGCTGAGGCCGCGATCGCCCAGTATCGCGCTGCCCAAGACCCCGAGCACGGCTGCGTCTACGAGGCCCGCGCCGCCTACGATCGCACCATTCACCACATCAATCAATCCCTGCGGGATACGTGGATGACCTGGCAAAAAACCATGCAAACCATCACCCCGCACTATTGCGATGTAGAAGCGACGGACGGCATTGATCACATGATTTACACTGGCCAATCCATCGACGCAAACTTCACCGCCTTTCACCTGCGGAGCTTGCGCTACGACCAACTGCGCGCCGTGTGCGACTGTGCCCGCACTGCCTTTCGCCTCAAGGCCCAGCACGATACCGAAATGGACATCACCCATCTCATCCTTGTGCAAGACTCGACGGTCGATATCACCCACGACGAAAATACCGAACGGCTGTTTGACGTGCGCGGCACCCGCGACACCCGCTACGAAATTGTGAAAAAGCGCATTGACAAAGCAATGGATGCCCGCACCCAAGCCCGTATCACTCAGCCCGGTTCCCTGACGCTGGTCTATTCCACCAATGAAGAATGGGCCGAATATCAGGAATATCTGCGCTATCTCCAGCGGGAAGGGTGGATTGGCGACACAGTTGAGCAGGGCGCGGTGGAACCCCTCCAAGGGGTGACGGGACTCAAGTTTGCCCGCGTGCCTGTGTTGCCGGAGGGCACCCCCTAACGACCAACTGTTTCAACTTGCAATTCCCCAGCCCATCGGCTTTGGGACGCTTGGGACAGTGTCCCGTGCCGGCTGCTGGCCCTAGGCCGCTGGCCCCTGGTGGACAATCACGCGGTTGCCGTCGGGGTCGTAGGCGTAGATTTCGCGCCCGTGGGAGGCGGTGATCACTGCGCCGGGGGGCGGATAGCCCAGTTCGGTCAACTGGGCGATCGCGGCATCCAGATCTACCACCTCTAGACAAAGGCTCAGGGCTCCGGCGGGCGCAGCCTGCAATTCCTGACGATGATCCGCTTTGGGATAAAACAGGGCCAGTCGCAGCCCCCCCACCCGAAACTCTGCGTAGCGCTGGGGCTGGTAGGGCGTGGGCGATCTCTGCAACAGTGCTCCATAGAACGCCACCAAGCGATCGAGGTTGGGGGTCGCGATCGTGAGAAAAGCATCCTGAATCATCTCGCGATCGCCCCTTCTGCCCACTGCCCATCAAAGATCTCGAAGATAGCGCAATGCACCGTTACAGCCGCGCGCACTGGTCTTCCTTATTACCCCGGACGACGTTGTTGCCCCCCGTTGGAGCCGGGCTGTTTTCCTTACACTGCAAATTCCCGTCGATGCGGTTGTTTTGCACCGTGAGGCGGCTACGGTTCTGGAACGCTTGCAGATTGCCGCCGATGGTGTTGCCCTTGCTGCGCAGCGCCTGCGAATTTTCCTCAAGCTGGAGGTCGCCATCAATTCGGGTATTGAGCACCACCACCGCGCCCGACTGCTTGACCTGAATGTTGCCTTCCACCACCGAGCGGGCCTTGACGTTGACCCGGGCGGCATTCTCGGCCTGGATGTTGCCATCCACCCGCACGCTCTTGGCCACCAGCACCGCCCGCGACCCGACAATGACGTTACCCTCTACCCGGGTGCCGTTTAGGGTGCAAGTTGCGCCATCGGGGACGCGCACATTATCGACGGTGATGCGGCCAATACGCCCGCGACAGGTGACATCATCGGCTATGCTTGCGGTGGCGTAGCCCACTACGCCAGCGGTGGCGAGGACGCCAATGGTTAAAAATCGTGCGATCGCAGTCTTCATCTGACACCTTACTTTATGGGTTTAGGGTCAAAGTTCACGACGGGTTTATTCCTTTCAGACGGGTGTTCTTGTCGATGCTGCAAATCTTGTCAACGTAGGGGCCTTATCCTGGCCTGCGATTGTATCTTATGGCGTGTCGTTGACTGTCCCGCTCATCCAGGGTGTGGTGAGTCTCGTCATCGCGATCGCCCAGCATTGCCTTCCAATGGGAGGCGTAAAACCCCTCAGGGGTTCACCCGTTTGAAGGACGCCGCCACCTTGACCCGGCAACCTTGCACTCGACCCCACACAACACTCGGCTCGGCCCCAGAGATCATGCCCCCTGCCCTCTCGATAAGCTGCCCTTGTCATCCCCTTCTGATAAACCAATGACCCTTCCCCTAGAGTCTGCCTGCGAGGAATGACATTGTTCGGACAATAGATTTAAGTCTATTATCTTCAGTTCAAGATTTGCTTCGGCCAATGTAAAATCAGGTGTTCGCGATGGCAGTGACAAACCGCATTCACTTTCGCAACTTGCGCGGGGATGTCTTCGGCGGGGTTACAGCAGCGGTAATTGCCCTTCCAATGGCGCTGGCCTTTGGCTTCGGGTGCTGGGCCTCAGGCCGGGCTCTACGGCGCAATTTTGATCGGCTTTTTTGCCGCCTTGTTTGGCGGCACCCCCACGTTGATTTCTGAACCCACGGGGCCAATGACCGTGGTGATGACCGCCGTGATTGCCAAACTGACCGCCGCCGATCCCGAAAACGGGATGGCGATGGCCTTTACGGTGGTCATGATGGCGGGCTTATTTCAAATCTTGTTTGGGGCATTGCGCCTAGGCCGCTATGTCACGCTCATGCCCTACACCGTCATTTCCGGCTTTATGTCTGGGATTGGCGTGATTCTGATTATTCTGCAAATTGGGCCATTTTTAGGCCAGGCTAGCCCCAGTGGCGGCGTCATCGACACGATTACCAGCCTTCCCACCCTGCTCACCAGTTGGGAAGGCCCAGAGGTGGCGCTCTCAGTCTTTACCCTGGCTGTCCTATTCTTGATGCCCCGTCGTTGGAAGCGGGTGTTGCCGCCACAGTTGTTGGTGCTGATGGCGGGCACGGTGTTATCCATGGCGATCTTTGGTGATGCGGATATTCGCCGCATTGGGCCGATTCCCACCGGCCTGCCCGAACTACAGGTGCCTACGTTTACCGTGGCGCAGTTCCAGGTCATGCTGATCGATAGCCTGGTGTTGAGCATGTTGGGCTGCATTGATGCCCTGCTGACCTCGATGGTGGCTGATAGTTTGACACGCACCCAGCACAATTCGGACAAGGAGTTAATTGGTCAGGGCTTAGGCAACCTGATGGCGGGCTTGTTCGGCGGTATTGCCGGTGCAGGCGCAACGATGGGCACGGTGGTCAATATCCAGGCCGGAGGGCGCACTGCGGTGTCGGGCTTGGTGCGGGCGCTGTTGTTGATGGTGGTGGTGTTGGGGGCTTCGGGTCTAATCGCGCCGATTCCGCTGGCGGTGCTGGCGGGTATTGCGATGAAGGTCGGGGTTGATATTTTGGACTGGAGCTTTTTGAAGCGCGCCCACAATGTGTCTGTGAAGGGCACGTTGATTATGTATGGGGTGCTGCTGCTGACGGTGTTTGTAGACTTGATCGTCGCGGTGGGTGTGGGCGTGTTTATCGCCAATATTCTGACCATTGAGCGTCTGACCAAGCTGCAATCTGACAAGGTGAAGACGATTAATGACACCGATGTGGATGAGGATCTGGTGTTGTCGGTCGAGGAGCAGGCGCTGATGGATCAGGCCCGAAACCGGGTGCTGTTGTTTCACCTGAGTGGGCCGATGATCTTTGGCGTGGCGAAGGCGATCGCGCGCGAACATACGGCCATGGCTGATCACGATGTGTTGATTATCGACCTGCAAAACGTGCCAATTTTGGGCGTCACGGCCTCCCTCGCGTTGGAAAATGCGATTCAAGATGCCTGTGAAAATGGCCGTCCGGTCTTCATTGTTGGGGCTCAGGGGCAGGCGCTGCGGCGGCTCGAAAAGCTTGGCCTGCATCGCTTTGTGCCGGACGATCGCATGGTCGAAACCCGGGCTGAGGCGCTGCGCCGTGCTCTGGTCATTTTGGATGGCGCTGACCCGAACGCTGAGGCGGAGATCGCGGCGGCTCCAACGCCGCTGTCGTAGGCAGGCAAACGCTCCAGCGGCACCACGATCCACCGTTGGCTGCTGGGGTTTCTGTCGTCACTGTTCCAGTTTGCCAAGGTGCCCCCGCAATCGCTGCACGATTCCCGATGAGGAGTTGATCCGCGATCGCGGAGGTTCTTTTGTAGAAAAGTGCTCAGTGCTCCCCACAGAACTGATGGGGCAAACTGAAACGCCGCCAGCTTGGGGAGTGGTCTATGCTGGGGGGTTAGCCGCTGCGATCGCGCCTACGCTGACGGACATGATGTATCCGTGGCCACGGTTTCGCTCGCCCGATTGGGCTGACAAAATTCAGTTCATGCGCGGGCTTAATCCTAAATGGGTGCAATCCGCTCAACACTCTTTTTGACGCCTGCTGAGTTCCCTCACTTCGCCTCATCTGTCTTTCCTTTACCCCCGCTTCACCCCATGTTTAATCGTCTCCTCAGACGCTTTCGACGGTTTTTTCAAAAGTCCAGCACGATCAACGATGAGCCCTTAAATAAAGTGAGCTTAATCGTCATTATCTTGATCGATATTTTCATCTTGGTGAATGTTTTTATCGGTTTAGATGATATCGGTCGCTGGTATATCAGCCCCTATCAATCCCACGGGTGTTATACCGAATGGCAAAGTTATCGAAACAGTACCGCACCCCAAAAAGAGTACGATGTATTGTCCCAATCAGTGCTCAATGCCCAAAGCCCAGACTTGTCGGATGGGTCACCGCCCGATCGCAGTCTTCAGGCCCAATATCAACGCTGGGATGACGAGCATTTGGGCCGCCCCTCGCCCATTTGTTTGCAATATGCAGAACGCTATGATGCGCTCAATACCCCAGCAAATCAGCAATTTGTCCGAGAGATCGATCAAAAGCAGATTGAGATTGGCAATCTGGAGCAGGCCAATCAAACCATTCGGAGTCAGTATGATTCGACCCTGCTTGAAGAAATTGCCGGACAGCCGCGCGATCAGTCCATTAATCAGGTCGAAGCAGCCCAAGCCCGCGCCACGCTAGACGCGAATACCCAGCGCATTGATACCCTCAAGGCTGAGCAAGCAGCGCTGCGCACGCAATTGGTGATGAGCCCAGAGGGCGATCGCTTTTTGGTTTTCCTAAACGACGATGGACAATTCCGCACCCTAGAGCAAAGCTACGATCGCGCCTCCTTCTGGTATCCCAGCATTCAGATTGTGTTTCAAGGCATTTTTCTGGTGCCGTTGATTCTGATTGCTGCCACCGTCCATCGCTATGCCCAGCGCCGGGGATATGGCCTCATTGCCCTCATGAGCTGGCATTTGTTGGTCATTTTCTGCATCCCGCTGATCGTCAAAGTTTTCCAGTTTTTGCAGGTTGGCTTTTTGTTTGAGGTGCTGACTGAAGTCATCACTACGCTGCTGGGCGGACTGCTCTTTTTGGTGAGCTATCTGTATATTTTGGCCATTCCCTTGATTGGATTTGGAATCATCAAATTCTTTCAGCGGGTGGTGTTTAATCCACAGCTTCAAGCCGCAGGGCGAGTGCAAAAAAGTCGCTGTATTCGCTGTGCGAAAAAGCTAAAGCTGGGCGATCGTCACTGCCCCCACTGTGGCTATTCCCAGTTTGTGGAATGCCCCAATTGCCATGCCCCAACCTACAAATATTTGCCCTATTGTAAGGAATGTGGCACACTGCAACAGCCCAGCCGTCGCTAGGGCATGGAGTTCGACTATCACATGCGATCGCAGTCGTCTGAATCTTCCGTTGTGGGGGGCAATCCCATCAGCATTGCCCCCATGATGGATCGCACCGATCGCCACTATCGCTATTTCATGCGGCAAATTAGCCGCAAAACATTGCTCTATACCGAGATGGTAACGGCTCAGGCGATTTGGCATGGCGATCGCGATCATCTGCTCGGCTTCAGCCCTGACGAAAAGCCCCTGGTGTTGCAGGTGGGGGGCGATGACCCCAAGCAGCTCGCGACCTGTGCCCGCATTGCGGCAGAGTTTGGCTACGACGAAATCAACCTGAATGTGGGCTGCCCCAGCGATCGCGTCCAGAGCGGCAATTTTGGCGCGTGTCTCATGGCCCAGCCCGCCCTGGTAGCGGAATGTGTCGCGGCGATGGCGGCGGCCAGCCCCCTCCCCGTTAGCGTGAAGCATCGCATCGGCATCGACGATACCGACCGCTACGAAGACATGGAGCAGTTCGTCAAAACCGTGGCGGCGGCGGGCTGTCAGCGCTTCACCGTCCATGCCCGCAAGGCGTGGCTCCAGGGGCTTAGCCCCAAGGAAAACCGCACCGTTCCCCCCCTTCGCTATGGCGACGTACATCGCCTCAAGCGATCGCTGCCCCACCTATGGATCGAAATTAACGGCGGCTTCAAAACCCTCGACCAGGTGCAGGCCCAACTGGCCCATGTGGATGCGGTGATGGTGGGCCGCGCCGCCTACGATGATCCTTACCTGTTTGCGGAGAGCGATCGCCGCTTCTTGGGCGAAACAGCGGCACCGCCCAGCCGCGACCAAGTGGTGGAAGCGATGCTGCCCTACATCGATTTCTGGACGGGGCGCGGCCTCAAGCTCAACAAAATCACGCGCCACATGCTGATGCTGTTTGCAGGGCAGCCCGGCAGTCGCGGGTGGAAGCAGATCCTCACGGAACGCTCCTCAAAGCCGGGGGCCGGGGTCGAGGTGGTGCAGGCCGCGATCGCCCACGTCCGCGCTCAAGCCGCCGCGATCGCCGCCCTGTAATCCCCTCAGTACAGATCAAAAGCCGCCTTGGTGTCCTTTCCTGGGGGATTGGGGTCGCAAGGAAGGTTGCCATGGGGTGAGCAATTGCTCAAATGGATCGTGGATTCAGTGGGGTGGGGCTTCCATTTCTGGTGAAGGAATCGATAGGCTAAAGGGGATAGTTTGGCTGAATCCATGAGAATGCCTCGATTGAGATTGCGCGTCATCATCCCCCTGCTGGGGCTTTGCCTCTTCTATTTCCTCGGGATCGGGCAGCCCGCGATCGCCGCCACCAACCCCGCCGAATTGACCCAACGCGACATTCAAACCATCGCCGAACTGCGGGAAAAAGCCTTTGCCACCAGCCGCGCCGGACAGTACGACGCGGCGGAAGACTACTGGACGCAACTCCTAGAGTTTTTGCCTGAAGAAGCTGCTATCTGGAGCAATCGCGGCATTGTGCGCGTCAGCCAAAACGAATTGGCCGGGGCGATCGACGACTACACCCACGCCATAGAACTCGCACCCGAGGCAGTGGATGCTTACCTCAATCGCGGCGCGGCCTATGAAGTGAGTCGCGACTGGGACGCCGCGATCGCCGACTACAACCACGCCCTCGCCCTTGACCCCAACGAAGCCGGAGCCTACAACAATCGCGGCAACGCTGAAGCAGGCCAAGGCAACTGGGACGCCGCGATCGCCGACTATCGCAAAGCCACCACCCTCGCCAACGAGTTCGCCCTCGCGCGGGTGAACTACGCCCTGGCGCTGTACCAGGTTGGCGAGACGACGGAGGCGGTGCGATCGCTGCGGGCGATTGTGCGCAAATACCCCAATTTTGCTGACGCACGGGCCGCCCTGACCGCCGCCCTGTGGACGACGGGCAAGCAAGGCGAGGCCGAGAGCCACTGGGTGGCGGTGTCTGGCCTGGATACCCGCTATCGCGACCTGCACTGGGTGCGATCGGTGCGGCGCTGGCCCCCTGCTGTCGCCGATGCCCTCGAACAGTTTTTGACGCTGGAGGGGTAAGGCGATCGTGCTCGATTTGTTGCTGATGGTGAGCCTGGGTTTCTTGGGCAGCTTTGGGCACTGTGTCACCATGTGCGGCTCCATTGCGATCGCCCTCTCCCTATCGGCCCAATCCCGCCCGGCCGCTCGCCCTTGGCAGCGAGTCGCCTTTCACCTGACGCTCAATGTGGGGCGGCTGCTGAGCTATGTGCTGGTGGGGGCTGCGATCGGCGGGCTGGGGTCGGTGTTGGTGGCGGGAGGGCAGGTGGCTGGGGTGGGCAGTCCGCTACGGCGGGCGATCGCTCTATTGACCGGCCTGCTGCTTGTCTGGCTTGGGTTGCGACAGGTCGTACCGGGGCTCTTGCCCAAACTGCCCCTGCTGCACCCCCTGCAAGGGAAACTCCACGATCGCCTCCATCGCGCCATGACCCGGACAGCCCAGCAGCCCCACTGGTGGACCCCCGCCCTGTTGGGGATGGCGTGGGGGTTGTTGCCCTGCGGCTTTCTCTATGCGGCGCAGATCAAAGCGGCGGAAACCAGCACGGTGTGGGGCGGAGCGGCGACGATGGTGGCTTTTGGCCTGGGTACCCTACCGACGATGGTGGGGGTGGGGGTATCGAGCGCTTGGCTAAGCCGCCATCGCGCCAGCCAGCTCTTTCGCCTTGGGGGATGGATTACCCTTGCGATCGGCCTGCTAACCCTGAGCCGCACCGGAAATATGATGGTGGATCACACGGGCCACTGATGGTGGATCACACAGGCCACACGCGATCGCCTGCCTAGTGCTCGCCTTGGTCGCGCGTCTCCTCAGCAAGCTCGTCCCCCATCTCATGAAATATCGGCGCGTGCTGGGCGTCAGCTCCTCTGTGCTGGCCTGTGCCCCCACCTTCCACATGGTCGAACATAGCTGGAACTGGAACCCCGCCGCCCTGCGGTTTATGCTGCCCCAACACCAATGGGGCATGGTGGCCGGAGTCGGCAGCCTAGCGCTGATGACCCCCCTCGCCCTGACGAGTACCCCCGCCGCCCAGCGCTGGCTCGGCTCCCTGTGGCGCAATCTGCATCTCCTCAGCATTCCGGCGCTGGTGTTGTGTGGCATCCACTGCACCTTGGTGGGATCGAGCTATTTGGGGCGGATCCAGTGGAGCGGGCGATCGCTGCTGCATACCGCCGCCATTGCCGGCCTAATTCTGCTGGTCTTGGCGGTGCGGTCGCACAGGGCTTGGGCCATCCTTGGCCTAGAGCGCTGGTACGTTGCCCCCAAATCAGCCTCAGAGTCAGCACCGCTTTGAATTTCATATTCTGAATGTTGAACATCCCGCCTGTTCACGGGCCGCCACCCTAGGCTGGAACCCAGTGTGCTGAATTGGTGGAATGCCCGATGTTGTTCCTTGCGTTAACGTTGATATCGCTTTGGTTGCCGTGGCCCGCGATCGCCTCAGTGCCCGATCGCCCCGCGATCGCTCAAGCTGCTATTCCCACGCCGACCCAGGCGCTAGAGCGGCTGTTTCAGGCCGAAACCATTCAGTCCGAGTGGTTTGCGCCCGTGTTTTTGCAGCAGGTGCCGTTCCCGCAAATGCAAGCCACCCTCGACGGGTTGACGGCACAGCTTGGAGCCTTGCAAGGCATTGAACCCCTGGCAGAAGGCTATCAACTGCGCTTTGAGAACGGTACCCTGTCGGCGCTGATTCAGCTCAATGATGCCGGGCAGATTGTGGCGTTGCTCTTTAGTCCGCTGGCGGAGGCGATGTCGCTGGCAGAGGCGATCGCGGCGATTGAAGCGTTTCCTGGCGAGGCTAGCTTGCTGGTGCTGGCGGGGGATGAGGTGCGGGCGGCGGTGGCGGCAGAGACGCCGCTGGCGGTGGGGTCGGCCTTTAAGCTGGCGGTGTTGGCGGCGCTGCAACGGGCGATCGCGGCGGGCACCCTCCGCTGGGACACCGTTGTGCCCCTAGAGGCAGCCTGGCGCAGCCTGCCCAGTGGCCTCTTGCAAGACTGGCCCGTGGGCAGTGCCATAACCCTCGAAACCCTGGCCACGCTGATGATTTCGGTGAGCGACAATACCGCCACCGATTCTTTGTCCTCAAGAATCCTGAGAATGCGGACGCGCTCGCCGCATTTCGCCAGGGGAGCGATCGCGATCGGCGGCGTCTGCTGACGACCCTGCCCGACCTGCCGCTGCCCCCGGCCAGCCTGTTCAACGGCGATCCCATCGCGCTGGATGTGGAATGGTTTCTGTCGGCGCGAGAACTGTGCGCCCTGATGGCGACGGTGAAGGATCTGCCGCTGATGGGCGTCAACCCTGGCGTCGCGCGTCCCGAAGACTGGCGGCACATTGCCTTCAAGGGCGGCTCTGAACCCGGTGTGCTGAACCTGACCACCTGGCTCGAAGCGGAAGATGGCCAAGCCTACTGCGTTGTCGCCACCTGGAACGATCCCAGCCAAGCCCTGGATGAAATGACGCTGATTCAGACCTATCAAGGACTCGTTACCGGACTTGCCGAGCGATCGCAGTCGCGAGTAGGTGTGAGGGCGAGGGCTGGAGGGATGGATGAGTTCAATCCTGCCTACTCCCTAGCTCTCTTGCTCTCCACTCTCAAGCTCTCCCACTCTCAAGCTCTCCCACTCCCCTACCCTTCCCGTTCCACCACGATCACGTTCTCGGTGACCTTCTCGAAGGTGTCGTCGTGGCTGATCACAAAGAGTTGGCTGAAGCTCTTGATGCGGGCTATCGCTTCGGCAAGACTATCACGGCGGGGTTTGTCCATATTGGTGGTGGGCTCGTCGAAAAAGGCGATGTCGATGTCGGCCAGCACCTTGAGCAAGGCCAGGCGTACGGCGAGGGCGGCGCACATTTGTTCGCCGCCGGAGAGGTTCGTAAAGCGGCGGCTATTGGGGCCTTCTTGGACGAGGATGTCGTAGTCGCGGGTCCAGGTGAGGGCGACATTGGGCCGATTCAGCAGTTCTCGAAAGAGGCGATCGGCTTCGCGGGAAATTTGCTCGACGTAGCGCTCGGTGATGCGCGGGCCAGCTTCTTTGTAGGCTTTGCGGGCAAAGGTGATGAAGCGTTTGACCCGATCGCGCTGTTTGCGTTCGGCGATCGCGCGATCGCGGCTGGCGGCCAATTCTGCTAAGGCATCCAACTGCTGTTGGAGTTCTTGCCAGAGCTGGCGCTGCTGGGGCAAGCTGCCGGACAGGCGATCGCGTTGCGATCGCAGATCTTGGTAAGTTGTCTCCACCTGCTCCACCCGTTGGGGATCGATTTGGGCTAGGGCAGTTTGGGCCTGCTCGGTCAGGGCGGTATAGCGCTGGTGCAGGTCGGTTTGGGTGTGTTGGGCGGCGGCCAGTTCGGCAGTCAGGTCGGGTTCGCGCTGGGCGAGGTTGACGTGCTGCAAGTATCGCAGATAGCCGCTGTGGTGGGTTTGTTTGATTTGGGTCTGCTGGGCGATTTCGGCTTCCAGGGTGTCGAAGGCGGTGAGGGCGGTTTCGAGGTCGGCAATTTGGCGCTGAATGCCTGCTTGGGCTGCTTCCATCTGGGTGTAGCGCTGGGTGAGTTGGGGCTGCTGGGCCAGCGATCGCGTCAATAACGCATGGCGACCTTTGGGATCTCCCAGGGCTTTGATCTTGGCCTCAAGGTGTTGAATCTTGGCAGTCACCTCGGTTTCGGCGGCGAGGCGCTGCGCTAAGCGATCGCGACGGGCATCGAGGGTGTGAGATTGCTGGCGCAGGGTTTCCAGCTCCTGTTTGCGCTGGGGCAGGGTGGCGATCGCGGCTTGCTGGCGAGTGAGCTGTCTGATTTGCGTGCGGATTTGATTGAGCTGCGCCTGCAACGCGGCGACATCGGTTTGGGTGGCGAGGTCGGCCAGAATGCCGCGAACGTCGGTCAAAATGTCCTGGTTTACGGTGATTCCGGCCTGGAGTGCTGCCTGGAGTGTCTCAATCGCCGAGGCTGACAATAGGGGGATGCTGGCTTGCAGGTCGGCTAGGGTGGCGATCGCGGTGTGGACTTGGGTGGCGTAGCGATCGCTGGCTCCTTCTCCCGCTGCCACCAACCGCCGCAGTTCTGGCTCAAACTGGCGCGCTGCCTCAATGCGGCTGATCTGCTGTTGCAGGCGATCGCGCTGCTGTTCCAAATCGGGCAGCGCGTCGAGGGCGTTGGCCTGCGCCTGAAGCTGCTGGATCGCTGTCACTCGCTCAATGATTTGCCGTTGCAGAGGGATGCTCTGTTGTTCTAAGGCTTGCAGTTCGCCGCGTACTTCCGCCAGCGTGTGCTGTACGGCGAGTTGCTCTCTCAGTTGTTCCTCAAGCTCGCCCTGGGCAAGGATCTGGGGTTGTAGGCGCTGGCGTTCCGCCTCGGCCTCTGCCAATTGGTCGAGCTGGAGCTTGAGGCGGGTGAGATCCGCCGCGCGGCTGTCTAAGGTTTTTTGCAGATCGCGCTGGCGGATTTGCAGGGTGCGGCGTTCAGATTGCCGTTGGTTCAGGGTTTGCAGGGTGGCCTCGGCAGCCTGATAGGCGGCATAGGTGGGCTGGGCGGCGGTACAGAGGGCGGCGGCGTGCTGAGCTTGGGCGAGGGAAGTTTGCAGCATGGCGGTGTGTTGCTGCTGCTGGTCGAGGCGCGATCGCGCCTGCTGCACCTCTGTTTGGAGCGCTTGCACCCGCGTGGCTTCGGCTTTGAGGGCATCGCGCTCCTGTTGCAGGGCGGCAAGCTGCTGGTCGAGGGTGGTCAGTTGCGCCTCGTTCTGGGAAATTTGGGCGGTGAGGGTCTGGTGCCGCTGGTGCAGGTCGTCCCAACCCTGGAGCCGTTCTTCATACTGGGCGATGTCGCGATCGAGGGCGTCAACCTGGTCTTCGGCATAGCGGCGCAGAGTGTTCAGCTCTTTGTGGACGGTTTTGTATTCCTCGACTTTGAGCACTTTGTCGAATACCGTCTTGCGATTTTCGGCGGTTTGCAAAAAGTCGGCGGTAAAGGTGCCCTGGGGAACGCCCACCGTGCGTGCAAACAGTTCGCCGAGGTCGGTGCCGGGGGCGACGCCCATGTGCTCGCGCAGCCACGGCAACACTTCGTCTTTGATGCGGGTGTAGGGCAGGCGCACATTTTGCTGGGGATCAAAAATGACGTAGCCCTTGGTGGTGTTGCGCTGCACAGTGTAGGTGCGCCCGTCTTGGTGGGAAATAAATTCGACGGTGGCTTCGGCGCTGCCGCTGCCGTTGCGAATCAGATCTTCTTTTTTGTAGTCGCCCTGGTAGTTAAAGAGCACCCAGGCGATCGCTTCCAGAATGCTGGTTTTGCCCGCGCCATTTTCGCCGCAGATGGCGTTGGTGCCGGGGGCAAAGGTGAAGACGCGATCGCGATGGGTTTTGAAGTTTTTTAGCGTAACGGACAGAATCTGCATGGGTTAGGGATCAACGGGCAGCAACACCGGGGGTTTCCTAAATCCTACCCAAGAACGGCGGTCACGACCGGGGCTCGGCGATCGTGGCCAGGATGCGATCGGCCAGGGCATCCACCTCGGCCTCTAGGGTGAGGTAATGGGTGCAGGCCCGCACACAGTGGGGATGCAGCAGCGTGCGCAAAAATACGCCCTCCGCTTCCAGGGTGTTGACCAGGTGGATGTGGCGATCGCGACTGGGCTCCCCGGCTTCCAAAATTTGGAAGGACACCAGCCCCGACTTGGGCGGCGTGGCGGTGATGCAGCGAATCTGTGGCTGATCGTTGAGACGCTGCCAGAGGCGCTGACTGAGCGCCACAATGCGGTCATAGCGCTGGGCATCGGTGCCCCACTGGCGATGGATCTCAAGGGCCGATCGCAGCCCCGCAATCAGCGTGTAGTCTGAGGTGGCGACCTCGTAGCGGCTGCCGTTGGGCTGCCAACCTGTGGGGTTTCCGGCGGCGTCGGTGGTGATGCCGCGCCAGCCAATGAAGGTGGGATGCAGGCGATCGCGCACCTCGGGCCGCACATAGAGCCCGCCTAGCCCAGCCGGGCCACAGCACCACTTGTGCCCGGTAAAGGCGTAGAAATCTATCCCCAGATCCGTCAAGTTGAGGGGCAACATGCCTACGGACTGGGCCGCATCTGACAACACCCAGACGGGATCAGGACGGCGATCGTGGCAAAGCTGGGTGAGGTCTGCCAGGGGCAACACTTGCCCCGTATTCCACAGGATGTGGCTGGCGACCAGCAGCCGGGTGCGGGGGTGGAGGGCGGCAGCAATGACCGCCACAGGATCGCCGCCTTGGGCAGTCGCCAAAATAGGGCAGGGGTCGATCGCCACGCCAAAGCGTCGGCTAATTTCCTGCACGGTGGCGATAATGCCAGGGTGTTCGCAGTCGGTCAGCAAAATGCGATCGCCGGGTTGCCAGTCGAGCCCCCACAGAGCAATGTTGCAGCCCACGGTGACATCCTCGGTCAGCGTGATGCTCTCGGGCGCAACGGCCAGCAGGTCGGCCCAGGCGGTGCGCATGGCGGCGGTGTCTTGCTGGAGTCCGCGATTGACCGCGCCGCTAAAGGGGCCAGTAGTTTGGATGTGCATCTGAGCGTCGTGCATGGCCGCGATCGCGGCCTCGGGCATTGGCCCCTGTCCGCCATAGTTGAAGTACCGATGACGCTGGAGCGCGGGAAACTGCCGACGATGTTGGGCAAGATCAACGGGGGCAGGAGACAGGCTGAGAACCATAGCAGCGGCGATTAAGTCTGGATGTCACTGCTTTCCACTGTATCGTTCTGCGCGATCGCGGTGAGGAGAGGGCGCAAGGAACTAAGGGGAACCGCGCTGGGTTTCCAGAGTGTTGGCTTTAGGACAGGTAGCGCCGGGGCAGGGGAGAAGCCACCCTGCCTTAACGCGGGGCAGGGATTTGGGAGCCCAGTTTCAGCGCCTCAATGATTTTGAGATTCGCCTTTGGGAAGGGATACTCGTCCAATTCGGCCACGGTGACCCAGCGAATTTCGTCGCACTCAATGGGTTGGGGCTCGCCGCTGAGGTGTCGGCAATGAAACACGTTTAGCGTCACCTTGAAGTGGGTGTAGGTATGCTCTAGCGTCATCAGGCGATCGCCCACCTCCACCGCGATCGCCACCTCTTCCTGAAGCTCGCGGCGAATGCAGTCTTCAACATTTTCACCGGGCTCAATCTTGCCCCCCGGAAATTCCCACAAGCCACCGAGTAAGCCCTCTTGACGACGGCGATCAATGAGAATTTTACCCTCATCATTCCACACCACTGCAACGCCAATTTGCTTATGGGGAATGGGATCCCGAACCTCTGTCATAGGAATCTCCGACTGTACGTTTTGATTGTACGCTGCGCAGTTTGTCTGCCAAGGACACTGGACACAGGTAGGCTGGCGTCGCGTACAGCAGGTTGCGCCCAAATCCATCAGCGCTTGGTTAAAGTCACGGCCATTGTCGGGGGGCACCAACGCTCCTGACAAATCCCACAGCAGGGCTAGGGCTTTGCTGGGGGGGCGATCAAGGGCGATGAGGCGCGATAGCACCCGCTTGACGTTGCCATCTAAAATTGGGAGCGGTTGGTTAAAGGCGGCGCTCAAGATGCCGCCCGCCGTGGTGCGACCAATGCCAGGGAGGGCGATCGCGGCTTCAAAATCCTGGGGAAACTGACCGTTGTGCTGGGTGGCGATCGCCTGCGCCGCCCGGTGCAAGTTGCGAGCTCGGGCATAGTAGCCCAGCCCCTCCCAGGCTTTGAGCACGGTCTGTTGATCCGCAGCCGCCAGCACCTCCACCGTCGGGAAGGTTTGCAGCCAGCGTGTGTAGTAGGGAATGACCGTCTTTACCTGGGTCTGTTGCAGCATGATCTCCGAGATCCAGATGGCGTAAGGATCTCGGGTGTCTCGCCAGGGCAGCGATCGCCCTTCTTGCTGATACCACCTCAACAGGGCATGGCGAAGTTCCCCCACATTAAAATTCGGCCAATCTGCAAACAGATTGGCCGAATCGCAACCGTCTCGATTGGCGGAGGTGCTAAACCCCATCCGCCGAAGCATCCATCGCCATCAGCGATTCCTCAAAGGCAAGACGTTGCTCTGCCCCGCGCAAAAAGTAGCCGCTCATCATCGCAGAGGCCAACAGCCGCCCCAGGTTTTCACGGTTGGTGGTGATGGTGACGTCAAAGTGCTTCGATGGCAGGCCGCCTAGTAAGCCAATGATGTTGTGCTCCATCGCCTGCATAACTTCGGGAGACACCGGGCGAGAAAGCTGCGCGATGGTTTCAGGGCTCATGGCCTGAACGTATTGCAACAGGCTGTTTTGACCCTCGCGATCGCGATTAAAAAAGTCGGAAGTTTGACCAGGAGCGTTGTTCACCTTGGGTTACCTCTATCGGCTAGCAACGGAAAAACGTTGGTAAAGCGTCGGTCTGTAGATGACCGTGCAATGGTTTTACTGTAACAACGAGCCTGTCACCGCAGAAGTGAGTGGAACCGAACCCCAGTGGCGAAGTTTACGCGCCTGTGATCGTGATGAAATGCCATCCCGTCGGGAAACCGAAATGCCCGGTGTAGAAACCCGTCGCGATCGCAACCCAGTGCGTTGCTCTCACCATGAAGCATTCCCAGAGTAGCCCCCAAAGGAATCGAGCCACGGATGGTGGGGCCAAGGAAACGTCATTTGTCACCCTCTGAGCCGCACACGACCGTCCCGTAGCGCAGCGATGTCGCGAGGGTCGAACCTCTGTGAAAGGCAGAGCAGCTACCAGGTGGGATCGACGTAGAGGTTGATAGTCAGCGTCGGATAGCCTGGGGGCACAGCAGAAATGCACGAGCAGATCGGCTCCTCAAGTCCCTCGATTTCCACCTCACAGGCATGACACGACCCCATTAAACAACCCGTCGGGATTTGAATACCCGCGCGATCGGCCACCTTGAGCAAGGGCTCGCCGACCTCGGCATCTACCGTCACATCGTTGGGCAAAAAACGAATCGCAACACTCATCACAGGATTCTGTTCGACGATGGGTCAGGACGTGGCGGTGCTGCGAGCCTGCTTCAGCATGTCCACTAAGACGTGGTGGGCTTCTTTGGCATCGGCGAGGGGCGCGGCAAAGGGAACACGCACAGGCACTCGCTCGCCATTCACCTCTGCGTCGAGGGTCATCCCTTCAAGGTCGATGGACTGCATCACGGCAGCGGTGGCCTCGGGGGTTTTGCCAAATACGTGAGCGTAGGTAAGCACTGCGTCGGCATGGTCGTCGTTCATGTGTTTGCAGATGCGATCGCTCACTGCTGGAGTGATAGGCTCAGCCATGATAAATCTCGTAAAAGAATGGTTACAACAGGTTTTGTGTCTCCTCCGATGATACCGCCTCAGCCTCCAAACGCCGACCATCCCTGGCCTGCTGGGCATGTGTTCCAGAGTCCTGGAGCACACTTAACCTATCGGGTGATTGGCCCCTGTTGTCGCTTGTTTGATCGCGAGCAACTGCCTTGGCCCTGCTGTCGGCTGCAATGGCGCGGCAAGGAACCGAGTTGGCGGCGCATTGGGCGGCGTTTTGTGCCCGATATGGCCGCGCGGCGCTTTCCGTCCTACAACGTGGAAATTATTGGCCAAAGCTACCGCGCCGAGCCCTTTATCACAACGCTGTATACCAGCCGCCTGTCGCGCGAGCTGCAAGCCTGGTGGTATGCCAAGCGGATTGCCACCCAGGGGCAGTCGCTGCGATCGCACCCCGCGCCGGATGACGCCCCCCACCTACAGCCCGAGCCTGAACCCTGACCTATTCGGCAGCAGCATTGGTTTCAGCAGCGGTGCAGGCGTGGCGATAGTCGCCATAGGGCATCAATGCCCCACACAAAACCGCGCCCCGAAAGTCGGTGGCAACGATCACTGCTTGGGTAAAGTCTGCTGCAGACAGCAGCGCGTTTTGAAAGTTTACGCGCTCAATCAGAGCTTCGCGGAAGCTCGTGGTGTAAAACGTTGCTCCTGCAAAATCTCCCCGGTTCAGGTTGGCATAATCCAGCCGGGCGGCGTTGAAGTTGGCTGCGCGCCCGTTCACTTCCCCCAGATAGGCATCGCGGAGGTCTGCGCCGTGGAGATCTGCGTTCTCAAGGTTTGCCTGGAAGAAGTTGGCGTTTCTCAGGTTCGCCTTCGAGAGGTTGACGCCGCTGAGGTCATAGCGTCTGAGGTCTGCCCCGGCCAAGTTGCAGCCCACACACGATCGCGTGCTCAAAAGCTGAGTTAACGGATCTGGGCTATTGGCGATCGCGCGCGATGACAATGTTGTCAGGGCGATTGCAAGGGAACCAAGCCCCAAGACAGCAAAAGGCGAAATGACACGATTCCAGCGTTTCATCATGGACTCCTGATTCATCGGGGTAGCCTGTTTCAGCGCACGGTCAAGGGATTGAAGATGCCGAATCGGTGTGTTTCCAAAACCCACGAGGGCGTACCCTGCCCCTGAACTTTGGGTGTCAAGGTGTGGAAACGATCTGCACTCAGTCAAAACTGTTGCACGACACAAAACATTGCCAACTCAGGTGCGACGGGTCTTCAGCGAATGGTCTGGTCTGAATCCAGAGGTTGGCCGCCACTTCTCCATCACTATGTCAAACCACTTGCGAGGCTGACAAGGTAAAAAACGTGACCGCGATCGGCAACCTAGCTTGCGGGATCACCGTCACAGAGACTAGCTAGGAATTTAGTCTTGATGATGGCAAGCACAGTTCCTAAATCTTTGAGAAATAATTGATGGCTGCCGGGTAAATGGTTTGATAATTGGCTTCTGTGTTCTGATCCCTAAACCACATTCCAGTTGACGCGCAACATCGTTTCGTCTTTGTTGTTCCCATTACGTTTACGTTTTCCCGAACATAAGGAACCGCGTGGAGGTGGTTTCAGAAAATTCCCGAAATTCGCTCTGCGGTTCCTGTAGCTAGCGCCTTTAGGATGATTGGGGGCGCTGTTTTGCCCCCGCTCTTCAACACACACTTGTCTATTGGGTGACCTATGAAATCTACGACCACCGTAAAAATTGCCGCGATCGCCGCCACCGCGTTTAGCTTGCTAGGGGGAATGGGTAGCGCGATCGCGCAGATCTACACCACACAGGAGGTAGACCAAAACCGCTTTTTGACCGTTGCCGCCCCCGGCACCGTGCTAATTCCCTACCGCCTCTACCTCATCGAACAGCGCACCAACGCCCGCCCCTGCTTTGAGGTCAACCCCACCACCGGAGAAGTAAACCCCCTGTGGACCACCTTTGACTTTACGGGCATTTGCGGGCGCTCCTCAGACAGCAATGGCTACTCCATCCGCGTCAACAACGGCGATCTTGGCTCGCAATACCAGTTGCAGGTGCGCCAGTCTGGCGGCAACTTGGTGCTGCTGGGTGTCCCCCGTGACGGCTCAGCCCCGATTCCCATTGGCCGCAGCAACGGCATCGGCAGCAATGGCTTCACCGAAATCAACTTGAATCCGGGCTGGCGGGTGACCCAGCGCGTCTTTGAAGGTCGTCCCCTCGGCCACTTCTACTACACCAACGAGGCGACCCTGGCGCAACTCTTGGATGGCGCACCCGTGGCGACGGATCCCGGCACTCGCCCGCCCACCACGCCCCCACAAACCCTGCCCTTCTCCGACATTCGCGGGGATGTGTATGCCACACAAATTGCCCGAGCGGTCGAAATCGGGTTTGTTGCTGGCTTCCAGGATGGCACCTTCAAACCCACCCAGCCGGTCACCCGCGAGCAAGCAGTTTCGATGATTGTTGAGGCGTTGCTCAAGCGCCAGCCCAACCTCAACATTCCCACCGTGCCCTTGGGCGCGGCTCCCTTCCCCGATGTGGCTGCTAACCGCTGGAGCGCAGGCAAAATTGCCTTTGCGCGTAGTGCGGGGATTGTCAGCGGGGACCAAACGGGCACCTTCCGCCCCGCAGCACCCGTGAGCCGGGTTGAGCTAATGGCGATTATGCGCCGCACGGCGGAGTATGAGCGGCAGGCAACAGGGCTAAGCACCACCCTGGAGCCGACTCACAACGTCTTTAGCTTCTCGGATATTGGCGGTCACTGGGGCGAAAGCGTCATCCGCATGATGTCGGGTTATTGCCAAATCGCAACGCCGCTCAATGAGCGTGGTACGGCCTTCGCGCCCAATTCTCCGGCCTTGCGTAATTACACCTCCGCTGCGATCGTGCGGCTCTTTGACTGCACCCGACCTCAATAGGGCGGCGGTTTAGCAGCTTGTCGTAACGGGGGAGAATACCCCGCACACGCTGTATAGGGGCTTCTTCTTTCTAGAAGGAGCCCCTGTTTTTGTGGGTTAACCTGAGTTCGGGATCAGTCGTCCATTACGCAAGCCCGATCCGTTGCCAGAGGACTTCCCCTCCTCGGAGGGGCCAGGGGTGGTTTGGCCCAAGGGCTTCCCCCACTCCGTCCTGTGGACGCCCTTCCCCAGGAAGGGAAAGGACTGGCCAATGGCTTAACCTGAACTGACGTTTCCGCTGGTAAGGGTGCTGTCGATGAAGGCTTGCCATGTGGCGTTGGGCTGCCAGATTTTAGCAAGGTCGGCCTGGGCGATCGCGGGTTCCATCCCTTGCAAAACCCGGTATGTATACACAAAGGCCGACACGCGCATATTGAGCGCGCAATGCACCAAAACTGTGCGATCGCGATGGGCATCAAGCACCTGGGAAAACTGCTCAAAGTCTTCGCGGGTTGGGGTTTCCCATACAACAGGAATCGGAATGTAGGTCATTCCCAACCCTTCAACAATGGCGCGCTCGTTGGGCAGGGCATTGGTCGAGGTGGGCATCGCCAAATTGACCACAACCTCAACTCCGG
This sequence comes from Leptolyngbyaceae cyanobacterium T60_A2020_046, assembly GCA_015272155.1. GTDB lineage: Bacteria > Cyanobacteriota > Cyanobacteriia > Phormidesmidales > Phormidesmidaceae > JACYME01. The sequence continues at coordinate 26,424 of JACYME010000036.1, forward strand.
CCTCGCGCAGTTCGTCAAACTGTTCGGCGGTGGGTTGTCCGGCGGTAAGAAGCTGGGGCGATAGCGCTAGAAAGTTGCGAATTTCAGTCAGCATGGTAGTTGATGGATGGGGGACAGAGCGCGGATTGTGGCCATTTAGCTGGGAAAAAAGACGCGATCGCCAACCCGTATCACCTTGCCCGCCTCGGTGGGGGCCAGACGAGTGTTGACCGCCAACCGATAGAAGTGGTTGAAGCGCGATCGCGCCACAAAGGGCGGCATCGTAGCCTGTCGCTCCTGGTTGAAGCGCTTCACAAAGGCGGCGGTCACCGCTCCAGTGAGGGTGTCGCGAGTGGGGACGACGCAGCGCTGGCAGGGGTTGATGCCCAAGAGCGTCACCGCGCCGATGGAAAACTCAACCGGGCTCCCAGTGTCCGAAAACAGCCGATCTTCCCAAAAGGGAGGGACGCCGCCAATTTCCAAATTGGTGCGAAAGCGGCGACGGGTTTCGTCGAGGCTGAGGTCAAACCAGGCGGCGGCGGTTTCTAGGGTGGCGGTGCTGATCACTGTGGGGCCAGAAGAAGCCGTATCGTCGGGAAAGCCCGTGATGGGGTTGTGCTGGAGGGTGATGGGCTGCTGAAAGTAGTCGCTCAACCAGGCTTCCAGGGCGGCGCGATCGCGCGATCGGTGAAAGGTTTACGCTGCGGTGATCCCGGTTGTCAGATCGGCCCACAGGGTGATGTGGTGCAGGTCTGGGCTGAACCGCGATCGCACCCGATGGATGCGGGCGTCCCGTTTGCCGTTTACAAACTGCCCGGCAGCGTCCACCAGCGCATCGACGCGATCGTCCCGCAGGGCTCCGCTCGCCAACACCTCGGCGTGGTCAACGGTGAGGCCATCCAGCGACTTTACCGGATACACATCAATGCGAGCGAGGGAGGGGGCAGTCATGGCAGCGGGCCCGACACAGGCTTTTTAGGCTAGCGAATTTTCGTCGCCGCGATCGCCCGCCAGATCAATCTCTCCCTCCTCTAGACTGGCGCGCAGCAGACGATTTTCGTAGCGGCGATTGCGGCGGCGCGCCTTGGCCCGGCCCGCGCGTTTGGCCGTGCGTTTGTCAGACACCACTTGATCCAGATCTTGGGCATCTTCCCAATGGTTGAATCCCCGTTGCGGAGTGCGGTGAGTCATCCCTATCAATCCTGGGTTTTATGAAGTGCTCTGTAAAGGAGTGTAAAGGGATTTTCGCGAAAAATGGGGCGCGATCGCCCCGAACACGTTACACAGACTACGGATTCCTTTCCTGAGAGAACTGAACTCTGTACACTATCTAATAATTAGCAGTTATCCATCCCCGTCTTCAAAAAACCATGTCTGTAGTTAGTCAAGTGATTCTGAACGCCGATGATGAGCTGCGTTACCCCACCATTGGCGAACTCTCCAGCATTAAAGACTTTTTAGCAACGGGCGAGCAGCGGCTACAGATCGCCCAAACCCTTTCTGAGAACGAAAAGAAAATTGTAGATAAGGCCAGCAAGGAGCTGTGGCGTCGTCGCCCAGACTTCATTGCCCCCGGCGGCAATGCCTTTGGGCAAAAGCAGCGGGCGCTGTGCCTGCGGGACTATGGCTGGTATCTGCGCCTCGTGACCTACGGCATCATCGCAGGAGACAAGGCTCCGATCGAGAGCATTGGCCTGGTGGGCGTGCGCGAAATGTACAACGCGCTGAATGTGCCGATGCCGGGGATGGCAGAAGCCATTCGCTGCTTAAAGGAGGCCTCCCTGGGTCTGCTGTCCAATGAAGACGCCCTGGAAGCCGCGCCTTACTTCGACTTCATTATCCAAGCGATGTCCTAAGGGTGTGTCAATTCAGGAATGGCGGGTTTGCCTAAATCCTGAAGATGAGTTGGGGTTGAATTTTGAGGGGCTTCGACCCGTTAAGGTTTTCCTGACGGAACCCTGAGGGCAACGGTCTGGCTGCGGCGATCGCGCCCGGGGGCATCGCGCAGATAATCCCTGATCTTGCAGACGGTTCAAAGATTCGCAGAATAGGAGGGGCAGGGGTCAAGGCCGCTGCCCCTTTTTGTGGAGATAGGTGGATGGATTTTCTCGACCGGACAGAGCGCGATCGCCGCATTGGCAAAGTGGTGAAGTCAAACTCCCACTGTGATTATGTAGTGCAGGTAGACGACAGCCACGATGTGGTGTCGCCGCCGCCGTCGGAAGCCTTTGGGTTTGGACAGTTTGTGGCGCTGGAGGATGGCGATCGCCACTGGGCCGTCGGCCTCGTCTACAACTCCCAGTTGGTGAACCCGGCGTTTCTCAACAATGGGCCGCGCCTGTCGAGTGAGCCCGACCCCATGTTTACCCCCGACCTGATCAGTGAAACCCGCACCCTGCTGGGGGTGGTGCTGGTGGGCACGCGGCGGGTGGAGGGCCGCAGCCAGTGGGGCGACCACGGTATCCCTCGGGTGGTGGTGCCCGTCAACACAAATGTTTACGCCATGCCCCCCGATGCAGTGCATCGTTTCCACTGCGATCGCGACGGGCGACCTCAGTTTCGCTACTACAGTCATCTGCTGCGATCGGGGGGGCGATTTGCCGCCCAGTTGACCCAGCAGGTGTTGACCGAATTGATTGACAGCAACCTGTTTGCTGGGGCAGATCAGCGGGCGCTCACGGTGTTGTGCAAAGAGCTGTCTTGGAAGAATACAATGGGCGCAATGTAGCGGTGCGCCGGGCTTTGGGGGCAGTTGGGCGGGAAAATTTGAGCGGGAAAATGGCAACAAATAAAAAACCGACAGGACTCCCGTGTGCCTGTCGGTCGGTGTGTGTTCCCTGTAGATGACTCGGCTAGAGTTGAGTCATCTACAGTATGCGGATGGGCTGAGGTTACCCCCACGATCTCCATCACGGTGCCGGGTGATATTGATCACACGGTTGGCTGATCGCGATCGCGTGTGTCATCGCGCTTTCAGCGATCGCCCCGAACCCTGGCAATCTGGGCGCGATCGCATCCGATTTGGGATCGACATGGCCCTTGTCCACGAGAGAACTGCGCCGACCTCTCCGAGTGCCAAGGGGAACGGTAAAATGGGGCGGGTTTAGAGGGATTGACCATGACTGCGCCGTTCTCCCCCGAAGAGATTGCCTCCGAAGGCATCAAGCCAGACGAATACGAGGAAATTGTGCGGCGTCTCGGTCGCCACCCCAACCGGGCCGAGCTGGGCATGTTTGGGGTGATGTGGTCAGAGCACTGCTGCTACAAAAATTCGCGCCCGCTGCTCAAGCAGTTCCCCACGACGGGCGATCGCATTCTGGTTGGCCCTGGCGAAAATGCTGGCGTTGTGGACTTTGGTGACGGGCTCCAGCTTGCCTTCAAAATTGAGTCCCACAACCACCCCTCAGCGGTGGAGCCCTTTCAGGGAGCCGCAACGGGCGTGGGTGGCATCCTGCGCGATATTTTTACGATGGGTGCCCGACCAATTGCAGCCCTCAACGCCCTGCGCTTTGGCGATTTGTCAGAACCGCGCACCCGTCGCATCTTCACGGGCGTGGTGTCGGGCATTGCCCACTATGGCAACTGTTTTGGCGTGCCTACGGTGGCGGGTGAGGTCTACTTTGACCCGGCCTATGCGGGCAATCCCTTGGTGAATGTAATGGCGATCGGCCTGATGGAAACGCCGGAAATCGTCAAATCGGGCGCGTCGGGGATCGGCAACCCCGTGCTGTACGTGGGCTCCACCACCGGGCGCGACGGCATGGGCGGGGCCAGCTTTGCCAGCGCGGAGCTGAGCGACGAATCTGAGGCCGATCGCCCCGCCGTGCAGGTGGGCGATCCCTTCTTAGAAAAATCGCTGATGGAAGCCTGTCTCGAAGCCTTCAAAACGGGGGCGGTGGTGGCGGCGCAGGATATGGGGGCCGCAGGTATCACCTGCTCCACGTCGGAAATGGCGGCGAAGGGCGGTGTCGGCATTGATCTCGACCTTGACAAAATTCCCGCCCGTGAAACAGGTATGGTGCCCTATGAATACCTGCTCTCAGAATCCCAAGAGCGGATGTTGTTTGTGGCGCAGGCGGGCCGTGAGCAAGAGCTGATCGCAATTTTTGAGAAGTGGGGGCTCCACGCGGTTGTGGCAGGCACGGTGATTGAGGAGCCGATGGTGCGGATTCGCTTTCAGGGGGCGATCGCGGCAGAAATTCCGGCCACGGCCCTCGCCGACGACACGCCCCTCTACCACCACGAGCTGATGGCCGACCTGCCCGACTACGTGAAAACCGCGCGGCAATGGTCAGAGGCGCAGCTTCCGGATTGTGCAGTCGAGGGTCTGGCAGGCGATCGCCCGCAAACTTGGTCGGCAGTGCTGATGACCCTGCTCGACAGCCCCACCATCGCCTCCAAGCGTTGGGTCTATCGCCAATACGACCACCAAGTGCAAAACAACACCGTGCTCGTCCCCGGCGGGGCCGATGCCGCCGTGGTGCGCCTGCGTCCTCAGGCGGGGCCACTGGCAGCGGCCTTGGTGAACACGCGCCGAGGCGTCGCCGCCACGGTAGACTGCAACGCTCGCTACGTGTATCTCGACCCCTACGAAGGGGCCAAGGCCGCCGTGGCAGAAGCCGCCCGCAACCTCAGTTGTGTGGGTGCGGAGCCCCTAGCTGTGACCGACAACCTAAATTTTGGCAGTCCCGAGAAACCCATCGGCTATTGGCAACTGGCGGAAGCCTGTCGAGGCTTGGCGGAGGGCTGTCGTGAGTTTGGCACGCCCGTCACCGGAGGCAACGTCTCGCTTTATAACGAAACCCTCGACAGCCACGGCAACCCCACCCCCATCTACCCAACGCCAGTGGTGGGCATGGTGGGCATGGTGGAGGATGTGGGTCGGGTGTGCGGTCAGGGCTGGCGGGCCGAGGGGGATATCATTTATCTCCTGGGGCTCACCCTTGAGCAGGGCGATGGGGCGGCAGAGGCGGTGACCCTGGGAGCCTCGGAATATTTGGCGGTGGTGCACAACACGGTGGCGGGGCGTCCGCCCCGGGTGGATGGGGCGCTAGAACGGGCGGTGCAGCGAGTGTGTCGCGATGGCATTCGTCAGGGCTGGGTGAGATCTGCCCACGACAGCGCGGAGGGCGGGCTGGCGATCGCCCTTACAGAGTGCTGCATCAGCGGCCAACGGGGCGCATCGGTCACGTTTCCGCTGGGCCAAACCCAGGCCATTCGATGGGATCGGGTGCTGTTTGGGGAAGGGGGGGCGCGCATTCTGGTGTCCGTTGACCCAGCGATGGCGACGGCATGGGAAGCATATTTGGCGGAAACCCTGGGCGATCGCTGGCAACGACTTGGCATCGTCGGCGCGGGCACCGCGCCCCTAACCATTGATCTTGTTGGAGGTGAACGATTGCTCTTGGCGGAGGTTGCGGCGCTGCACGGGGTCTGGAGCACCGCGATCGAGCGTCGCCTCGCCGATTGAGCCCACCCGTCCCATAACGTGACATAGATCACACCCTCCGGTGGGAATGATAGGATCAGAGGGTATTAAGAGAAGATTAAACGGCGTTTGTGCCATGGCATGGCGGGCAAAATCTTTTCCCTGACACCCGTTGGGTAGCCTTCTAAGATGGAGAGTGGATGGTGCCCCAGGCTTGCCCTCGCGCCAGTCTACTCTTGTCCAGATCTGGTGACGGATCTGAACCGTTCTGTCTTTTCTCCGCTGCAATCTTTTTGGAGCCAGCGTCCCCGATGAACTCGCGATCGCACCCATCTTTGTCGCATCGTCTGCCGTCCGCCGCTGGCACACCGCCACGTCCCGACAAACCCGAAGAAGCCTGTGGGGTATTCGGGATTCATGCCCCAGATGAGGATGTGGCCACGTTGACCTATTTTGGGCTCTTTGCCCTGCAACATCGGGGTCAGGAGTCGGCAGGCATCGCCACCTTTGATCACGGCACGCTGCACGTTTACAAGGCAATGGGGCTGGTTTCCCAGGTTTTTGATGGCACTATCTTGCACGAGCTGCCGGGGCAGCTTGCGGTGGGGCACACCCGCTATTCCACGACAGGATCGAGCCACCTTGCCAACGCCCAACCCGCGATCGTGGAAACCCGCCTGGGCAAGCTTGCCCTCGCCCACAATGGCAACCTGGTGAATGCGCCTAACCTGCGGGAGGCGCTGCTGCAAGAGGGGCATGGGCTAGTCAGCACAGCAGATACGGAGATGATTGCCGTCGCGATCGCCGAGGCTGTCAATGAAGGCAAAGACTGGATTCAAGGGGCGATCGCGGCCTTTCATCGCTGCGAAGGAGCCTTTAGCCTGGTGATTGGCACCCCCGACGGCCTCATGGGCACCCGCGACTCCCACGGCATTCGTCCTCTGGTATTGGGGGTGCTGGGCGATTTGCCCGCCGAGCCTAACGGCCCTGCCAAGTATGTGCTGGCCTCTGAAACCTGCGGCCTAGACATCATCGGAGCCCACTATGTGCGCGACGTTGAGCCTGGCGAATTGGTCTGGATTACCGATGCTGGCGTGACTTCCTTCCAGTGGGATACCCAGGCCGAGCGTAAGCTGTGTGTCTTTGAGATGATCTACTTCTCTCGCCCGGACAGCGTGGTTAATGAAGAAACCCTGTACAGCTATCGCATGCGGTTGGGGCAGCAGCTTGCCCGCGAGTCCCCGGCTGATGTGGATTTGGTGATGGCGGTGCCCGATTCTGGCGTACCTGCCGCGATCGGCTTTTCCCAAGAATCGCGCATTCCCTACGCCGAAGGGCTGATCAAAAACCGCTACGTGGGGCGTACCTTCATTCAGCCCACCCAGTCGATGCGGGAGGTGGGCATTCGCATGAAGCTGAACCCCCTTAAGGATGTGCTGGAGGGCCAGCGGGTGCTGATTGTGGACGATTCCATTGTGCGCGGCACCACCAGCTACAAAATCGTAAAGGCGCTGCGCGATGCGGGGGCGACGGAGGTTCACATGCGGATTTCGTCGCCGCCGGTGACTCACCCCTGTTTCTTTGGCATCGATACCGATAATCAGGCCCAGCTCATTGCGGCGAACCTCTCGGTGGAAGAAATTGCGGTCAAAATTGGGGTGGATTCCCTGGCCTATCTCAGTTGGGAGGGGATGTTGGCCATGACCCACCAAGACTCTCTGAGCTTTTGTTCGGCCTGCTTTACCGGAAATTATCCCCTCAACATCCCCGAGCCGTTTAAAAGTTCAAAGCTCAAGTTTGAGAAAACGCCCACTGCCACTGCGGTTTAAGGGGCAGGCAACCTGTGCGCCGCAGGATGGATGCCTCGGGTGGCGTCGCTAATTCATCCAGGGGCCCGTTAACCGAGTGTCTAGACGCTTGCTGGCATCCGGCGGGCACCCCAGCCCAGCCCAGCCTTGTCCTTGACCGACATACCCTGACTCAAAACCCTGCTCCGCCGGGAAGCAGGATTTTGAGTTGCTTGCCTCAGTCATGCCCTCAACCCGCAGACGCGCCGTCTGCCTATACGGGTGGAGTCTGGCAAGAAACCCGGTTTCTTCTAGGGTTGATGCACACAATGGGGCGGATGCACACAATGGGGCGAATGACTGAGGAGAAACCGGGGTTTTGCCCCGATGTTTTAGGCCGATGGGGGGTGATGGTCTGCATAGTGCGCATGGGTGGCGCGATCGCGATGATGGTCGTGATCCGCGTGATCATGCCCGTGCTCGTGATGCCCGTGCCCGTGATGCCCGTGGCCATGATGCTTGTGATCATGGAGATGATGATCGTGGTGATGGGCTTGGCTGTGAACGGATTGGGCCTGCACCGCTGCCATCGACAAATTCACCGCGATCGCATCCTCCTCCAGCAGTGCTGCAATCTGTGGATGTGCCCACTCTGCCGCCATCTCCAAGAACAGAGGATGGTCGTTAACACAGGGCATCTGCACATAGGTCACATCGGGTCGGCGCTTCCGCAGATGCCCAATGATGTGCTCCACATCCAGCAGCGTTTCGTGGTTTTCTGTGGCAAACCCAATGGGCATCATCACCAGTGCCGTTGCGCCCAGGTCGATGAGGTTTTGAGCGGCGAGGGTGACATTGGGCTGAGTCCACTCAATCAGGGGCGTATCGTGGTTGAGCCAACCGATGGAAATCAGCGGATAACGGCTGATCAACCGCTCGCGAACGCGCTCGTACAGCGCTTGACTTTCATCAATTCCTGAGGTGAAGCCCTTTGCTTTGTGGGGGCAGCCGTGGTTCATCAGCACAATGCCCGTTTGTGAGGGCAGGTGAGCGACGGCCAGATCGGTGCGAATTTTCTCCGCCACGAGGTTTGCCAGTAGGTCAATATAATCCGGCTCATTAAAAAAGGAAGGAATGTAGCGCGTGCCCTTGAGCCAGTGCTCACCATCGGTCTCGCGGGCTAACCGCGAGAGGGCATGGTTGACTTGTTCCACGGCAATGCCACTGGTGAAAATTGAGTCCACCACCAGCAGGGGATAAATCAGCAGCCGCTCAAAGCCCTCGTCCCGAATTTGCTCGAGCACCTGATCGGGCAAGAAGGGCGCACAGAAGTTGAAGGCTTTGAAAACCTTGACGCGATCGCCCCAGCGAGCTTGGAGTGATTGCTCAATGCCTGCTCGCTGTCGCTCAAAAATTGCGTTGTGGGGCGAAATGAAGTGGTCGTGCTGGTGATCCCATTCGTGGCGATCAAACACTGCCAGCAGCTTGGCCAGCGGCGGATACAGCCACAGCGGTACGGGTGCAAACTTGGCCGTGAGCAGGTTTAGGGCTTGTTCGTTGTAGTTGGCAAAGTCTTCGTAGCTCTCGACTTCGCCATAGCCCATCAACAGCACTGCGACCTTAGGCGGCGTGGACGTGGCGTGAGAGTTTGCCGGGCGAGTCATATGGGGAGTCGTTGTCATAAAACCTGGAAAGTTCCGATTCCCCTTGATGCTAACAAGATCCCCCCTAGGGGGATCCTAGCTTAAGGAATGCTCACGAATTCCTGTCTCTAGTCTGACAGGAGTTCCCGCGATCGCCGCCCTCCTTAATCAGAACGTTGGGCGGGGCAACATTCCCTCACACCATCGCGCCTACGGTGCCCGTGCCCATGGGG
>JACYME010000170.1 GCA_015272155.1 Leptolyngbyaceae cyanobacterium T60_A2020_046
GGGAGGGATGGCAGGTTCTCAGGCACTGGATTCATCTCTCTGTTAGACCAGATATTTGCTCTCTTGACAACCCCTCTCTCGATTCCATTTCCACCGTCTTACCAGCGGTTATTGAGAAGTTACTTCTAGGTTATCTGCCGCCGCACAATTTCACCGTTATGCGCCGAGATCTCTCGGCGAAGATAATCCATATAACTAACTCTCATTCTGCATTCAAGATTGAACTTTTACTGCTTTCCAAGCAAGTGATGTAGGTTGATATCAAGGATGCCAATATAAATGCAAAATCATGCCAACTTCAGCACTTGAATGACCTTAACTTCGGCTTCAAGAGGTAGAGAATTTACAAGCTGTAGGGTGGTGAGTATAGCGATGACATAAGCGGCACTCGAGCCATTACCGATAGGGCACACTTAAGCACCGCCCTCTCTCAGCAGCGCTTAGGTGTGCGGGGAGGCGGGTTCTGGGAATTCACAGGCGGCTATCGACGTAGCGTTTTCCGCGTCGGATTGCTTCAGCTTGGGTTGGGGCATAGGGTACCGCGATCGCGCATCCGTCTGCATGGCTTGCCCACACCGCGTATGCAACCTGACCTTCCGTTTCACTGCGATCAATTTCCAGCTTCCAACCTCGATAGTTAAAAGCCCAAACAATGTGAGGATAGTCTGGTTCCGCAAAAAACATTGGCCCGGTGCCTAAAACAATTGGGTGCGATCGCATCGCAGGTCAACACAATTCCCGAAAGCGGTTGATACCGCCACCCGACAGGGTCGTCCCCTAGAGGCTTTCAATTCCGTCGTCTGTCATGTTTCAAGCATCGTGACAAACGGATTTAATGACTGTGACATGCATTCGCGCAGCAATGCACCCATTGGGAAGATAGCCAGTGACCTCTTATTTATTTCTCGGTATTGCTGCATCTGGGGACAAACGTTCCCAAACCCCTCACCCGAGTCCTCTCCCTCGGGAGAGGGAAGCTGCCTTTTAAGTCCTTCTCCAAAGGGAGAAGGGGTTAGGGATGAGGGTAATTCATCCTGGAAATCAGCAATGCCAGGTATGCTCCCAACGAGATGCCCAACCTAGTATGACCGTAGGGCACCTCATCCGATTCATGCCTTGCGGCTACGGCTAGAACATCGATACAGAACCCCAGCTTTTTCCAGGGCTGACTCACGAAATGGGGCAAATTGCCAAGGAAAAACCGGGGTTCTCGCCATGCTGCAACGGGACTCTAGGCAGCGGCCAAATTTTGAGCCGCAAAGTCCCAATTCACCAGATGACTCAAAAAGGTGCTGATGTAATCAGGGCGCTTGTTCTGATAGTCCAGATAGTAAGCATGTTCCCAAACATCCATCGTCAAGAGCGGCACCTGACCACTCGTAAGCGGGTTGTCCGCATTCAGGGTCTTAGTAACTTTGAGGGTGCCGCCATCTAACACGAGCCATGCCCAGCCACTCCCAAATTGAGTCGCCCCTGCGGTTTTGAAGGCTTCTGCAAACTGATCAAAACTGCCGAAATCGGCCTCAATTTTCTTCGCCAAGTCACCCGTGGGCTGACCACCACCACCGGGCTTCATGCTGTTCCAGTAAAAGGTGTGGTTCCAGGCTTGGGCCGCGTTGTTAAACACGCCGTTTTTGGCGGGATCGCTCGCCAGCGCCTTAATCGCAGCTTCGATAGATTGGCTGTCGAGATCGGTGCCTTTCACTGCGTCATTGAACTTGCTGACATAGGCCGCGTGGTGCTTATCGTGGTGAAACTCTAGGGTGCTTTTGGAAATGTAAGGCTCAAGAGCCGTGTAGTCATAGGGCAATGGGGCAAGCTCGTATGCCATAACCGTTGAAGTCTCCTCTCAGTTGGCTGCTAGGGCTCAGAAGGCCGTAGCTCGGGCTGGCTACGGGCGATCGCACATGGGAGAACCCCAATGATCACCGCTTCCCTAGACCCAAGTGCAACCGCAAACAGCGTCGTGGACACGACTCGGCCATTGTGATGAACTGGCCTTCTGCGCCTCTCTAGGTCGGAGAATAGCTCACTCCCTTGTCCTCGACTATCCGCCCCAGGGGCATTCTGCGGGGTTTTCGATCAAGCGATGGCGCAGATTTTTAGGAAATCGCGATCGCCGCCCCCTCGCTCGGAAGTTCTGTCAAGCATCCTCTAATCTTTGCAATATTTATTTACATTGTGTTACAATTAGTGCAATCGCAAAGGAAAACTAAACATGACAACTCGCGGATACACCACCGAAGAAGGTAATCGTCTCAATAATTTCGCAATTGAGCCTAAGGTTTATGTCGATGACTCCCAGCAGTTTGGGTTCAATACCTATGCAGAAAAGCTGAACGGGCGTCTTGCTATGGTTGGTTTTATCTCTGCCATTGCCTTTGAAGCGCTGACCGGCCAAGGCATCATTAGCTGGTTAACCCACCTCTAAGGCACGCTTTGACGGTCACCGTCTGACTTTTAGAGAAGTTTGTAGGGCCGCTCCAGAATTGTTTGGGGCGGCTTTTCTAGTAGTTCTAGATAAGAATGAGAAGCGGCGGCATACAGTTTAGACTTACGGCAACGGGCGATTGATCGGGCAATCAAGGCCACTCAGTGAAAGCAACGGCTAAGCTGTTTCAAATCAGTGTGGCAATCCTTTATCGTTGGCGAAAACGTCCCACGTTGGAGCGGACTGTGGTGCGCCAATGCCGCCGGAAGCTGAACCCAGAAGCCCTCCGTCAGCCTGTGTGGGACTATCCTGAGGCGCGGTTGCAAGGCCGGGCTAAGCAGTTTGGCGTCTATCCCAGTGCCATTGGTTACGCCTTCAAACGCCACCGCATGACCGTAAAAAAGCAGTTCCGCTCCCGACAGCGCGACCATCAGCAACGGCAAGTCTTTCTCGCCCGGTTGCGTCAGTTCCTCCTGCAATGGGGTCGCACTGCCATCATCTATCTCGACGAGAGTGGTTTTGAACTAGCGTATCCAACACGGTTTGCCTGCTCTGCTCGGGGTCAACCGGTCTACGGCAAACGCTCCAGCCAAAGGCGATCGCAGCAAAATCTCATCGCGGCTCGCACCCCTCAGGCATTTTGAGCCTCCATGATGGTCGCGGGCAGCGTTCCGGCGATCGTCCTTGAAACCTGGCTAGCAGAGCATCTCTGTCCCGTTTTAGCGCCGCACTCCCTCCTAGTTTTAGATAATGCTCGCGTTCATCGACCGGAGCAGGCCAACGAGATTGCGGCAGCGGCTGGCCATCAGGTGGTGTTCTTGCCGCCCTATTCCCCTAATTTCAACGAAATCGAGGATGACTTTGCGGCGTTGAAAAAGATTCTGGCCTATGCCCCTGAGGGCACTACGTTGGATGAAGTCGTGGCTAGCTATCGATGTGCCTGAAGCTAACCCGATTCTCATTCTTAATGAGAATCACTATAGTTTGACAAGCGGCGATCGCCTTGCAGCAGGCTGACCAAGCTGTCGAGAAACGGGATTTGAGCCTTAATAATGTAGTGTTTTGCCGTGGGGATAGAGAACCACGCGGCCCGGTCGATTTCGGGAAACTCCTTCATCTGGCCTGATCGCGGCGGCCACTCTAGGGTAAAGGTGTTGCTTTTCACCAGGGCGGGATCACAATCGCCTTCAAAGGCCCAGGCTTTGACTCGTTTGTTGGACTGACGAATTTCGGGCAATTCTAAAAACGGGGCGGTGGGCGTCAGGCCCGTTTCTTCCATAAACTCGCGGCGGGCGGTTTCAAACAGGTCTTCCCCGGCTTCGGTTAATCCCTTAGGAATCGTCCACACGCCGGTTTCTCGTTTTAGCCAAAACGGCCCGCCCGGGTGCACGAGCAGCACCTCAACGCCCTGGGGCGTCTGGCGATACATCAGCATTCCAGCGCTTTGCTTTGCCATGATGTCAGAGGGCGCGATCGCAACCTCTTAAATAGCCCTGATTGACCTTGAAAAAACCGTGGCGCATTGGGGCGAGGCCCAACGGAAAACACGATTCTATCGAGATTCGAGATTCACGTTACACCAAGGAGATGGCTGGGATGCCGCAGGTTCTACAACGAGTTGTGGAAGGGCTTGCACAGCGCTTTCCCAATGCAATTTTCTACAAGCGTACCAATGGGAAGGCCATTGCGTTGACGATTGACGACATTCCGACGCCCTTTGGGGGCGATCGCAATGCAACGCGCTGGATCTTGGACGCGATCGCCCGCCATAACGCCCACTCCAGCGCCTCTCCGGCCCAAGCGACCTGGTTTGTGATTGGCAGCCATGTGGGGGGCGATCGCGCCCTGCTGCCCGACATCTTGGCCCAGGGGCACGAGCTGGGAAATCACGGCTGGGTTGATGCCTGGGCCTTTCGCGAGTCGCCCGATGCCTTTGTGGACAGCGTGACACGTACCCATGCGGTGCTGCAAGCCGCCGCCCCAGCCGCCACCCTCCAGTGGTATTGCCCCGGACGCGCCCTCTACCCCCCCCCCATGGTGACGTCGCTGCGATCGCTGCCCGGCTATCAGCCGCGCCTAGCCTTAGCCTCCATGCTGCCCCTCGACACGCGATTTCCAACCGCCGCCCCCGGCTTCACGCGACGCTATGCCCTGGCCCACACCTTCCCCGGCGCGATTTTGCTGCTGCATGGCGGCTCCACCGCGCAAGCCCAAAATACCGCACGGGTGTTGACGGATCTACTGCCTCGCCTTTGCGATCGCGGCTACCGCATCCTCACCTTGAGCGACCTGTGGGCGCTGCCGCCCGAGTGTGCTGGAGGTCAGGTTTGGCAAAAGCCAGTGGATCGCTGCTCGGCATAGGTGGCAAGGCGTGATCGCTGAGTCGCTGCGGCCTCGGCTTGGCCCAGTTCTTCAAGCAGCGTAAGGGCGACCTGTTCCGCCGTTTCGCAGGCTCCTTCCATGTAGCCCTGATAGCGGCGCGAGCAGTGCTCTCCGGCAAAGAAGAGATTGCCGACGCGATCGCCCTCGCAGCCATAGAGCTGCGACCACTGCCCCACCCGATAGCAAGAATAGGCTCCACGCAGCCGGGGATCCTCTAGCCACGGGCTTCTCAGGCCATCATGGCGATCGGTCGCGGCAGCAACACCGGGAAAGATTTGGTCGAGCTGATGGATCACGGCCTCCGTAGCCGCCGGCAGGTCAGCTTCAGACAGTTCGTGCCCCGCCGCCCCACCGGGATAGCTCACCAGCAGTCCGGCGGTGTCAGAAAAAAGGCTATCGCTGGCTTCCCAGCAGTGCTGCAAAGGCAGGTCGGTGTAGGCGAGGCCGTTGCGATGGTTGGCTTGCCAGGGCTTGTGGTGATGGGCAGTGATTAGCTTGGTGGGGCTGTTGTAAGACAATTCGGCGATTGCGCGGCGTTTGGCCTCGGGTAGGGGCACCGTCAAGTCGATTTGGCGCAGGGCGGTGAAGGGTAGGGTCAGCACGAGGCGATCGCAAACCCCTTCCTTCAAATCATCGCCCTGGCGCACGCGGAGGCGATAGCCACCGTCAGGATTCGGGGCGATCGCCTCCACAACGGATTGGAACTGGACACACTCGCCCACCGCCGCCGCCAGCGCATCGGGAAGCTGCTGATTGCCGCCCCGCAGGTAATAGCGCTCGTCGCTGGTGCCCCACAGAACGGCGCAGTCCTCTGGCTGACGAAAAAAGCACAGTAGATTTAGGCAAGATTGGTCAGTTGCAGCCATGCCGTACTTAATGGTGTAGGCCACTGCAATGACCCGCTGGAGCTGGGGCGACGCGCCAATTTTCGCCAGATAGTCGGGGATGGACAGGGCATCGAGGGTGGCGATCGCGGGGGTCACCACCGCCGTATCGAAAAAGGTTTGCACCGCCTCCCAATCGTCCTGGTGGGCCTGCATCACGGTGGCAAACTCCGCCATGATGGCTGTGCTATCCAACCGCGCTCCGTTAAAGAAAAAGGTTTCCTCTGCATCCGGGGCCATGACTGCACCTACATCGGCAATGGGCAGGCCGAAGGTTTGGGCTAAATTCAGGCAGGCCACATGATCGGAGTCAAAGGCTTCGCCGCCGAGCTCTGCGGTGATGCTGGTGCCCAAGGCGTTGGGGATGCTGTAGATTCGTCCGCCGGTGCGATCGCTGGCCTCTAGACAACAGACGGGCACCCTCGCCTGCCAGAGCCGATAGGTAGCCACCAGCCCTGCCAAGCCCGCCCCGACCACCACCACCGGAGCCGACTCAGCGGTTCCTCCCGCCTGAGAAAAGTTGAGGAATGAGTTCACCATGCAACTGAACGCAGTAAGCTAAAAGACCTGCCTCAACCATACGCTGTGGCGAGTGCGATCGCGCCGATACGAGGGGGGCTGGGGCTTGATCGTGGGCAGTGCAGACAACCACTGCCGCAAGCGAGTGGACAGATTGGTCTAGAGATCGCAGGTTATCCCTAGGTTAACGCCAATCGTCCAATCTTCCGCCATATTTGGGGTGACTTCGGGCTTGAAACATTGCAGATTTCAACCGCAATTCATGACCGTTGCTTGTGCCCCGTTTGGCGTTGAGAGCAATGGTGTCACCGCGATCGTCTCTAACGCCAGGTTTGACCTTACACTTTGACAAGGGCCTTCCCGCGATCGCGGGCGGTGATTATTTTTTTCAACCTAGGGCTCAATCACCATTTATCATCAAGCCCCCTTTAAATCCGATTCATCATGCCAACGACTGTGAGATAAGCGTCAAGCTTCACAAGCTCTACCGCGATTTCTCACAACTTCAAAACCACACTGAAAGGCACGAATTTTCGGCCTTCGCGCCGTTTGCAAATCCCCTCTTACAGCATTTCCTTGCTTAGTGAGATCCCCCTTGTCCCCTGATGCCAATGGTTACTTGACTATTTTTGCACCTCACTGGCTTCAGGAATGCGGTAATGCGATATCTTGATTGGGGTTTGCATCCACTTCTTGGAGGGATTAGGACGCAAAATGAACTCTCTTGGACGCCATATTCTCGTTGAATTTTACGGTTGCTCAACCGAGGTACTCAATGACGTGCCTCGCATTGAGTCCAGCATGTTAGAAGCTGCAAAGGAAGCTGGGGCAACTATCATCAGCTCAGTTTTTCATCATTTCTCACCCTTTGGCGTCTCTGGCGTCGTGGTGATTCAAGAAAGTCACCTCGCCATTCACACCTGGCCCGAATATCGCTACGCAGCGGTTGATTTGTTCACCTGTGGCTATTCTGTGAATCCGTGGGTGTCCTATGAGATTTTGAAGAATGCCTTTGAGGCCGAACACGGCTCCGCAATTGAGCTAAATCGCGGTCAGCTTGAATTGTTGGAGCGATCGGAAATTGACCTGGGTGAACTGCGCGATGAAGCCACCCAAAAACTCGTGACACCGCGCTATAGCCGTAGCGTTTGGTTCACCGATCGCAACGAAAATATTGCCCTCTCGATTCGTCACAAGGGCGATCGCGTTTTTCGTGAAAAATCCCCCTATCAAACGGTCGAGATTTTCGACACCTTTGAGTACGGCAAAATGCTCACCGTAGACAACATGGTGATGTGCTCAGAGAATGATGAAAAGGCCTACCACGAGATGATTATTCACGTGCCGATGCTGGTGCAGCCCGCCATCAAAGATGTGCTGGTAATTGGCGGCGGCGACGGCGGCAGCGTGCGCGAAATTCTCAAACATCCCGGCGTCGAATCCATCACGATGGTTGAAATTGATGAGGTGGTGGTGCGTGCCTCCCGCGAATTTTTGCCCTCGCTATCTTCAGGGCTGGATGATCCCAAACTGAAGCTGATCATCGGCGACGGCATTGAGTTTGTGAATCAGGCGGCGTCAGGCTCCTACGACCTAATTGTGGTGGATTCTTCTGACCCCGTTGGCCCTTCGGAAGGACTCTTTAGCAAGAGTTTTTACACCGATGTGCATCGCTGTTTGCGTCCCGACGGCTTGATGACAGCCCAGAGCGAATCACCCCGCTTTAATCAGCGCGCCTTTGTGGATCTCAACCATTGCCTGAAGGATATTTTTGGGGAAGACCAAGTGCAGTGCTATTTGGCCTTTATTCCCACCTATCCGACGGGGATGTGGAGCTTCTCTTTTTGCTCGAAGAATGGCGTTCACCCGGTGCAAGATTTGGAGCGCGATCGCGCCGCCAAATTTGCAGAAGCCAACGGCTTGCAATACTACAACGCCGACATGCACCAGGCTGCCTTCTGCCTGCCCACCTTCATTCGCACCATGCTTAACCGCACGGCGTAGCACTCCCAACGTCGCTTTGCGAGCCCCTCGCCCTCACCCTCAATCCCACTCCCAAAGGCAAGAAGGGTGGGGGCTGTTGACTTGGCAATCAGGCCCATGCCGCAGAGGGGTCAGAAGCGGGCGCAGATGTCGCTCAATGGGTGTTCGATCAGGTGACAGAACTTGATTGACGACGACGTTGTAGGTGCTGGGTTGAAGGTTCTATGGCTTCTCGCAAAGCAATGATTCGCAGTTTTGATCCCAGTGGCTTGCCCTAGGGCTGGGCATCCTGCGTGGTGCAACTGAGCACTGCATCCACGGGGCCGTAGCCCTCTGGGGCGTCGTAGCCCACCAGCGTGTCGTAGAGTGCGGAGGAGTTGCGCAGACGTTGACGGGCGATGTCGAGGGGCGTGTCATAAAACGTCAGGGTGCGCGTCACCGTCAGCGCGATCGGGGCATCGGGATTTGGCACAATCGAGCCCAACTGCTCGTAGGTAAAGGTGGTGGTGCCATCTGCCTCGGTAATGGTGATGTAGGCGCGCATCCCAAGGGGGTTGTTGCCCAGGTCTGGATCGTAGCCGCAGTAGCGGGTAGATTCCGCGATCGCCCCAGCGCTGCCCAGTGTCGTCAGCAACACCCCGCCCAAGCCGACCTGTGCCATCCTAAAAAAGCTTTTCCCCATGACATCCTCCGTTTGAGTCGTTGGGACTGATATCCTTTAATACGCCATGCAGACGATTGATTTCCGGTCAGATACCGTAACGTGGCCGACCCCAGCCATGCGCGAGGCGATGGCCGCCGCCCAAGTGGGGGATGATGTCTACGGCGAAGACCCGACGGTGATCGAGCTTGAAGCCCTGGCCGCAGAGATGCTTGGCAAGCCTGCCGGACTGTTTGTGAGCAGCGGCACCCAGGGCAACCTCATTGCGGCCCTGACCCATGCCCAGCGCGGCGACGAGGCAATTTTGGGCGAAGATGCCCACACCTTTTGTTGGGAAGCGGGGGGCATCGCCGTGCTGGGCGGCATTACGCCGCGCCCCCTGCCGACGGATCACATCGGTCGGCTAGATCTTGATCAGGTGCGGCAGGCCATTCGCGGCGACAATCCGCACTGGCCGCGCAGCCGCCTGATTTTGACGGAAAACAGCTCTGGCGGAAACCACGGCGCGGCGATTCCGCCGGACTATTTTGCTGAACTGCGGGCGATCGCAGAGGCCCATGACCTGCGCCTGCACCTCGACGGAGCCCGTCTGTTCAATGCCACCACGGCGCTCCAGCTTGACCCGACGGAAATCACGCGCCATGTGGATTCGGTCAGCATTTGCCTGAGTAAGGGGCTGTGTGCTCCGGTGGGGTCTGTGTTGGTGGGCGATCGCGACTTCATTGCCCAGGCGCGTCGCCAACGCAAGCTGCTCGGCGGCGGGATGCGCCAGGCCGGGATTTTGGCCGCGGCGGGGCTCATTGCCCTGCGCGACATGACCCAGCGCCTGACAGAAGACCACGATCGCGCCCAACGGCTGGCCACGGGGTTGGCCAATCTGGACGCGATCGCCATTGACCCTACCGTTGTGCAAACCAACATGGTCTTCTTTGCCCTGGCCCCAGATGCGTCCCTCAGCCCCCCCGAGGTGATTGAGAAACTTAAGGCCCACTCCGGCATTCAGCTCGGGTTTTATGGCGATCGCACCTTCCGCGCCGTCACCCATTATTGGATTCGCGATGAGCACGTCGATGCCTTGGTGGCGGCGCTGGGCGAAATCCTCTAAACCTGGGTGATGGGAAGCGCTTTGATCCGGACGTTGCCCGTCAAAATGCGTGGGCGGAACAGCGCCCTGACCAAAAGCCAAAGCGATCGCAACTCGCCTGGGCTATCCCAGCGCTTCCACTGTCCGGGCCGACAAAACAGCAGCTCGACTAGGTGACGATGCTGCTCGACCGTGAGGGGATCAAACCGCACCTCCGCGATCGGGAAGTCACCACCGCACTCCGTCATCACCAGCCGTCCCGGCAACGTCAGCGACGCCTCCGCCAGCACCAGCGACACCGGGCGGTCTTCCCCCGGCTGAATGGGACGAATACCCCGCTGGGTCATTTCAATACGCGCCCCAACCTCAGACAGGCGATCGGTCACCCCCCACCAAGAATTGATCTGCAATGGGCTGGCATCGGAGCCAGTGCCCGTTTTTTCAATCAGGCGCACCACTCGCCGCAGGTCAAACCAGACATCGGGCTCAGGATTCGGCACATCTAGCAAAATCAACAGAGCAATGCCCAGCATCACCAGGTTATAGGCGCTCCATATCCAGCCCAGGCTCACGCCCTGCAAATGCTCACCGCTCCAGCCCACGCTCAGGCACCAGCCCAGGTTGCGCCACAGGCTCACCGCCGTCAGGCTGAAAATCAGCACCAAGGGCCAACCCAAAGCCCAGTTGAACACAAAACGCTGGCTGCCCAAGCCCTTGGGGGTCACCTTAAATCCTTTGGAAAAGGGACTGATCAGCGTTTGAATCACCGTCGCAGCGAGGGGGAACACCAGCACCAGGGTGTAGACATCGTTCAGGAGGGCCGATCGCGATCGATGGTTGAGCCAGCCAAACACCGTCAACTGCACGGCATAGTAGGGCAAGAAAAAGTACAGCACCTCAGCGGTGCTCGCCCGCAGGGGAATCGCCTGCAAAAAGGTGTAGGCAAGGGGCATCAGCAAAAAGACAATGCGCGGAATGCTGCTAAACCAGTGCAGCAACCCCTCCAGATGGCCCAATCGCTGAATGAGGGTCAACCCTGGAATGGTGAGGGGGTTCGCTTCAATGAAAAATGCCTGGAGCGTGCCCTGGGCCCAGCGAATGCGCTGGGTCGCGTGGGCGGAAATGTTCTCGGCGGCGAGGCCCGCGCTCAGCTTTTCGTCGAGGTAGATGACGCGGTTGCCCTGGGCGGCCAGCTTTACCGACGTAAAGTAGTCTTCGCTAAGGGATTCGGTAACAAAGCCGCCGGTTTGTTCAAGGGCGTGGCGACGTACCACAAAGGACGTGCCCGAGCACACCACGCTGCCCGTGGCGTCGCGCATGGGTTGGATTTGGCGATAAAAGACTTCTTCATCGGGGGTGAGAATGCCCTCTAGGCCTAGGTTGCGCGCAATGGGGTCGGGGTTGTAGAAGCTCTGGGGGGTTTGCACCAGAGCCACGTTGGGATCCTGGAAAAAGCCGACGGTGCGCAGCAAGAAGTTACGGGTGGGCACAAAGTCGGCGTCAAAGGAGGCGATGAGTTCGCCGCAGGTGTGGGCGATCGCGTGATTCAGGTTGCCGGCTTTGGCGTGGCGATTGTCGGGGCGGGTGATGTATTCACAGCCCAGTTCTGCCGCGAGCGCCTTGATTTCGGGGCGGCGCGTATCATCCAACAAGTAAACCGTCTTGTGGGGATAGTCCATTGCTTGGCAGCCAATCACCGTCCGCCGCAGGATAAACGCGGGTTCATCATAGGTGGGAATAAACACGTCCACTGGGGGACAGTAGCGCCCTGCCATCACATCGGCCTGGAGCTGATCGGCCTGGGAACGGCGATCGCCCACCCGCAACAGCAACACCAGTTGAATCGAGCTGGCCACTAAGCCCAACATTTCCATACTCAGCAGCAGCAGGCTGAGGCTGCCATTGAGCGGATCCGTCAGATTCAGGGTGGAAAACAACCGCCACGACAGGTATCGCACCAACAGCGTCAGCAGAATGGTGATCACCACAAAGCGCGACCAGCGCCGGGGCTGGCTGGAGGTTTTGGTAATCGCCCAGGCAATGACCGACAAAATGACCGTTGGAGCCAGCAAATATTTGCCCGTGACCATCGGCACCTCGGCCCAGAAGGGGGGCTGGGCCTGAATGGCGGCGAGTTGCGCAAAAATCGCGTTGATTTGGTTTTGTCCGGCAAACCAAGCGGCCACGATCGCCGCTGCCCCAAACACAATCCCAAACATGACGAAGGTGGCCCACTGGATGCGGGACTGGGCATTGACCACCGGGGGACTCAGGGTGGGGTCAACCGCCTTGGGGGTTGAGGAAGTTGTCATGGATCTTGGGTCACACTTGACGATAGGGTAAAGGTTCAGTCACGCTTTGGCGGTGGGCAAATTCCCAAACGGTCAAAGCATTCCCGGAAAGCGAATGGGGCATTCTGTGCCCGAGTGTGCGCGATCGCCCGATGGAACACAGTGCGCCTGCTCACACTTCACGACTGGGGTCGCCTCGCCTATCGTGCCAGAGTCGCGCTGCGGTACGATGAGATGACGCTAAGAATTTGCCCGCCTCTCAGGGGACGCATTGCCCCTCAACTGGGCTGCATCGCCCTGACGACATCGGTAAGGGCTCTGCTTCCTGAGAAGCTCCTGGGACACCAGAAGGCAGAGCGGGCCGTGAGGGCAGGCCGTAAGGGCTGGGGCGAGCGCTCCTTGGCTAGAGTGGATGACAAGTCCCCGATGCTCGACGGTAGTGATACTGGATCTCAAAGGTTTTGGGGATGAATGGATGACGTGCCCTAGGTGGGTTAACCTAAGCCCAAGCGTCTAAATCCTTGAGTTTGATGCGGCCAGAACATCATGGTTGACCCAAAACTTTTCACCCAAGCTCAGCAGGGCGACCCGGTGGCGATCGCAGCCCTGATCAACCAATCACTTCAACCCCTTGGGGTGTGGGCGCGGGCAATACGGCAGGATGCGACCCTGCACATTGAGCTAGAGGGGGCTCAAGCGCCGGAGCCGGCGGGGGTGTTGCCACGACTCACCCAGGGAATGCGCCAGCTCTCGCCCCGTGGAATTGCCCAGGTCTATGTTTTTGGCTTTGTGCTGCGGGAAATCCAGCCCGCGTGGCGGCGCGGGATTGAGCTGGGCGTCGCAGCGGGGGGCGATCGCGCAACGGCGGAACTCGATCCCCCGAATCTGTCACCGCTGACGATGCCAAATCCTCCGGCGCGATCGCGGGTCACGGTGGGGCAGGGGGGGCAGCGCCGGGCGAAACGCCGCAAGCCGTTTGTGATCAAGGCGTCAGACTTTGAGCCGATGAAGACGGCGGTGATTCTGGCGATCGCGGTGTACGGCTGTCTCGGTGCTTTGAATCCGAGCTATGATGGCCCCTTTTTCTGGATTCATTTCCCGAATCTCGCCATTCATGAAACGGGGCATTTGCTGTTTATGCCCTTTGGCTGGTTTTTGTTTGTGCTGGGCGGGTCGCTGACGCAAATCCTCTTTCCGGCGGCGTTTACAGTGTATTTTTTCAAAACCCAGCAGCGGTTTGCCAGTGCCGTCACCCTGTTTTGGACGGGGCAGAATTTTATGGACGTGGCGGTCTACATTCGCGATGCACCCGTGCGTCTGCTGCCCCTCATAGTGGACAACATCGACGCCCACGACTGGTGGCAATTGCTGAGCGTGATGGGCCGTTTGAATGAGGCTGGCGCGATCGCGAATTGCGTTCACGGCCTGGGCGTCGTGATTTACCTGGTGTCCGTGGGGGCGGGGCTAGTCTTTGCCCGTAAGGCGGCTACGGCAGCGTTTCGTTGACCGGAAAGCGGTTCATCCAGGCGACGGCTTGGCGGGCGGTGTTTTTGAGGGTGGCGGGCAGGTGGGGTACGTGGGGAATTTGCGACAGCACATCCAGGGTGCGGCGCAGCACGCGCACCACATCGCCCTCGTCGAGGCTGGTATTGCGGCAGAGTTCTGCCCAGTCGCCGTGATCGCCCTCCGAGTCTTCGGCCTTGGGAGTTGGCGCAAACCCGGCGGTAGTGTGTGTGCCCTTCTGTTCGGCCTCGGCCCCCATTTCGGCCCAGCGCTCCACAAGCCCAATCAGCTCGTACTCTTGCCACACCGGGAACATCACCTGCTGCCGCCGCTGCTGTTGAAATAGTTCGCGCCGCAGCCCTCGCAAGCCTTCGAGGGCGTGCTCCACGGAGACGGAAGGCTCGTAGCGTGTCCAGGTATCAGGGCGGGTGGTTTCGGTGACTAGGGCGGCACAGGCGGCGGCTAACTGCGACGGCGTGAGAGGGTCTAGCTCGCCAGAGGCCAGGGCAAGCCCGAGCCATAGCTCGTTGTCGCCACGGATGGCAGCGGCAATTTCCCCAAGCTCTGTGGGGGTGTGGTCGGCGGTGAGGCCACCAAAATGTTCGAGCACGGCCATGATGCTGACAAATTCTTGCCAGTAGCGATCGGCGGAGTTGGCCAGGGCGTGGAGCCGCTCCTCCAGTTCCGCTTCCATGCGCTGGAGCCGTCGCCGCTGTTTAAGCAACAGTTTAGGATTGCCAAACTGTCGTGCCGGGTGAGCGGCGATGCGATCTTCAACGGCCTGCACCCGGGCAAGCTGGTCTTTGACTTCGGGGGCAATGCTTTCGAGGGGCGGCGGCTGGGGAATGGCGCGGGCGATCGCGGCGGTTTTGTCATCCCCCTTGCGGTGTTGTCCGGGCTTGGGGGGCATGTCCGCAGGGAGCGTGAGGTGATCCACCGCTACCAGGCGTGGATATTCCGCATGGAGCCCCACCACATCCGACACTGTGACCACGTACCACTGGTTCTGCTTGGTGAGGCAAATCAGATAGGGAAACTGACCGCTGCCGTGGACCTTGGTGACGATGGTGGCGGGAATGGGGTCTGATACGGGGATGTGCTTGCCCTTGAGGGATAGGGTGGTGCCCGCGATCGCGAAGGCCAGAGCAGTGCCCATGTCGCTTACCAAAACTTCGGCGGCTTGGTGTTGCAGGGTTTTGAGCAGGCGTTTTTCTTCCCGAAGGCGTTCTCGCAGCTTTTCATAGTCGGCGACGATTTCCTCATCAAAGTCGATGGTTTGGGCACGCTGATGCTCGATTTGATACTTGAGGGTGTCGATCGCCGCCTGCTGGGGCGCAAGGTGCAGGTTTGCGAGATATTGCCCAAAGCTGCGCTCAATCAGCGATCGCGCCTCCTCTAGGCTGTGGCGTTGCAGCAGGTTGAGCACCATGCCATAGCTGGGGGTAAACTGGCTGACCAATGGATCTGGCCCCACCGTCGCCAGGTAAGCCGCCTCCTTGGCCCCCTCAAAGGGTGACTCCACCGTGACGACGTGGCCGATGTCATCCATCCCGCGACGGCCCGCCCGCCCCGACATCTGCAAAAATTCCGACGCCATCAGCAACCGATGGCCGGTATCCGTCCGCTTCGACAGGCTAGAAATGACCGTGGTGCGGGCGGGCATGTTGATCCCAGCGGCGAGGGTTTCCGTGGCGAATACCACTTTGATCAACCCCTGCTGAAACAGTTCTTCCACCAGGCTCTTCCATGCCGGCAAAATTCCCGCATGGTGGGCGGCAATGCCGCGATAGAGGGGCTCTACTTGACCTTCCCGAGCCGCTTCAGGGTTCCACGTTAGAAACTCGTCGATGTAGCGCTTGAGCAGCGCAGCCTCTTGCTCGTTCACCAAGGGCAGGTGACCCATCTCTTGCACCGCGCGATCGCACCCCCGGCGGCTAAAGATGAAATAAATCGCAGGCAGCATATTCCGCTGCTGCAACTGCCCCACCACGTAGGGAATGCCCAGCGCATCCTTGCGACTGTGCCGTCCACGCTGGGCTGCACCCTTGGGGCTCCGTTGCTTAAGGCGCGGGTTCAGCCGCTGACCACCTTGATCCAACAGCGGAAACAAGCCCTTGCTATTGCAATAGTGAAACTCCAGCGGAACGGGGCGAAAGTCGGAATAGATGAGCTTGGTGGGGCCATGCACCCGGCTCAGCCAGTCCGTGAGCTGATCGCCGTTTTCCACCGTGGCCGACAGCGCCAACACCTGAATTTCCCGAGGACAGTAGATAATCGACTCTTCCCAAACGGTGCCACGTTGACGATCATTCATGTAGTGGCATTCGTCGAGTACCACCGCTTCCACATCCTGGAGCGAGGTGCCGACTTCGCCGATGCGCGTGCCATAGAGCATGTTGCGAAAGATTTCCGTGGTCATCACCACAATGGGGGCATCCCGATTGATAGCAATGTCTCCGGTCAGCAGCCCGACCTTCTCAGGGCCAAACTGGTCGCGAAAGTCGCGCAGCTTTTGATTAGAAAGCGCCTTGAGGGGAGTGGTGTAAAACACCCGCTTATTTTGGGCGAGGGCGCGGTAGATGGCATATTCCCCAATCAGGGTTTTGCCAGACCCGGTGGGAGCACAAACGACAACAGACTGCCCGGCATCCAGTGCTTTCACTGCATCGTGCTGAAAATCATCAAGGGGAAACGGAAACAGCTCGGCTGGGTCAAGAAGCACTGGACGCCTATCACATATAGAACACGCTTATTCTATTGTGTCTTACCTAACTGTCTTGCAAGTCGGAGAGCGAGAGTCGCTTGGTGAGGATGCGCAGAATCTGCCCTGGATGGGGCGTGGGCAGCGGTGGCGACCAGGTCATGGCCTCGGCATAGCCCAGTCGATGCTGGGTGTAAATGAAGTTTTCGACCGCTTGGGGGCTGCCGACGACAAGGATACGAATGCTATCTGGCCCAGGTGCGGCAGGCACCTGAACCACCGGAGGAGTGGAATGGGTCATGGTTGTAAAGACGGAAGGGCGAAATGGTCGAGACGCGATCGCGCCTCTTTATAATGCCCGCTTGCCGGACAAATGTCAATTCACTCTGTTTAGCCTGGGAAAATCCAGGATGGAGAACTGTCACACGTACTGGACGGGGGGTTGAAAGGTTTTCCAAGATGGTGGATACCCTCTCCAAGCTTAGTCTGCAACGCTGAGAAGGGGGTGGGTGGGCGATCGCGGCTTAGGAGTATCGTCTGTGCACCAGATTTGTCCAATTTGGCTGGCGGGCACCGTCAGATACAGCACGTGGGGCTGTAGAACGTGGCGCAGGAGGGCAAATCCGTGGATGGTGCCCCGGGACGTTTTGATATAAAGAGGCACTAGATCGATAGCTTGGGAGATGGCTGCGATGGATTTGCCGCAGAGGGGATGGTCAGGCGAGATGAGCGTCTCGAGCGCTGCCCATAGGCTGTTGTTGAGCAGGCCATTGCCCAAGATGCGCCCACTTGCGGCGGCGAAGGCGGGCGCGGCTAGTTCTGTAGGGCTCATGACGCGCTCAAACTGGAAGACCTGCTGAACCTGGGCCGCAAATTCTGGGTTTTGGTTGCGCACTACGAGGGGCAGGTTGGGGGCGAGGCTTTTGGCCGTGAGGGCGATTTCTAGGTTGGCGGTGTCGTGGCTGGTGACGGCAAGCAGGGCGGCAGCTTTTGATCGGCAAGCAGAGTAAATCAGCAGGCGATCGCGATTTTCCCACAACTGCCGCAGGGGCAGCCCCCGCCAGGGATGCGCCACATCAATGCGCTCTTCGTACATGGGCCAGGTGGCGTGCATCAGTTGAAGCTGACCAATGGCCCGGTTGCCGAGGGCGGCAAAGGCAAACAGCGGGCCAGAGAGTGACGACACGCTCATGGTGACGTGGTAAGGCAGGGTTTGATCCAGCCGCCGCCCCAGGCGCGTGTTGAGCAGGCGGTTGATGATGCGGATTTTGGGATTAAGGATGCGGGCTTGGGTCAAGATCGCCAGGTTGAGGGCATCGTCGGAGGTGGCGAGCAGCGGCGTCGTCGCGGTTTGGATGCCTGCCTGTTGGAGGGTGACGGGCGATCGCAGATCACCCACAATGACATCAGGCTCTTGGGGCAAGGGATGATCGCTAATGCCACAACCTGCGCCCCTTGTTGCCTAAGCAGGGTGAAAATGCGGTAGCCGTGCGCCCAAGTCCACAAACGATGATGGTGGGTTTGCCCATAGTGGCCGAGTGGTGCCCCGTATCTGAGCGGGACGGTGTGCTCGCGGGGGCGATCGCAACAGGCCTACCTGAGCCCGCGATCGCAGATCTGCCTTCTGTCCCCACTGTGGGGGCGATCAGACTCCTAACTTTCTGCTGCTACCGATGTTTTCTCTGTCGCCCTCGATACGAAGCCGAGGAGACGTAACGATTTTTCATGATGGGGTCTCCCGCTTAGCGGCAGGTGCCGTTGGGGTTGCTGCACTGGTGTTCAAAGGCAAGCCAGCCCGTCGTGCCGTCGGTTTGCACCTGAAGCCACTCAGCCTGACAGCCGACCAAGGTCACCTCGGTGTCTTGGGGGAGGGTGGCGGCGATCGCGCTGGTGCGATCGGCAGCGGTATATAGCGGCACTTGGCCAACCGTAGCTTCTGAATCGCGCGTTTTGAGTCTCAAGGTCGGCGCTTCGACCCATCCGGTTTCTGTCAACGCATGACCCGGCGATCGTGCTGCCCCTGAAATTCTCAACCAGCCTGCCTCTTGCCCCAAGATCACAACTTCCACCGGAGCCTCGGGCAACATCCCCACCGTGGAAAACTCCGGCCCCGGGCCATGATGCAGGGCAATCTCACCCTCGGCATCGGTCACGTAGGCTTTGGCAAGACAAGGCTGCTCGGTCGGGGTTTTGGGCCGGGCCGGAGCCGGGGTAGTGGTGCCTGTCAAACTGCGACGCTCTAGGCTGGCGGCTGCTCCAGTTGCGTGATGGGTGATGGTCAGATGGGGCGTTGAGGCGCGATCACCCTTGGGCTGGGGCGATCGCTGCGCCATTGAATCTGGGGATGAAGCGGCTTTTTCGTCAACGGCAGATGGGGCGGCCTTGGGTTCCGCAGCGATCGTGGCCTCCTCCTCCACGGCAGCGGGTGGAACCTCGTGATCGCAGCTTAAGATTCCGCCCCCCAGCAACGCGAGGGCAAGACCCGCCTGAAGTCCAGCGATTTTAGCGATGCGAAGTGTGTCAATGGTCATAGGGAATCATCGCGATTGCTCTTATTGTGACGGGTTGGATGGAAGCGGCTTGCCGCGATCGCGGCAAAAATTGACGGTGGACTGCCTCCGTCCTAGACCGTAACAATATCCAGCACACCAAACCCGGCCCAGGGCTCGATTGCGCTGGTGCAGTGCTGTAAAGTGGCAGTATGTATGACGATGAGCTATCCACCCTTGATCTAGAGGCTGAACTCCAGGATCCCCTTGACAGCCTCGATGTTCCCACAGATACCGCTGGGGTTCAGGCTGACCCAGAGGAACTGTTGGTAATGCTGCAATCGCCAACGGCTCAACAGCGGATGTTGGCAGCCCGTGCCTTTTGTGAATTGGAAGATGAACGGGCGGTTCCTCGCTTGATTGAGCTGCTAGAAGACCCGTGCCCGTTGGTGCGGGTCAGTGCAGCCTATGCTCTGGGCCGAAACTTTGCCGCGATCGCGCTGCCACCCCTCATCCAGCGCCTCACGGATTGGAATGGCTATGTCCGCAAAGGCATCGTCTGGGCCTTGGGCAACAGCCGTGCCCCCGAAGCGCTAGATCCATTGATTGATGCGCTCAAAACCGATATCCCCGCAGTGCGGCTCTGGGCGGCTAGCGCCCTCGCCCAAATGACCCATGTGGGTTACGAGGCCGTTGTCGCCGCGATCGCTCCTCTGATCGAAGTCATGCGCCGCGACCCTATCGCCGCCGTGCGCAGCAACTGCGCTTGGGCCGTTGGGCAGCTCTGCCGCGAACTGCCCTCGAATGTGGTCTATGCCACCGCGATCGATGCGCTGATCGAAACCTTTGCCGAAGATGACGACCTCGGTGTTCGCGAAGATGCCCGCAGCGCCATCTTGCGGGTGGGCGATCCTCGTGGTTTGCAAACCATTGAAGAACTGGAGCAGGACGGCTGGTTTTAAGGGCCGCGATCGCGCGCCTGAGTCAGTCGATAATCGCGGCGGCAGAACGAGAACATCGGGACAGAAACCCGGTTTCTTCCAAGGCTGGTTCACAAAACGGGGCGAATCGCCGAGGAGAAACCCGGTTTCTCACCATCCTGTATCGGTGCCCTAGGCAAACACCACCGTGCGGTTGCCATAGACCAGCGTGCGGTTTTGCAGATGCAGCCGCACCGCCCGCGCCAACACAATGCGCTCCAGGTCTTTGCCTTTGCGCACCAGATCCGCCACGCCATCACGGTGGCTGACGCGCACCACATCTTGCTCGATAATCGGCCCTGCATCTAAGTCTTCAGTAACATAGTGGGCCGTTGCACCGATAATTTTGACGCCCCGCTCGTAGGCTCGGTGGTAGGGATTTGCCCCCACAAAAGCTGGCAAAAAAGAGTGGTGAATGTTGATGACCTTCGGAAACTGGCGAATGAAATCGCCGCTGAGAATTTGCATATATTTCGCCAGCACAACAAGGTCGATATTGTAGTGCTGGAGAAGGGCGAGTTGCTGGGCTTCGCTGTCGGCTTTGGTGTCGCGCGTGATTGGGATGTGGTGATAGTCAATGCCAAATTGTTCGGCGATCGCGGCGAGATCGGGATGATTGCTAATGATGAGGGGAATTTCTGCGGCAAACTCTCGGGCCTGATACCGCCACAGCAGATCAAGCAGGCAGTGGTCTTGGCGGCTGACCCAAATGGCAATGCGGGGCACCGCGTCAGAAAAGTGCAGTTGCCACTTGGCCTGGAGGGGTTGCGCGATCGCGCTAAACGCTGGCCCAATCAGATCCTTCGGCAAATTAAAGCCCGCCAACTGCCATTCAATCCGCGATAGAAACAGACTCGATTCTTCATCGCGATGTTGATCCGCATGGACGATATTGCCGCCATTGGCGTAGATAAAGTTGGCAATCTTCGCCACCAGCCCCTGTTGGTCAGGGCAGGAAATCAAAAGGGTTGCAGTGGGCGATTTCGTCGTCATGACAGTAAGGCAATCTGCACGCCCAGGTGGACGAAATTAGTGGTGGACGGAATTAGTGACAGAGATAGGCACGACTCGCACTGTGCAACGCCGCAACGCCCAAAGTTGTACATTTTCCCCGCCACTTCTCCACAGGAGAAAAGCGGCGGAGATAAGAGGGCGATCGCGTGAGCTATCGCTGCACCTTAGACTACAGTTTGCGTACCGTAGCCTGTCCATCCTTGACCTCACCGACCAGAACTTCGGTCGCAAGGCTCACAAACAAGCCATTTTCGAGAACGCCGGGAATGTTGTTGATGGTGGTTTCTAGGCTGGCAGGATCTGCGATCGCCTCGAACTTTACATCCAGCACCATGTTGCCCTGATCCGTAATCACCGGGCCGTCCTTCTTCACGCCCATGCGGAGGTCAACGGTGCCCCCGAGGGCTTCGAGGGCGCGAGTCACCGGCGCGATCGCCATCGGCAACACCTCCACCGGCAGGGGAAACGTACTGCCCAGGACATCTACCAGCTTCGAGCTATCGACGACGACGATAAATTGCTCCGC
The DNA here is from genome assembly GCA_015272155.1 of Leptolyngbyaceae cyanobacterium T60_A2020_046. Classification (GTDB taxonomy): domain Bacteria; phylum Cyanobacteriota; class Cyanobacteriia; order Phormidesmidales; family Phormidesmidaceae; genus JACYME01. The sequence continues at coordinate 21,449 of JACYME010000170.1, forward strand.
CAGACCATCCACGATTTTTTCGCGGGTGTGGGCCGCACCGCCGCCCTTAATCAGGTTGAACTGAGGATCGACCTCATCCGCGCCATCGATCGCGATGTGAATGGTGTCCACCTCATCCAACGTCGTCAGCGGAATGCCGTACTTTTTCGCCAGCACCGACGCTTGGAACGAAGTCGGCACGCCCTTAATATCCTGAAGTTCGCCAGAAGCGAGGCGATCGCCAATAAACTGAATCGCAAAGGCCGTTGTTGAGCCCGTCCCCAACCCGACCACCGTGCCCGACTGCACACGCGCCGCCGCCGCACGCCCCACTTCCTGCTTCATCAACTTCACGGGATCCATCTCAGCCATAAGCCTTCTCCTGGGATAACTCCGGTAATTAGCATGACCCAAAGTGGGCACGGTGCCTAGAGTGTGGCGTGAATTGGCGCTGCAACCACAACGGAGTCAAGAGGACTGCGCCCGCCCCACAAAATTGCTCGGGGCTGTCACCGTAAGCTGGTCAGAACTCTGACGCTCATCAATGACAGCCCCGAGCTGTCCAGGACAACAGTCTAGAAGGTGATGGCCTTCAACTGGTCGGCGATCTTTTCAGCCTTGAGCATGTGATAAGTAATCAGCAACTGCGTGAGGGCTAGGGGATAGCTTTGCAAGGTTTCTCCCGTCGTGCCCACCACTTTACCGATATCTTGATTCCCTTCAAGGCTGCAAAACTGGCCGAGAAAAGGCACCTCACTGCACAGGATCCGCTCCAGTTCTTGCACCTGTTCTTGAGTGGCACCGCCATCAATTTCGAGCACATCCACCGGCTTGCCCATGTCGCGATCGAGCCCCAGACGAATCGCGTCGCCCAGGTGGTTGCCCGTATCACTCAAAATGTGGGTGAAATCAGGATGGGGAATGGTAGGCCGCAGCACCAGCCGCACATTCAAAAGCAAGTCATCATTATTTTTGTCCGTTTCATCCTCGGGATAAAACGTGACAACGACATCCGCCCACTGGCGCTGGGGACGAATGAACGCCTCGGAGTCCGGTTCGCGCTGGCGGAGCTGATCGAGCACCTGATCTTCGGTGTAGCCCCGTTTGCGGGTATCGCGCTTGATTTTCCACTGGGCCCGCAGGGACTCGGGCGGGGCCAAGTACACCATCACGTCATAGCAGTCGCGGGCCGCAGCGGTTGAATACCCCAATAGCCCTTCAACAATGACAAACTTATTCGGTTTGATATATTCTGGCGGGTCAAAAGTCCCAGAGGTGTGATTATAAATCGGCTTGAGGATGGGCCGACCTTCGCGCAGTAGCTCTAGATGTTGCTCAATAATGTCAAGATAATTACAGTCAGGATGGAGGGCTGAAATGCCCATCTCTTTGCGCTGTTGACGGTCGTATTTGTGGTAGTCGTCGGTGCAAATTGCGGTCACCTGATCTTCGCCAAGGATTTGGGCAATCCCGCGTGTCAGCGTGGTTTTACCGGCTGCACTATCGCCCACAATACCGAGAATGATGGGACGGCTGGGCATAATTCCTCCTGACCAAAATGCGTATCAATACTCATGATTGAGTTGTTTTCAATTGTAGGGATCAATGTTCCCGCGCTCAAGGAACTTTACGGTATCCTGGCGGTTTGCTGAATCTTGAAGTCCGATCGTGGCTGGGAATGCTCTTTGCCCCGATTTTTCGTTACCCAGTGAAGTCTCTGTCATGCCGATGCGATCGCCCGTTTCTGCCCAATCTACGGAGATGACGCCCGCGTGGACGCGCCCGGAGCTGCTGGCCCCAGCGGGGAACTGGGCCTGTGCCAAAGCCGCCGTGGAGAATGGGGCAGATGCGATTTACTTTGGCCTCGATCGCTTCAATGCTCGGATGCGGGCCGACAACTTTACCGAAGCCGACTTGCCAGCGCTGATGGCTTTTTTGCACCAGCGGGGGGTGAAAGGTTATGTCACCTTCAACACGCTGGTCTTCACGGCGGAGCTGGCGGCGGCGGAGCAATATCTGCGGACGTTGATTGCAGCGGGGGTGGATGCGGCGATTGTGCAGGATGTTGGCCTATGTCGCCTGATTCGCCAAATCTCGCCAGATTTTCCCATCCACGCCTCGACGCAGATGACCATCACCAGCGCGGCGGGCGTCGCCTTTGCCCACGGGCTGGGTTGTCAGTTGGTGGTGCTGGCGCGGGAGTGTTCGCTGAAGGAAATTCACAAAATCCAGACTCAGCTTGCCCAAACGCCGATGGCGCTGCCATTGGAGGTCTTTGTGCATGGGGCGCTGTGTGTGGCCTATTCAGGCCAGTGTTTGACCAGTGAAGCCTTGGGGGGGCGATCGGCCAATCGGGGGGAGTGTGCCCAGGCGTGCCGGATGACCTATGACCTGTTTGCGGATGGGCAGCCTGTGGCGCTGGGCGATCGCCGCTACCTGTTGAGCCCCCAAGATCTGTCGGGCCTTGCGGTTTTGCCGGATTTGGTGAAAGCGGGGGTCACCAGTCTCAAGATTGAGGGTCGCCTCAAAACGCCAGAATACGTCGCCAATGCGACCCAGGTTTATCGCCAAGCGCTAGATCGGGTCATGGCTGAGTTGGAAAAATCGGGCGTTGCGCCAAATGCCCCAGACGCCCCAGCCGCGATCGCCTATCAGCCCACCCCGGAGGAACGCTATCGCCTGGAGATGATGTTTTCACGGGGGCTGTATTCTGGCTGGTTTCGCGGTATTGATAACCAAGCCCTGGTGCATGCTCGCTTTGGCAAAAAGCGCGGCGTCTATCTCGGGCGGGTGGAGGCGGTGATGGGCGATCGCGTGCTGATTCGCCTTGAAGCGCCGCTCAAGCCGGGGGATGGCGTTGTGTTTGACCAAGGCAACCCCGGCGATCGCGAGGAAGGCGGTCGGGTGTATCAGGTGGAACTCCACGGCGGGCTGAGCCAGCTCCGCTTTGGCCGCCATGATGTCAACCTGAATCGGGTGCAGGTGGGCGATCGCCTTTGGAAGACCAGTGATCCTGAGCTTGAAAAGCACCTGCGGCAGAGTTTTGCAGGCGACTTGCCCCACTTTCAGCGTCCCATTGATGTGGAACTCTATGGCGAAGTTGGGCAGCCCTTGGTAGCGATCGCCCGCGACGACCTGGGCCACATTGCCCAAGCCACCGCCAAAATGCCCCTCGTGGCGGCCCAGACGACACCTCTCACCCGCGATCGCTTCATCCAGCAATTTGCGCGATTGGGGAATACGCCCTTTTCCCTGCGTCAGTTGGAGAGCCACGTCCAGGACGACGTGATGCTCCCCGTTAGTGAGTTGAACCGACTGCGGCGATCGCTCGTCACCCAGCTCGAACAACAGCGATCGCAGCCGCCCCGCTGGCACATGACCCCGCTGACCCGGGGCCGCGCCGTCGAGGCCCTCCAGCCCCAGGCCGATGCCACCGCCCCGCCCACCGCGCCGCAGCTCATCGCCCTCGTACGCAATTTCTCCCAGCTTGTCGCTGCGGTTGAAGCCGGAGTAGACACCCTCTACTGTGAGTTAGAAAACCCCGCCCGCTACAAGGAGATGGTGCGATGGTTTCGACACCATCAACAGCCCCAGCAGACCCTGTGGCTTGTGCCGCCGCGCATCACAAAACCTGCCGAAACCTACATTCTGGCTCAGGTACGCCGGGGCGAGGCCGATGGCTACCTGGTGCGTAACTATGACCACTTGGCCTATTTTGCAGGCGATCGCTGCATCGGCGACTTTTCGCTCAATGTAGCAAACCCGCTCACCGCCGATTATTTCAAAACCCACTACCACCTCGAACGCCTCACCGCCTCCTACGACCTCAACAGCGATCAACTACAAGCCCTGCTCAGCAGCACCCCCCTCGGCTGGCTCGAAATCACCCTCCATCAACACATGCCCCTTTTTCATATGGAGCACTGTGTATTCTGTGCCTTTTTGTCCACAGGTAAGGATTTTCGCGACTGTGGACGACCCTGCGAAAGCCAATCTGTCACGCTGCGCGATCGCGTCGGCACGCACCATATTTTGCAGGCCGATGCAGGCTGTCGAAATACCCTCTTCAACGGCGTTCCCCAAACCGGAGCCGAGTATGCCCAGCGCCTCATTCGCGCCGGAGCCCGCTACTTTCGCATCGAGTTTCTGCAAGAATCGCCCCAGCAGGTGACGCACATCCTCGATCGCTACCGCCAACTCCTCGCCGGACGCATCAGCGGCACCCAGCTTTGGCAAGAGCTAAAGCTCCAAAGCAAGCTGGGCGTCACCCGTGGCCCCCTAGACAGCGCCCAAGGGTAGCGTCATTTTGCCGCGATCGAGGCCCCTTCCACGCTAACGGTAGTGCATTTTAGTAAAGGACAGTGGAAAAGATAGGGGCTTCCCTTTCTGCCAGCTTCTCTCTGACTCGGCGATTGTATTCATGGATGAACGTCCAGATTGCCCCGATGTGATTCTCTAGCTTCTTCGAGAAGGATAGTGTCCTCCTCGCCAGCCGAGCAATCCGCTGCCTCAGGGTGTTGTTCAGTCTTTCGATGTAACTCGTCAAGCCACTGCCCTTGCCGGCAGCCCTATGCCGTTTACTCGGAATGACCTCGACATCAGCCTGCCAGTAGTCGGTGTAGACCTTGGCGCATGGTCGGTATACCGCCGGGATGGACTGCCATAAGGCGATCGCCGATTCCCTAGAACGGTCGCCAATATGACAGTCGATGATCTCTCGGGTGTCTGCATCGATTGCTAACCAGACCCACTGCGGGTTGCCTTTGTTGGCGACAAATGACCAGAGTTCATCCATCTGCACAGTTAGCTTGCCTTTGGCCTTGGGGACGACGTCTGCCGTTTTGACGACCGCTGATGCCGCAAGGCGTTTCCTGCTCAGCACAGCAGCACACTGGCTCACAGATTTGTTCTCATCAGAGACTGGCCACTACAAGTAATCAAGCTGAGCAAAGTTGTAGGGCGCGGTGAAATTGTTATACCGAATCCGCAACCGATCTTCAAACTGCTCATCCAGCGCCTCGATCACGGCGCTAAACTGAGGCTCCGAGTCCCACGGAATCAAAAAAGCCGCGTTATAAATCATCGCGTCCGTCATCGGGTCATTCTCAATGACCGCCGTCGCCAGTGGACTCAGCCCCACCCGAAAAGCATCCATCACCGCCTCCTTGCGTTGGGCAACCCCACGCTCAATCGCCTGCCCAATGGTGACAACCTCATCCATACTCAGCAGACGCCCTTCGAGGCGATCGCGCTGTTGCCGCAGCCCCTCATTTTCCGCCATCAGCTGATTCAGTTCATAGTCAGCCTGCCAAAGCACCTTCACACTTACCTCGCGCTGCCCTTCCAGCCGTGCAAACAACTGCTTTAGCCCTGCCCCGTGGGGCGTAATCAGGTCGCGGGTCACCCGCTCCCAAGTCTCGATCATCAGCCCAAACTGAAGCGGCAGCAGGGTGCGATAGCCCTTGTGCATAGCCGCCTCTAGTACCCGCTCATGCCCGAGGAGATGCTTGCGGCTAGCGAGATAACGCTCCTGCTGCGCAGCGGAATAAAGGAAGACAAAATCCTCGATCGCGTGGGCTTTGACCGCCTGATCGTCCAACCCCGTCACCACCAAATCAACGGGGCCAGGGGCCGGAAAAATGCCGTATAGATAGAGCAACTCAGCCATCGGGAAAAGCAATCCCATTGCAGCAGAACGCTGTTAGCGTAGCTCAGTTCAACGGTTTCGAGGTTAATACCAGGCGCAACTTTGCTTGAATCAAGTTCAACTGGGCCAGCCCGAGATCCACATCCCCTTCCACCACAATGCCCGTATCCAACAAGCGATCGAGCAACTCCAGCAAACTTGGCTCCGCCGAAGTTTCCCCCGGATAGTAGCCCCCCTCGCGGGGCAATAGCGTCCCGATTTCACCCAAATCGAGATTGAGATCAGCGGGATCAACCTCAAAAATTTCGCACAGGCGCACAATTTCGGTTTCCAGCCTGCGGAGACTGTCAGCGGCGCGATCCAAGTCTTCCTCAGCGAGGCGACCCGCCTCCATCCGGCGAATCACCTGGGCCTCCATCAACTGGCGCACAAGCTCAACTACCGTAAGCAGCAGCGGAGCCAACCCCGCCTTAGAGGTTGACGCGGGCTGGGCAGGCAAGGGCAAATTAGAATGGGCGGTCGCGCGATCGCGCTGGGGCAATGCAGGGTCAGATGAAGTCATGGCTTCAGGCTACCCGCTGCGCCGCTGATGCATCTCCGCTAGAAATGCTTTTTGATACTTCAGAAAAGCCGTATGCCATTCTCGAAACCGCCGCTCACCATCCTTGACCAACAGAGCGCGGTATTCTTCCGAAGAGAGGTAGCGTTGGGATTTGGGTTGGGAATGCACAGCCTGGTGGTGATCGCTCATCGTCGCACCTGCCAAAGGCCATTCCGCCATTTGCGATGGGCATCTTGGGTCAAGACTTGGGCATAGCCCCACATCATCCGCCCCTGATCCAAAATCATGCCTTGATTTGCCCGGTTTGCACTGCGGCACGACCGAAAGCTCGGAATCGTGCGACTGCTAGCAATATGCTTCATCGTCCGAACTGAAATCATGGTTTCTTCTCAACGCTGCATGTATCGCGAATTCGCTGCACGCGATCGCCGCTTTAGCGCAGGGAACCCATTGGGCGCGATCGCGCAGATTCAGTGCTCTCTCCAGGATGCCTTACTTTCACAGAAGAAAAAATACCCTCCCCAAAACTTGAGGAGGGCAACAAACTGAGCAGGATCTATCAACAAACTTTCGAGGAATCGGAGCCGGAGCGATCGCAAGGCGCAGCATCAACGAAGCATGAAGCGACTCAGGAGACTAACCGCAGCGCAGCAAAAGACCCAATGAGAACCACCGCCCTTAGGATACCAATACAGCATGGCGAGAAACTGGGGTTCTGTGCCGATGTTCTAGGCAAGAATCACAATCAAGAGCAGAAATCCAAAGACGGATGCACCAGACTGCCAAAAAATTGAAACTGCGGGATTATCTTTCATGGGACTGACCTCAATACAGCGAGGGGAGAAGCCGGGCTAGGGAGCAGTGATTTGCAACGCTTAACTTTGAGCTAACTTGAGCTTATCTTGCCCGATGGGCTGAAGGTTGGCGTGATGACCGCCCAGTCTTTACCGTGGCTTTATGGTAAGAGGCAAGTTTGCCAGCCCTTCCTTCATCTTGGGGCAGAAGTTCGCGTAATTTCCCTGATTGCTCCTACCCATTGCTTCCCGGTTAAGTTGTGCAATTCCTGAAAATCCCGACGCGGATTTCTCGAATCCTCTGGGTATGCTCTGAGTACGCTGGACGGGGACGGTTGTGTTTCCCCCGCTGGCCCGTTGCCATGTCTTCCCTTCGCCCCCCGATCCGTATTCATCCCAAAATCAGCACCATGCCGCGTCAGCAGACAGAGGCGTCCCATTACCTCGATATTTATAAGCTGACGGTCGAGAAAAAGCGCTTGCAGCAGGAACTCACGGCCCTTGATCAACGGCGCGATCGCATTCAAGACCGCCTGACCACCCTGGAGCGTCAAATCACGGAGCTAGACCACAACGCCCAGCGATTGCGGGAGTCTGGCTCTGATGCCGAGCCCCACAGCGTGGTCTATCAGCCGAGCCCGCGCTATGCGGCTGCACCCCATGCTGCATCATCGCCGACGGATTTCAGCATGCTGACTCTGGATTATTAGCCCTTGTCTTGGCACTCAAGCCGATGGGTTTTGGGGCGTTGCCAACGGGGCGATCGCGGACGTTGGCGACTTGGCCGCCTGCATGAGGTAATCGTGAACGGAGAACGCTGGAGTCTGTGCTGTCGGCACGCGGCGCATATAGTCCCCATTGGCCGCCAGTTGCCAACTGTCGCGGGTATCTGCCAGCCACAGGTGCAGCAGTTGAATCAGCGTCGCCTTCACCTGGGCGTCGTGAATGGGGGCTAAAACTTCCACCCGTTGGTCGAGGCCGCGCTGGGTCCAATCGACGCTGCCCATCCAGACTTGGGGATCGCCGCCATTCTCGACGTAAACGAGGCGGCTGTGCTCGACATAGCGGCCCAGCAGGCTGGTGACTTGGATGCGATCGCTGAGCCCTGGCACGCCAGGACGCAGGCAGCAGACGCCGCGCACCATCAGGTCAATCTGCACCCCCGCCTGGGAGGCTTGGTAGAGCACGTTGATGATATCGGGGTCGGCCAGGACGTTGAGCTTGGCGATGAGTCTGGCGGCTCGACCGGCTTTGGCATGGTCAACCTCGCGCTGAATCAGGGCGGTGAGCTGCGATCGCAACCCCCCTGGGGCCACCATCAAACAGCGATAGCGGCTAGGCCGTGAATAGCCCGTCAGGAAGTTGAACAGGTGGCTGAGGTCTGTGCTCAGGGCTGGGTGGCTGGTGAGCAAGCCCAAGTCGGCGTAGGGCTGGGGCCGATTGGGCAAATAGTCTCCCGTGCCGACGTAGGCATATTGCCGAATGCGTTTGCCTTCCCGACGCACCACGAGGGCCAAGTTGGTGTGGGTTTTGAGGCCAACGACCCCATACACAACGTGGGCTCCGGCTTTTTCGAGGCTGCGCGCCCAGTGAATGTTGGTTTCTTCGTCTAGGGCGGCAGTGAGCTCCACAAGGACGACGATTTGCTTACCCGCCTTGGCGGCATCCATCAGCGATCGCACGATGGGCACATCCCCCGCCGTGCGATACAGCGTCACCTTGATCCCCAACACCGCTGGGTCTTGGGCTGCCCCTGCAATAAACTGTTCCACCGTGGCGCTAAAGGAGTGATAGGGCAAATGCACCAGCAGGTCTTGAGTTTGCAACAGACCGAATAGGTTGAGTGGCTCGGGCGCAGCGGCAAACATCGGCTGGGCCATCACAGTGGGCACCAGGGCGGGGGGCAGGGCAGGCACCCAGGGCGGTTCGGCAAGGTCGGGGCGCGGCAGCATGGTGAGTTCCATCAGGTCGCGATAGCCGAGCCAGCCGGGGGTGCGATACAGGTCTGTGGTGGTCAGGCCCAGGCTATTCATCAGCCGCGATTGCAGCGCTGCTGGCATGTCTCGCGTCACCTCAAGGCGTACGGCCTGCCCCTGGGAGTGGCGCTGCTGGAGGCTCTCTTGCACCCACTCGATTAAGGTGATCGCCGCTGACTCAAGGTCGTCAATGTCGATGCGATCAAGCTCGGCGCTGCGGGTTACCCGAAAGGGATAAATTCCCTGGATGGAAAATGCGGGAAGCAATGCCGAGACGTGGGCAGCAATGACCTGCTCTAGGGGAACGGCTTGCCAGCGATCGTGCGCGGCCCCAGCGTGAAGGGGTAAAAAGCGAGGCAGCGATCGCGGCACCTTGAGCCAGATCACCTGATCCGTGTGGTGATGGGAACCCGCGATCGCCAGATGCAAGCTCAGGTTAGAAAAATCAGGGCAATCTTCCCCCGCAGCCGTCACCAGCGGCGCAATCATCGGCGCGATCTCCGCCTCAAAGCGGCGTTGCAAGCCCACTCGCTGGGCATCCGTCAACTCCTGCACATCCAGCAAAGTCACCCCTGCCGCCGCCAATTGGGGCCGCAATTGACCTTTGAAATAAGCATTTTGACAATGCAGCAGCGGCACAATCGCCGATCGCACCTGTCGAATTTGCCGACTTGGGCTGAGGCCATCTGGGCTCAGCTCACCGCTGACAGACACCTGCGCCTGCTTCAGCGCCGCCATCCGCACCATGAAATACTCATCAAGCTGAACGCTGGCCTGGGCAAACCGACAGACCCGCTCCAGCAGTGGCAGCCGCCCTGCCATTAACTCATCCAGCATCCGGCGATTAAAGGTGATCCAGCTTAGTTCTCGATTGAAGTAGAAGGGGAGCGTACCAATCTGCACCGACGAAGCACGCAGATCAGAGATGGGCATCACCGTTTCCTTTCCTTGAACAATCCTTCCGGGGGATCATCAGCATCTTAAGAAGCGCCGCATTCAGAATTTGGGGCTAGAAACGAAGCCCCGATATCTAACAAGGCATCCCTCAAAGTTTGCGTTCACTTTAGCGCCTCTGGGGATGGATAGCGGGCGATCGCTACTTAAAAAACTCGTCTTCACGACCCACCCACCATTCACCCAGATCCATCAGCGACTTATGCAGGGCTGCAATCTCCGTCATGTACTCTTCTTCAGACATAGTGGAGCGAACTTCTTGGAGCTTTTTTACCCGCCATTGAATCAACAACCAGGGCTGAGACAGCCCGTCTGTTTGTTCGATGTAGCGCGCCATGTCATCACTATTCATGAAAACTGTGGAGGTAATCAACGGTAGGGCGGATTACTGATCACTGTAACGCTCCCATCCTAGAAACGCACCCCCGCCAAAGTTTTGACGGGGGTGCGTGGGACGCTAGCCCACGGATTTAGGTCTTGAATGCTGAGGGGGTGGGGAAGGTTCACCCCCATGCCAGTTCTCTGGCTGAGAATGTGGTATGTGGGCGGGCCTTAGCGTTGTTTGAAGGCGTTCAGCCACTCGCGAATTTGCTCGGAGGCGACTTCGCGCCCACCCAGGCCAAAGGCGATCGCGATCGCAACGGCGATCGCACCCAGCAGCAGCCCAAAGGCAAGGTTCACAATATCGGTGGCAACGCCCATCTGCTGTAGACCCATTGCCCCCACCAAAATGATGATGGCAACCCGGGATGCCTGCGCTAAAAAGCGCGCCTGGGAGCCCCCCATGCTGTTGACTAACCGGAAGGCTAGGTTGGCAAAATAGAGGCCCACGGCAAAGACCAGCACCCCGCTAAAGACCCGAGCCGAGATGCGCAAAATGGCTTGCACAATATTCGTCAGGGTGGCAAATTGCAGAATCTCCGTCGCCGTGACTGCACCAAACAGCACAATGCCGACGAGGGCGACCAAGCCCGCGATATCAGAGGGCGATCGCATCGCATCATTCACACGCACCTCAGGCTCACCCTCCGCATTCAGCGCGGGTTGAGCATCCGTCGGCACCGACAATTCCGGCAGACCCAAAATGCTCAAAATGTTGTCGAAACCAACACTGCGCAGCACATTGGTCAGCAACTCGGCGACAAAGCGCCCAACCGCATAGAAAAAGACCAGCACCAAGCCCGCCGTCAACACCTGGGGCACTGCGGCGAGGATCCGCTCCAGCATTAGGATGGCAGGCCCAGAGATAGCATCAATATCCAACTCATTGAGGGCTGCTACCGCCGCCGGGATCAAAATCAAGACGTACACGACCGTGCCAACGAGGCCAGACAGCGAAACCCCGTCCTCCTCAGCCGCCGCCAGCCCGACCTTGGTGCCAACCTGATCGGCCCGAGTCGCCTTGAGCAAGTTGGTCACGATGCCGCGCACAATCCGCGCGACAAACCAGCCCGCCGCAATGATGATGCTGGCGGTCACAATGCGCGGGATCGCCTGCAAGAACTGGTTAATCAGTGCTTCGACAGGCGTCAGCAACCCCGGCAGGTTTAGGGCGCTGAGCACCAGCGGTACAAACAGCAGGAAAATGAACCAATATAGGACGTTCCCAATGGTTTCATTCAGCATAAAGGGGTTCTGCTGAGGAGCGGTGGAAGAAGTCGCGGTTTGCTGGGCTAAGCGATCGTCCAGGTTAAACCGCGCCAGACCTTGCACCACCAGCAACCGCACCACCGTTGCAGTGGCCCAGGCAATGCCCAACAGTAGGGCAGCCCCCCCAATGCGCGGCAGGTATTGGAAGATTTGCTGTAAGAAGTTGTTCAGCGGTTCTGAAACAACCTCTAGGTTCAAGGCGTTGAGAAAGGCGACCAGGGTAAAGGTCATGATGACCCAATACACCGTGGCGGCGGCCCAGGTTTCAATGGGCACATCCGAAGTGGTAGAACCCGTCACCCAGTTGGCAATGCGGTTGTCAAAATTGGTTCGTTTGAGAATGTTCTTGGTGGTGAAGGCGGCAACGCTGGCGATAATCCACCCGACGAGGAGGACTACAACCGCCCAGATGAGGCTGGGCAAGAAGACGCCAAGCTGGCCGACCAACTCACTCACTAACCGATCCATCGGTGGAATATCAAACTGAGCAAGGCAGGAAGATGCATTTAGGGGAGGGGGCATCCAACTTGGAAGAGGAGTTGTTGCGATGAGCATATTTCGTTTCGGATTAGCAATATTGAGGATTTCTGCAGATTTTGACTGCTGGGGGCAGTCTGCTGACCTTTAGTATGCTATTACAGCTTCCGGAGATATCCTGACGCGAATTTATGATCAACACAAATCAAATTCATCTACTGTAGGATAAACACTGTGCCTCCATCGCTGAAGTCCCTATCCACTGACCGATCGCAGTTTTTTGAACAAACTGTTATCATTCGCGTGCCAGCTTCGGTTGTGGAACACTGCATCGTCGATCGCGAGTTGATGCATCGCTGGCTCAACCCGGTGTTGCGCTGCGAGCCTGTGGGCGATCGCTGGGATACGTCCCTGGGGGGCAAAAGTCGGTTCGTCATTCAAACGCCACTCTGGCAGCCCACCCTGATCAGCACCGTGGTAGAGCGTGAGCCAGGGCTAATTGTGTGGGGCTTTGAGGGCTTCTTTCGGGGGCGTGATCGCTGGGAATGTGTCCCCACCAAAGGGGGCACCCAGCTCATCAACCGATTTGAGTTTGTAATCCCCAACCCGCTGGTGGCCTTTGGCTTCCAGACCTTTGCAGCGCGGTGGACCCAGGCCGATATGCAAGCCCAGCTTCAGCGCCTCAAGCAGGTGGCAGAGCGGCTGACGGTTTGAGGGGCGCGCTGTTTTAGGATGGGGCGGGACGGCTGCGGTGCCCTAGCCCGCGCCGCAGCAGCGATCAATGCCGAGGCTGTCGAGCAGTAGATCGCTGACGGCATTGGCGATCGCAAATTCCCCATAAAAGCTTTTAGAAAAGTCGAATGCCTGCATTTCGGTAAGCACGGCAATCACCAGAGATCCTAGGTCGTTTTCCCCTTCCATGCGTTGGCGCACAAATACCTGGGCCGCCCGCTCTGCGATCGCGGCATTCACCGCCTCAGGCGGAAACTCCGTATCCAGCCATCGGTGCAGGGCCGCCTTCAACCATTCCCCCTCTTGGATGGGATCGGTCGGGGGGGGCAGCGTAATGGGCTCAATGGGCTGAGTCATAGGGCAAAACAACGTCCAACAGTGCGACCTGGGAAATTCAACCTAGGCCGTCTTACTCGCCGCACATCCTTAGGTCACATTACCCGACATCCATTAAACGGCATAGAGGCAGCGCGGCTGGGTTCATCGTGCCAAATTTTAGCCCCCATCTTCAGACTTTGTAACGACTCCTCATAGAGGGCGTTACCATTGCAGGCCAATTTCCCCGCCCGGTGAAGGCAAGCAGCGCGATCGCTCCCCCGACACCCCTACTGCAACTGTTGTTGAAACTCCTGGGCCTTGCACGTATCGGGAATTTCCGTCGCCAACTGCGCCACCAACCCCTGCGGCCCCAAATTGAGGTAATCCGCTGCCAACTATCTAGCGTCGCCGCGATCGCCCCATTACCTGACTCCTTTACCGAATCCTCGGCGCTCCCTAGTTTGGAGGGTAGCGGCTTGCTTCGCGAAATGGGGAGTCCCTACGTTTTTCTTAGGATTACGGCAGGTCTGCCGGCCCCCCGCGACCAGAAGGTTTCACCCTTACCCTCACGGCGACAGAACCGCCCGTGGCGCTTCCCATCCAGACATGAG
>JACYME010000180.1 GCA_015272155.1 Leptolyngbyaceae cyanobacterium T60_A2020_046
GGATGAAGTCGTTGCTAACTATCGATGTACCTAAAGCAAGTCTGATTCTCATTCTCAAGTAGAATCACTATAACCGACAGATTCTGATAAATGGTAAGGAAAGCAATTGACGCGCCAGAAATTCTCCCAGTTGGACAATCCGGGTCATATCCTTAGGGTAAAGTCTCGCTCTCCAGCGGCGTAGAGCCGCAGGACGTGCTGCGCCTTCAGTCGCTGCCCGTGATATTTGCCTGGTGCAGTCATCTGCCTCCCCACTCGGCCAGAAACCCGGTTTCTTGGAGAAACCGGGTTTCTTTGATTTAAGCCCACCCGCCGAAGCGATGCCACAGTGAGCTGGCATGGAGACTCACGTCACGCAAGCCCGATTGATAGAGTTCGCCGCGTCCTGGCCTAATCGACCCAGCCGATTTCCTCTTCAGACAGCATGGCTTGGGTTTTGGCGGGTTGTTCGCCGCGTCGGATGGCGTATTCTGGGATGCCCTTTTCGCCACCGCGCCGCATCATTTTGACCGAAAGGGCCGGGCGCGGAGCGGGTGCTGTGGGGCGGGTGGGGACGGCGATCGGTGCGGGTGGGGCGCTGGCTTGCGGTTCGGGCGGGGCGGCGGCGGTGCTCATCTTGAGGATCATCTGCTTGGCTTCTTCGAGTTCCGCGATCGCCGTTTCAAGCTGGGCCGCTTTTTCCTGGGCTGCTTGTTCTGCCTGCTCCAGATCGTCCTTAAGTTCAAACAGTCGGGTCTGTTGAGCGTCGAGGTCTTGCTGAAGTTCTGCGATGGTTTGGGTCAGTTCCGCCTCCTTGGCGGTGGCGGCAGTGGTGGCGGCTTGGAGTGCGGCCTCTAGCTCAGCGACTTGTTTTTCCAGGTCAGCCTTGGTGGGGCCGCGCTGACGGGTCGATCGCGATGGGGTGGGCGAGTCTGGCGCTTTTGCAGCCTCCTCGACAGCGGCCTCCGGGGCCGGGGTCGGCTGTACTTCTTCCTTGAGGAGGTCAGATAGATTCTTTTTACTCATCGGGATCTCCAGTCTTGCTGTACTTCTTCGGCGACGCGGCGATAGTCGTTGCGGGCTTCGTTGGCGTTGGCTCCGCGCCAGTGGGTGATGGGCAGGCCGTCGAGGGCGGCGCGTTCGTGGGCTTTGTAGGTGCGGACGATCGCTTGACACGCCGGAATGGCCAGCTCGCTCAAGGTGGTTTGCGCCTCGATCGCTTCGGCTAAGCTACGCGAGTCAACCTTGGTGAGCAATACCCGATGGGCCACCCCCGACGGCGTCACGGCGGCCTTGATGGTGCGAATTAGGGCAGACAAGTCCATCGGGGCCGGGGGAGTGGGCAACAAGATATAGTCGGCAATGGGAATCACCGCCGCGAGGGCTTGGGAGTCGAGGGCGGGAGGCGTATCCACCACAATCAGAGAATATTGGCGCACTGCTTTCAGTTTGCCGAGTTGTGCGGCGTCTGTGGTCTGTGTGATATCAAACGTCACGGGGTTGGGGCTGCGCGACACCCACCAGGTCGCTGAGCCCTGGGGGTCGGCATCCACCAGCAGGACGGATTGGGTGTCGGCAAAAATCGCCGCCAGGTTGACCGCCGTCGTGGTTTTGCCCACGCCGCCTTTGCCGTTGAGCACAACCAGCACGCGGGGCGGCGGCGCGGATGCACCAGCGGCGGATGATGATTCGGTTTTGGTGTGTGGCGATCGCCCCAAAATCGAACTCCCGATGACAGACTCAGTGGCCCCATTTTGCCTAATGACAGCAACCATTGGGCCATGACAGGTTGACTATACCGCATCTGCGATCGCGAGCAACTCCTGGGGCTGGGAGATGAGCCAGTCGGGCTGGGCAGCGGTCAACGCCGAGGCGCTGTTGAACCCCCAGGTAACGGCAACCATCCGCAGCCCGGCCCGGCGCGCAGCCTCAATGTCGCGGGTTTCGTCGCCGACGTAAAGGGTTTGAGCGGGGTCTAGGGCGTGGTGCTGAAGGCAGCGGCGAATCAGCCGCCCTTTACCGAATAGGGTGCCGCCGCCCTCGACGCCCAAAAACAGCGGGGTCAGGCCGTGGGCGTCGAGAAAACGCTGGACATTTTCGGCGGCATTGGTGGTGACGATCGCGCACTGATGCCCCTGCGATCGCAGCGATCGCAGGGTTTCTGGAATACCTGGAAACGGTTGCAGGTGTGGGCTTTCGTGGTGAAGCTCCGCCCGCACCCGTCGCAGCAAGGCCGGCAACCGCAGCAGCGGCATCTGAGACTGCCAGATCAGTTGTCGCGCACTCAGCCCCTTCAGCGCATCGACCTGATCCAGCGGCGTGGGCCGATAGCCAAACTCCGGCGCGAGGCGGTTGGTAATCTCCACCAGCACCGGCAGGCTATCAGCAAGGGTGCCGTCAAAATCAAACAGCAACGTCGTCACAGGCGTTACCAGGGTCGCCAATCATCCCAATTCTCATTGAAAATTGAGGTGTCGGGAAACTTCGTCGGGTTGCCCTTTTGCTCAATTTCGCGGCGCAGGGCCTCAAGCTGGGGTTCCTGGCTGGGCAGGTTATCAACCAGCTCGTAGGGCATGACGCCATTGCGCAGGGCAAAGTCGATGGTGATGCCAGCGGCAGCCCCAACCGACCACTCAAAGGAATGGACGCGGTAGGCGGCGGCAGCGATGGTGCTGGCGGCAATACTCTTGCTGGCGACCAGCAGGTTATCGATGCGCTGGGGGATCATCGCCCGCAGGGGAATCTGGGCGGGGTAAGCTGGGCCGTGGGCCTGGCGCACACCCGGCCGCTCGATGTTGCCGGGGGCTTCGGGGGGGGCTTCGGTCATGCAGGGGTGGAAGTCGATCGCGTATTGCGCAATGCCCACCGAGTCGGGATAAATGCGCGATCGCGTCCGACGGTCAATTTCTGACGGCTCTAGGCGATTCATAATGGCATCCACCGCGTTGACGCCCGCCACCTCTTGCCAGAGGGCGCGGTACATCTCAGGAGTCAGGTTTTCGCGATAGAAGGGATCGTTGAAATCCACCCAGGTAAAGTCAATTTCATTAATGGCAAAGCCCTCGTCATAGCCAAAGGAAGGACGCCCGATGATGCGCCGTCCTTCGCGCATGTAGGGATGCTTTGATAGCCCGTGGGCAGTGCCCATGGGCGCGTCAAAGCCCGTTAACAGGCGGCTATTGGGGAAAGGCTCCTTAACCGCATCATCCAACTGGGAGTCGGTACTGCCAAAGGCCAGCCAGTAGTAATAGGCGAGGGCGTTTTCTTCCCCTCGGCGCAAGGTTTCCGTGCGCAGGCCACCCAGCCAGCCACCGGGCTCAAGCTGCCCCTCAGTGACCAGTTGCTCATGGGTGTAGATCAGGTTATCGACGGCGGTACCGGGACGATAGTCGTTGCCCCAGGTCCAGTTCTGCATCGAGATATCGCCGGGGCGGGGCCGGGGGACGCCCGCGATCGTCTCCGTACGACGCGGCCCGGTGCTCAGCAGGCGGCGATAGGTAAACACAAAGTCGTAGTAATCCAAGGGGCGGAAGCCATCCCGCGCCCGTTCGTAGCTGAAGTAGGGCTGGTATATCCAGTAAAATTCCGGGATTTCCTCACCGCTGGGGCGGCGGGTTTTCTCCATGGCAAAGGTGTAGGTGAAGCCCTGGGTGCAGTAGGGATCGGCTGTCCGCACGGGGGAAGAGGGGTTCAGGGCCGACTGGGGATCTAACCCGAGGCGGTAGGGCACGTCGGCGAGGGCAATGACTTCCCCGGTTTCCGTCGCTTCGACGACATACCAATCGGCAGGGCCGTCGGCATGTTGGGCGCGGGGCACAAACTCCAGGATGGTTTTCTGGAAGCGATCGGAGTCTTCGTAGCGGTAGGCGTCTTCAATGGTTTGGGACAGCGGCTCGGTATTGAGGGGGGGAGCACCGGGGGCCGGGCGATGGCGCAAACTAATGACGCGGGTGATCTGGCGTCCGTCGGGGCTGGTGGCGATCGCTTTAGGCACCGTTGAGGGGAACCACTTCAGCTCACCGCGACCTTCGCGGGCGGCCTCGGTCAACATGCCGAAGAGGATGTCGTGGGCGTCTTCGGGCATGAAGCAGGAGGCGCTTACCCAGCAGCGGCCTGGGTTTTGCTCACCATAGCGCTGGGCCACGCGATCGCGCAGTTTGAGATAGCCCGCCGCGTAGAACAACAACTGGCGCTGGCGGCGCGACTCATCCAGCGCGGTAGTGCCCTGGGAAGAAATCTGTCCGCCCACCCAGTCAGTCATCTCCGTGAGGCAGACGGTGCGGCCCGCCTTGAGGCTTTCGTAGGCGGTAGCGGTGCCCGCCAACCCGCCGCCAATGATCAGTACGTCGCATTCCACCGTACGATCAGGGTCGCGCGGTAAGCCCAGTTCGGCATTGCTCGTCTCTTGGGCGGGGGCGATGTGGGGTGCCAGGGGCACGCTGCTGAGGGCGATCGCGATTCCCATCACAAGGCTCATCCATCGCCGAGGCGCACGTCGAATCATCACGGTTCTAGGTCCTCACCACCTTGTCTCTTTACGGTAAAAGCCGGGACGAGTCTTGTCCTGACCGGGTTTCATCAATTTTTCAGTGCAGACAATTTAGCGCTTAGGCAACCCACAGCAGGATGGCTGAGCCGAAGCTATTGTAATCTCCCCAATCGGGGGTCAACAGAACTCCGCGTTCTGGCTGGGAAAAGGTTGCGATTCAGGCAGTAGCTAAGAATTTAGCGTTTTGGGCAGCCCTAAAATCCTAGGTCAGCCTTGGCAATTTCGGCAGCTTTGAACAGGGGTTCATCGGGCATTTCTTCCCAGGCGGTGGTGCCCACCTCGGCATAGAACTGGCTGTCATAGCCCCGGGTGCGGACGACGACGGGCATCGGCGTAGCGTGGCCAAGAATCAACGCCTGTTGTTTTGAATCCAGTTTTGCCAGCACCGATCGCAAGCTTTGGGCGCCAGACACGCCGGTAAAAATGGCGTCGATATCCTTCTCATCGTTCAACAGGGCGGTGATGCGGGTGCCAATTTGCGACATCACCTCGTTATCGATGCCCGAGGGCCGCTGATCGACCACCAGCAGGGTGACGAAGTATTTCCGCATTTCGCGGGCGATCGTGCCAAAAATGGTCTGTCGCGCCGTCGCCGGGTCTAGAAAACGGTGCGCTTCTTCGATGGTGATGACCAACTGTTGCGGGCGATCGCTGGGGTTTTTGGTTTGCAAAAAGCGATCGGCCTTTTTCACATAGCTGGCGTGGATGCGGCGCGCAATCACATTGGTCGCCAGCATGTAAGACAACAGGTTTGACTGCGACCCAAACTCAACGATGACGTGCTTCCCACCATCTAATGCTTCGAGCACTTGCCCCACATAATTGTGCGGACAGGCGGCGCGGATGTATTTCAAATCTGCCAAGCGGGTCAGTTTGCGTTGCAGCGCCATAATCGAGGACTTGTTGCCCATTTTGGTTTCGCAAAAGTCCTGGATTTCCTCATTCGTCATCGACAGCAGGCGGTTGACCCAGCCCTTGCCAAACTCATTGCGCAGAATGATGGCGTTTTCCAAGCTGGCTTCCGAGAGGTTGAGTTCTCCCCGCACCAGGGTCAAATCTTCCACATCAATTTGGTCAAAGCTGATATAAAGCTCCTGGGCATCGCGCACGCCGCGCCGTTTGGTCGCCTCAGGGTCGAGGGTGAAAATCTGTACCTGCCCCGGAAAAAGCTGACGCAATCCCTTCACGGTGCTGAAGTGCTTGCCCTCACTCATGGCCTCCCAGCCATATTCAGAGTGCATGTCAAAAATGAGGTTGACCGCTGCCCGCCGCTGAATGATGCCCGAAAGCAGCACCCGCGTCAGAAAGGATTTGCCCGTGCCGGATTTGCCAAAAATGCCGTTGCTGCGCTCGACGAAGCGATCGAGATCGAGGCAAATGGGCACGTCCATATCAATGGGTTGCCCGATGACGAAGTTGCGGCGGTGGGGGTCATCTGCCCATCCAAAGACGACGCGAAAGTCTCGCTCGGCAGCATCGTAGACCTGGCTAAAGTGGCCCGGAATGGTTTTGACGGGCAGGAGCTCAACGTCGGCGCTGCTCTGGGCTTGGTAGTTCGCGAGGGTCGCCTTCGAGGATTTGCGGGCGGGCCCTTGGCGATCGCGGTCAGCACTCCACACTGCGGGAACCGATGCGTCCTTAGGCGTAAACATCAGCATGGGGCTGAGGTTGATGGTGCCGTAGGTGCCCGTGCCCGCGAGCACCTCTTGCAAAAACAGGTTGCTGGGTTCCGGGGGGTTCGCCAAAATGCGGGCGCTGGCAGTGCCCAGGGCCACGTCGGTCAACATGCAGAAAAAGCGCGATCGCCGCCCCTGCACCACAAGAAACTTGCCCACGCGCATGTCTTCGACCGACACATCGGGATGTAGCCGCACCGCTAATCCCTGGCTCAAGGATCCTTCAATGACCGACCCCAAGGGCTGTCCTAACTCCATCGTGCCCCTCACAGCGTGCCTTTTGAGTCATGGTAGCCCGTTTATCCCAATCCAATACATCTGTTTACCAGTTCGTTTGCATTGCCCCCTTCCCCAGATGAGGCTGTCCACCCACTTACCCACTTCCCTCAGCGAGATCCATCAACCCAGACCCTTGAGAATGGCTGGAGATCTGCTATAGATGAGGTGGCAAATCCTCGCTTCAAAAAGGATTCAGACGGGATGCAACCCAATGAACAGCGCATCACCCTATCGGTGACGAGCATTGCCTGGATAGTTGCGGCGGTGCCGTTGCTGTTGCTGGCGTGGCAGCTTCGCAGCTTGGTCTTGTTATTGATGATTGCGATTGTGCTGGCGGCGGCGATTGCCCCCGTGGTGGATTGGGCAGAGCGCTATCGCGTTCCCCGGTGGCTGGGGGTGGTGCTGGCCTATTTATCGATTTTTGCGGTGATTACCGGCATTGGGCTGCTGGTGGGGCCAACGGTGGTGGAGCAGATTCAGCGGTTGCTGCGTCAGACGCCGATTTCCCTCAAACAGGTGCTTGACTACGCGGAAAGCTGGATCGTGTCGTTCAACGATGAACGCCCAGAACTGGCCAGCCAACTCTTCAACCAAGTGGTCGATGTGCAGGGATTGACGCGCTGGGTGATTCGCTCTAGCCAGCAGTTGTTGGTGCGCTCTTACAGCGTTACAACGGGGATTTTGGGCGGGGTGTTTAGTATCATTTTGGCGCTGTTTTTGTCGGGGTATATGCTGGCCGACAATCGTACCCTGATTCGCAACTTTGTGCGGCTGCTGCCGCAGCCCTGGGACGATCGCATGGCAGCGCAGATGGGGCCAATGGGAAATCGCATTGGCAGCTACATTCGGGGCCGATTGTTGGTGTCGATCATTCTGGCGATCGCAACGACGATAAGCCTCAGCGTGCTGGGCCTGTCGGATTTTGCCCTGGGGTTGGGCGCGATCGCGGGCGTCACCAACTTGATTCCCTTTTTGGGGCCAATTTTGGGCGCAATTCCCGCCCTCGTCGTCGCCATCTCCCAAGGCGGTTGGACGTTTTTGTGGGTGTTGCTGCTCTACGTCATCATCCAAAACGTCGAAACCTACGTCCTCGATCCCCTCTTGGTGGGGTCATCGGTGGGGGTGCATCCCCTTTATCAACTCTTGGCAGTGCTAGGCGGCACCCAAGTGCTGGGAATCATCGGCGCACTCATCGTCCCGCCGTGGATTGCAGGCGGTGCGGTGCTGCTCGAAAATCTCTACCTGCGGCCCAAGCTCATGGCCGAACGTCGGAATGGTGCTCAACTAAGCCCAACCCCTTCCGCAGAAGCGCCCCCTGAGCCAATGATGAGCGGCTCTTAAGCACGTGTTTTCACGCTCTCAGCCTCCCCTTGAGGCAGCATCTTCCCCAGTGCCGCACAGGAAAGGCAATTGATGTTGAACCACTTCCCCAAGCAGGATTACCGCGCCCGCCCTCAAAACAGGGTAAGGGGCTGTCACCCAGCAGTGATCGGAACTCTGAGTTGAATTGGTGACAGCCCCCAGAAGGTCAATACAGAAACCCGGTTGCTCTGCTGAAATTGACTGCATCGTGTCAATTCGCGGCCGAACAAACCGGGTTTCTTCACACGGCACCGATGCCCTAGCCCACAGCAGCGGGCACCAGGGTCGATGTCGCTTCGGTTGCCGTCAGTTGACTGAGGATGCCGTTGACATTTGCGCGGGCGTCGCCATAGAGCATCTGTGTATTGTCTTTGTAGAACAGAGGATTGGGGACGCCTGCATATCCCGGAGAGAGGCTCCGCTTGAGCACAATGACGTTGCGGGCTTTCCAGACTTCGAGGACGGGCATTCCGGCGATCGGACTATCAGGATCTTCGAGCGCGCTGGGATTGACCGTATCATTGGCACCAATCACCAGCACCACGTCAGTTTCTGGGAAATCATCGTTGATTTCCTCCATTTCTAGCACGATGTCGTAGGGCACGTTGGCCTCCGCGAGCAGAACGTTCATGTGGCCCGGTAGGCGACCCGCCACGGGGTGAATGCCGAAACGCACTTGTTTGCCGCGATCGCGCAGAATTTTTGTAATCTCTGCGACGGCGTGCTGGGCCTGGGCCACTGCCATGCCATACCCCGGCACAATGATGACGCTATCAGCAGCGTCTAGGCTTTCCACCGTTTCTTCGAGAGTGGTCGCGGTCGCGGTGCCCTCCGCAGCCTTGGCAGTTTTGCCGCCGCTGGTGCCAAAGCCACCCAAAATCACGCTGATAAACGAGCGATTCATCGCCTTGCACATGATGTAGCTGAGGATAGCTCCGCTGCTGCCTACCAGCGCGCCCGTAATGATCAGCAGGTCGTTGGAGAGCATGAAGCCCGCCGCCGCCGCTGCCCAGCCCGAGTAGCTATTTAGTATGGAGATCACCACGGGCATGTCGGCTCCGCCGATCGCCACCACCAAGTGAATCCCTAGCACCGACGCGATCGCCGTCATCCCCATCAGCGGCACCAGGCCCGCCGTGCCCTCGGCACTCATAAAGGGCACACCCAGCGCGATCGTCCCTACTAACAGCGCAATATTCAACCCGTGGCGTCCTGGCAAGAGGACGGCTTTGCTGGTGATCAGGGCACGCAGTTTGCCAAAGGCGACCACCGATCCCGTGAAGGTGACGGCCCCGATGAAGACGCCGATGTAGATTTCAAGCTGGTGAATGGTGGCCTCTACCCC
Source organism: Leptolyngbyaceae cyanobacterium T60_A2020_046 (assembly GCA_015272155.1). GTDB lineage: Bacteria > Cyanobacteriota > Cyanobacteriia > Phormidesmidales > Phormidesmidaceae > JACYME01. Next base: position 9,191 of record JACYME010000180.1, read on the forward strand.
CACCAAGTTGTGGTCGGGCTGAAGGTAGCTGGCGACGCCCACCAACACCGCCGCCAACCCCACAAAGCTGTGGAGAATAGCCACCAGCTCGGGCATGGCGGTCATCGCTACCCGCGACGCGACGATCGCGCCGATGATGACTGCGGGCACCCCAGCGGCAGCCAGCACGCCATAGCCCGATCCCGACACTGCGGTGCTGGCGGCGGTGGCCACAAAGGCGATCGCCATTCCAGCAATGCCGTACACATTGCCGCGTTTGGCCGTTTCTTGGTTGGCCAAGCCACCCAGGCTGAGGATAAAGAGCACACTGGCCGCGATGTAGGCGACCGTCAATACATGATTCGACATGGAAACAATCCTTGAAGTGCGGTAAAACTCGCGCAGGTCGCGATCGCCTGCGGCAACCAAAACATGCGGGATCGCCCTAGCGGCGGAACATTTTCAGCATTCGTTGGGTGACTAAGAAGCCGCCGGAAATGTTGATAGTGCCGACAAAGATCGCGATCGCGCCCAAAATGGTCGTCGGTGAGGTCAGATCCCCAGAAATTTGCAGCATTCCGCCGATGATGATGATGCCGCTGATAGCATTGGTCACGCTCATCAGGGGCGTATGCAGGGCGGGCGAGACATCCCAAATCAGCTTCCAGCCCAAGAAAATCGCCAGCACAAAGACCGTGAAGTGGGACAAAAAGGACTCCGGCGCGCTGACCCCAACCCCGATGAGGGCCGCCGCGATCGCGATCGGCATCACCCATTTTCCCAACGGCCCCCCCGCCGGAGTAGAGGCCGGGACGGCGGCTTCCGGCGCTGGGGTGGTCGCCGCCGGGGAGGGCGCAACCGGACGCGCGGGCGGCGGCCAAATCACCTGCCCCTCGTGAATCACCGTTGCCCCGCGAATCACCTCATCCTCCAGGTCAACCTGGTAGTTTTCGGCTCCCCCGAGATCTGTCAACAGGTGAACCAAGTTCGTGCCATAGAGCTGGCTGGCCTGATTTGCCATGCGGCTGGGTAAATCCGTCAGCCCGATGATTTTGACGCCATTGTGGTCATAAATTTCACCAGGGCGAGTCAGTTCACAGTTGCCTCCCTGTTCCGCAGCCATATCCACAATCACCGATCCCGGTCGCATGGCGTCCACCATTTCCCGGGTAATGAGGCGTGGGGCAGGCTTGCCAGGAATCAAAGCGGTAGTAATGATAATGTCCACTTCGCGAGCTTGCTGAGCAAACAGCGCCATTTCGGCGGCGATGAACTCAGGGCTCATCACCTTGGCATAGCCGCCCGTCCCGGTGCCATCTTCTTCAAAGTGCAGTTCCAGAAACTCTGCCCCCAAGCTTTGCACCTGCTCTTTCACCACGGGGCGGGTATCAAAGGCACGCACCACCGCGCCCAAGCCACGGGCCGCTCCGATCGCGGCCAACCCAGCCACCCCAGCCCCAATCACCAACACCTTGCAGGGCGGCATCTTACCCGCAGCGGTAATTTGTCCGGTAAAACACCGCCCAAACTGCTGTGCAGCCTCGATCACCGCTCGATAGCCCGCCAGGTTTGCCATGGAGCTGAGGGCATCCATTTTTTGGGCGCGGGTGATACGGGGCACCGCATCGATCGCGATCACCGTCGCATGTCTAGCCGCGAGGTCTTGCAACAACCCGTCATTCTGGGCAGGCCAGATAAAGCTGATGAGCGTACCCCCATCGCGTAGCTGAGCCGCTTCTTCTGGGGTAGGCGGGCGCACTTTCAGCACCACATCCGCCTCCGCCCAAACCTGTTCCGGGCGATCAACCACACGACACCCCGCCGCTCGGTAGGCTTCGTCAGGAAAGCTGGCCCCTTGTCCCGCGTTCGCTTCGACCCAGACCTCAAACCCGAGTTTTTGGAGCTTTTTGGCGGTGTCGGGCGTAGCCGCCACCCGCCGCTCACCGGGAAACACCTCTCGGGGAATGCCGATGCGCATCGCAGGCTGCGGCGATGAATGCTGATCGGTTTCAGGTGCGATCGCAACCGTCATAGTCAAAATCCTCTGGTTTAGACAAATATCGATGGGGCTCAGAGTGGATTGGGAGCCTACCATCGCTGAAAAATTTCCGACTGTTTTTCCCGTCAATTCCCCCGCGTTGGGCTCATGAGTCCCAATGGGGAAACCCAATACTGTCCGCTGAGAAAAACGGAGTCCCGTTCGCTTTATAGCGAAACCCAGAGCCGCACTCCTAGACTCGATCAAATATTTTTTACATTGGGGCAGAGTTCGCCACAAAATTCCTATGGAATCCTGACAAAATCCTGAAAAATTAAGGCTTTCACGCAGGATTTCGACCAGAAACAATACAAAAAGTTAAATTCTGAAATTCTTAGCAACACTCAGAAGAGCGATCGCAATTTGAGATCGAACGCGGGGCATAAAATCCCGTGGTTCGTCAGAGTTCACCATCTCAAGTCGCCCATTGCTTGCCTCCAACCGGGGGCATCATTTCCCAGGCTGTAATCCCCAAAAAATGCCCTGCTGTACACCTCGCCATATCCGTTGACGGGCGATCGCTCTCGAGCCGTGTGACAAATGTTAAAATTGCACACCGTGGCCGGAAGTTCCGCTTGCTCAAGTGATTTCCAGCAACGAAAACCCTTACCCTGTGGGCATTGACGACGCCTTGCCGGGCTGATCCCAGCTCGGGCACTTTAGCGCCGAAGCCACCGTCTCAGGCGACAGAACTCAACTCAATTCGTCCCATTCAGATGACCGCATTCGTGGAGGTACAACAAGCATGATCTGGGCAAAACGACTGTTAGCGAAAGGACTCTGTGGGGCAGTTGCACTGTCGGGCCTGGCCGCGATCGCAGGGAGCCATATTGTTCCTCGCGCCACCAACGCGATCGCCCAAACCACCGGAGGTGGCCTCACCATCTACGGCGGTGTGGATGCAGAGTTTCGTCTGAACTACCTTATCGACAACAACAAGCGCCGCGATACGCGGGCTCGTTATTACCTCGCCGTCCCCGGTCGCAAAATTACGCGCGAGATTGTTGAACTGGAAATCACCTATCCCCAAGACTTTGAAGACAATGGCGGCTACTTTAGCCGCGCCAGCGTTGAATTACGCGAAGGCGACGGTCGTGGCCAAGGCTCCATCCCCGTCGAGGATGTGGTGTTCAACCTCGATCGCAACACCATTGAAATCTACCCGGCAGAACCCATCCCCCCCAACAAAAACTTTGTGATCGTGGTGTCCAGCGTACGGAACCCCAACCGCTATGGGCAGCACTACCTGAACCTGCGCACCATGTATCGTGGCGACGTGTTGCGACAGTTCGTCGGCATCTGGCCGATGGATATCGCAGCGGAATAACTTCGCCGCTGTTGGCTCACCGGAGCCAATGCTTGCGGCCTAACCCAAGCTTGCATGAGACTGCCCTGCCAACTCGATTGGCAGGGCAGTTTGCTGTAACGCTGCCGAAGAAGTTATGACGCGATCGCCCTTTCTAAACCCTCAACCAAGCTGCTAGACTGATGAACCCGAGGCGGTCTCAGGTCTTGCCGCTGGTCTGCATGGAGAGTATCCCGCAAGGACGGGGCTTTCCCGATGCGCTCTGGACTTTTCAACACGGGTATACTTTCCTGGGAGGGAAACCTGGTGCTAAAGTAAGAGATTGTGTCTCATGAAAAGAATTGCCCATCCATCCACGCTGAGAAGGAACTAAACCATGACAAAACGTACGTTAGGCGGCACGGTGCGTAAGCAAAAGCGGACTTCTGGGTTTCGGGCTCGGATGCGGACTGCAACGGGTCGGCGCGTGATCAAAGCGCGTCGTCGCAAGGGACGGGCGCGGCTGTCGGTCTAGGTGGCAGCGTTTTGCCTTTTCGTCGCTGTCGCGATCGCGCCAATTATCCTAAACCTGTACTGTGCGGGGCAATGTCCCCTCCTTGGCAGACTTCGGTAACGCTGCGATTCAGGCTATGGCGATCGGCAATCGTTACAGCCCCAATTCAGTTTTAGTTATCGTCCTGCTCGTTACGTGGGTTTGCCCTGTGGCGCTCCCCAAATTGCACCGTCTAAATCGTCCCAAGGAGTTCGCCGCTGTATATCGGCAGGGCCAGCGGGCCTCCGCTGCTGCATTATCGGTAATTGTGCTGCCTGTTTCGCCTGAGGGCGTGTCTGTCCCAAGCCGTTTCGGCATTTCGGTCAGCCAAAAGGTTCACAAGCGTGCGGTGGTGAGAAACCGACTCAAGCGGCAAGTGCGATCGGCAATTCAATCGCTGATCCCCAAGGTGAAATCGAATCTTTGGATTGTGATTGTGCTGCGGCCCTCAGCGGTTCGATGCGACTATTGGCAATTTTTGCGACAATTAGAGCACACGTTTGCAGAGCTTGAGGTGATCGATGGGCATACGAGAGGATGTGTACTATGAGGGCGGCCCCCACATTGGGGATCTCATCATCAACGGGTTGCTAGCGTTCACACTGGTCTGCATTCCGTTGACGGTTGGCGCTATCGTGCGGGCGTTGTGGCTGCGCTATCGTATCACCAACCGCCGCATCTCTGTCACGGGTGGCTGGATGGGCCAGACCCGTTCTGACATCATTTATTCTGAAATCACTAAGATTGTGACGGTACCGCGTGGGCTCGGGTTGTGGGGCGATATGGTCGTGACGCTTAAGGATGGTAGCCGCCTTGAGCTGCGCGCCATGCCGAAGTTCCGCGAGGTGTACGAGTACATCAGCGACAAGATCCCAAGCAAGGCGAAGGCTGTGAGCGGATCTATTGGCTCCTAGGCGATCGCATTGGACTGTCGCGAGTGATCTTGTGTGACGGGTGAGCGTCTATGGCTCTGGAAGCCTCAGGCGCTCTCATTTTTTTGAGCGTCCCTCCCCACAGCAGGCTACGCTTTCATATAGAGTAGATTCAGATTTTAGCCGTCGAATCACATCGACCGATTGAGGTAGCGCGCGAATGGATTTTGGTATTGGCTTTCTCTCGAACAACATCATGTTGCCAATCCTGGACTTTTTCTACGGGATTGTGCCGAGTTATGGTCTTGCAATCGTTGCATTGACGTTGGTCATCCGATTTGCGCTCTACCCGCTCAATGCTGGGTCTATCCGCAACATGCGTCGTATGAAAGTGGCGCAGCCCGTCATGCAAAAGCGGGTCAAGGAAATTCAGGAACGCTATAAGGACGATTCGGCCAAGCTCCAAGAGGAAATGAGCAAGGTTTATAAGGAGTTTGGCAATCCCTTTGCGGGTTGTTTCCCAGTCTTGCTGCAAATGCCAATCCTCTTTGCACTGTTTGCAACATTGCGGGGGTCGCCCTTTGCTGATGTCGCCTACCCGGTCAACCTTCAAATTCTTCCCCCCGATAAGGTGGAGCAGGTTCAGCCCCAGGTGTTTTCAACGGCTCCCAAGAATATTTACATCACAGACGGGGTTCACTTCCCGATGTCTGCGGTTATTCCAGGTGGCACGCGTCTCGCTATTGGTGAAAAGACAAACATTCGCCTCCAAACCGCTGAGGGTAAAACCCTCGAGCAATTGGCAACGGAATACGAGAACACCGATGCGCTGGCTCCCCAGTGGGAGGTCACAAAGGGGCAAAATCTGGTAGAGGTGGATGGCGAAGGCAACATTACCGCGATCGCGCCCGGCGATGTGACCGTACAGGTGAAGGTGCCAGGGCTGGCTTCCCAGAAGGGCTTCTTGTTTATTGAAGCGTTGGGTCGCGTTGGAGTCACCGGCGACGATGGCAAAATCCACTGGGATATCTTGATCATGGTGCTGACCTTCGGGATCAGCCTTTACGTGAACCAGCTTCTTTCGGGGCAAGGGGGATCGAGCGATAATCCTCAACAAAACGCCATCAACAAATTCACACCAGTGATTTTTTCGGGGATGTTTTTGTTTTTCCCGCTGCCAGCTGGGGTGTTGATGTACATGGTGATTGCCAACATCTTCCAGACGCTGCAAAGCTTCATTTTGTCGCGGGAACCACTGCCCGAGAATCTACAAAAAATTGTGGATGCGGAGTCCTCAAAGTCCAGCGAGGGCGGACGGCAGACTCTGCCCTTTGAACCCGGTCGATCTAAGAAGTCCAAAGCGTCTTAGTGGCTATGAACGAACAATTTCAGCAGCTTGGCGTGAATTGGCTTGCGCAGCTTTTGACCTTGCAAGGGTTATCGGCAACGGTGACGGCGGCAATGGTTGAGGATGAGGTGAGTTCAAGCTGTTGGTTGACCATTGATGAAGCTCAGCTCTCACCTCAGCAGATCGAGGTGCTGCTGGGTGAGGAGGGCCGGGTCTTAGATGCGTTGCAGTATCTGGCAAATACGACGCTGAATTTGGGGCGATCGCCCGATGAGCAACATGCCTATACCGTTGACTTGGCGGGCTATCGCGCTAAGCGCCTTGAGGAGCTGAAAGTTCTGGCTGAGCAGGCCGCTGAGCAGGCCCGTACCACGGGGCAGGAGTATGAACTGACGGCGCTGTCTTCCGCAGAGCGGCGGCAGGTTCACCAATTGCTGAAGGCGTATGACGGGTTGGAAACCTTTAGTCGAGGCAAGGAGCCCGATCGCCGATTAGTGGTGCGTCCCGTTGAAGCATAATTTCGACGGGGTTTCGGCCTGACGCCACGATCGCTCGGAAATGGAATTATGGATCCAATTTACGTTCCACATCTACTGAAGGCGCGCGATCGCACTCGCACCTTTGACATTGAAACCGTTTTCCCAGAATTAGAAACGCTGACCCCCGTACGAGGTTCGGTGCAGGTCAAGCACTGCACGACTTATCTGGAGGTGCAGGGTAAGGCGGAGGCGATCGTAACGCTGACCTGCGATCGCTGCTTGCAGCATTACAATCACCGCCTGACGGTGGACGCTGAAGAGTTAATCTGGTTGGAAGATCCCACTGAGTGGGGAGATGAGGAGCTCTTGGAGCGCGAGGTGAGCGTTGAGGATTTGGTGGAAAACCTTGCGCCAGATGGTCACTTTGAGCCGAGAACGTGGCTCTATGAGCAGGTTTGTCTTGCCTTACCCCAACGCCAAATCTGTGACGAGGCCTGTGCTGGCATTCCTGTCGATGTTCAGCAAGAGACCGCAAATCCCTTGCGCGATCGCCGTTGGGCTGCCCTGGCAAAACTCAAGCACCAGCTTGCCCCAGAAGACGCCTAACGTCAGCTCTCTCCCCAGACTGAATGGCTCCCCCTAACGATTTTCTGTTGAGCGCTGTGTCATGAGCTTCACCGATGACCTAGCCCTGCTACTGAGGGCGCGTTACCCCATTCTTTACTTGGCCACTCAGGAAGAGGAACGAGCGGAGGGCGCGATCGCCCGATGTGCAAAAACCCTCAACCAGCGCAGCGTTTACGTGTGGGATTTTGTTGAAGGCTACCAAGGCAACCCCAACGATGCCGGAGTGGCGCGACGCAACCCCCTACAAGCCTTAGAACATGTTGAGAAGTTGCCGCAGTCTGTGGCAGCGGTATTTGTGTTGCGAGACTTCCATCGCTTTTTAGATGATGTGGCGATCGCGCGCAAACTCCGCAACCTTGCCCGTCGCCTCAAATCCCAGGCCAAAAACATCATCATGTTGGCTCCCCAAGTCCAAATTCCAGAGGACTTGAGCGAAGTCATCACCGTTTTAGAATTTGCCCTGCCCAGTCCAGAGGAAATTCAGCACGAGGTCACGCGCCTGCTGGAGGCATGTGGTGTCACACTTCAGGAACGAGCACTGGATAGTTTAGTGCGCTCGTGCCAGGGGCTTTCTATTGAGCGCATTCGACGGGTCTTGGCTCGGGGCATTGCCGCCCATGGCAGCTTCCGCGCGGAGGACATTGACCTAGTGCTCGAAGAAAAACGCCAAACTATCCGTCAAACCCAAATTCTGGATTTTTACCCCGCCAATGAGCGCATCTCTGACATCGGCGGCCTGGATAACTTGAAGGATTGGTTGCTGCGGCGGGGCAATGCCTTTTCTGAAAAAGCCCGTCAATATGGCTTGCCCCATCCTCGGGGGCTTTTGTTAGTGGGCATTCAGGGCACAGGTAAGTCGCTCACGGCAAAGGCGATCGCCCATCACTGGCATCTGCCACTCCTACGCTTGGACGTGGGCCGACTCTTTGGTGGGCTGGTGGGGGAGTCAGAGTCCCGCACCCGCCAGATGATTCAACTCGCCGAAGCGCTGGCTCCCTGCATTCTGTGGATCGACGAGATTGACAAAGCTTTTGCCGGATTTGATGGCCGGGGCGACTCAGGCACCAGCAGCCGAGTATTTGGCACCTTCATCACCTGGCTCGCCGAAAAAACGTCTCCGGTCTTTGTGGTCGCCACCGCCAACAACATCCAAGCCCTGCCACCAGAAATGATGCGACGGGGCCGGTTTGACGAGATCTTCTTTGTTGGGCTACCTACCCAAAGTGAGCGTCAGGCGATTTTTGAGGTGCATCTGTCGCGGCTGCGACCCCATAACCTGCCCCAGTATGACTTGCCTCGCTTAGCCTATGAAACTCCAGACTTCTCTGGGGCAGAAATTGAACAGGCCATCATCGAAGCAATGCATCTTGGCTTTAGCCAAGGCCGCGACTTTAGCACCGAGGATATTTTGGAAGCGGCAAGCCAGATGATTCCTTTGGCACGCACAGCCCAAGACCAAATCGACGCCCTGAAGGCGTGGGCAGCCTCTGGTAAGGCTCGGCTGGCCTCGCGAGGAGGTGATGCCCTCAGCGATCGCCTCAAACATCACAAACCCAGTGGCGATCGCTAGCCCCGAAACTTCCGTGAAAATTGTTGATCTTTCTGCACGGGTGCTATACAACCGTAGGTCAGACCAGACCCCGACACTGAGGGATGTTGAAGAAGCCTATGAAAGGTTGCTTGTTGGGAGTATCAAAGCTTGTCATTGGTGTGACGCTAGCGCTGTTTTTGCTATCCCTTGCGGGCGTAGCAACGGCGCGCTACTTCATGGCGCGGCTCTCGGTTTTGCCGCCCCGTCCGGCCTTTAGCAACGACAACCCCAGCGGCTCGGCTCCCCCCACCTCCCCAAGTCCAGCCCCGGAAGCTGCCACACCAGCCCCAACTCCGGAACCTGCTGCCGCTCCCGTTGAGGAAAAGCCCCCAGGCAGTTATGACGCGATCGTGGTACAGCCCGTGGGTTTGATTCTGAGAAGCGGCCCCGGCACCAATTTTGATCGCATGGGCGGCGTGGATAACCAGGACAGAATTCTGGTGCTCAAAACCAGTGATGACGGCCAGTGGCTCAACATCCGCATCCCTGACACGGGGCAAGAGGGCTGGGTCAAGGCAGGGAACACTCGGGCAGTGGATGGCGAGTGATTTCCTGGCCAAATTCATCAGGCATGCTGTGAGTCTGGGAGCGCGTGGATAGGTCAATGGGTGGATGGACACCTAGCCTGAAAGATACGGCCTCACCCTGGGCAAGGCTCAACATTCCGTAATCTCACAGGGCATAAAAGTTAAGAAACCTCTCTCAACCTAAACCTTGGTTGCAGCTCCTGTGGAGAGAGAAAAGTCCATAGGGATCCGGTGGTAAGTTAGGGCTACTCAAAAATTTTCTGCGTGAGCGCCCTCAATATCCATGTATAAAAATACCAACACTGACTGGCTCGGCTCGATGGTTACGGCTGGGCTTGGTGCGGGTGTCATTACCACCTTTGCGGTCAGCCAAGGGCAGAGCCCCTGGGTCGCGATGGGGATTACGATTTTTGCCGCGATCGCGGCGGTGTTGTTTGATCGCCTGTCCTAACTGTCACCTAGGACGCTGTGCGTACTCGATAGGTGACGCCCCACCTTCTCTAATACACTACGGTTACACTACGGTTCAACCCCCTGTGTCCGCCAGCCCCGCGCTGGCTTTTTTTATGGCTGGGCGATCGTGGGGGATGATCGGCACGTGCCGAGTGCGCCTGTCATATCAAGTCCGGTTGCTTACCCATAAATAGAATTCCTGGAACCTTTACAGAGTTGGCATCGTTATTGCGGGTGATTAGCAGGACTTCATATCACACCCCCGTCCAGCCGTTGCCGAGTCAAGCCCCCCCCTCTGCCTAAGCCTCCAGAAGGGGGTAAAAATGGCCCACCGGCCCCTGCCCTTTCCCAATGCGCAGCGATGCCTGGAGAGCCTGTGTAACATAGTCCTTCGCGGCTCTGACCGCAGCCTGGGGAGCTTTGCCCAGGGCAAGGTTGGCCGCGATCGCGGCTGCCAAGGTGCAGCCCGTACCGTGAGTGTCTTGGGTGGCGATGGTTTCTGTACGTAGCGTCAGCAGCGTTTCGCCATCAAACCAAACATCGACACCGCGCAGGTCGCCTGTCATGCCACCGCCCTTGACCAAAACCGCCGCAGGGCCACGTTGGTAAATGGCCTGGGCCGCAGCTTCCATCTCCGCAAGGGTATCAATCGTGAGGCCGCTGAGCATTTGCGCTTCGTAACGATTGGGGGTGAGCACCGTCGCCAGGGGCAAAAGCTGCTCGGTGAGGGTTGCGATCGCGGCATCATCAATCAGTGGTGCCCCCGTCCGCGACACCATCACCGGATCGACCACAAGGGGAATTGTTCCCAGCGTCTCCAGCGTCTCAGCCACGGCAGTCATAATCGCCGCATTCAGCAGCATCCCCGTTTTAATCGCCTGCACCCCAATATCCTGGGTCACCGCCTCAATTTGGGCGATTACCGCCTCAGGGGGTAACGCATCCACTCTCGTGACGCCGCAGGTATTCTGGGCCGTGATGCAGGTCAGGGCACTGGTGCCATGCACCCGATGAAAGGCAAAGGTCCGCAAATCAGCTTGAATGCCAGCCCCGCCACCGCTGTCAGAACCAGCGATCGTGAGGGCTACGGAGGGAGTTAAAGCAGTCATCGTCAATTGCCACGCACAAACACGCACAAACACGCACAAACACAACAGCTCAGATAGCAACACCAGCGTTGCTGATTCCCAGGATGAATGACCCACCCTGCGGGAAGCCGCGAAGCGTCTACATCCCAAACCCTTCTCCCCAGGGAGAAGGGCTGAAAAAGCTTTCTGGCCCCCCTTCTCCCAGGGAGGAAGGGGGTGGGGGATGAGGGGCAAGCCCTATCCACAAGGGTTTCAGGAGTGATGTATACACGGTAGCTCCCCTCGGGAGGGCTCGGGAGCGTTCATCCCCAGATGCAACAATGCCGCAAAACCCTCCCCCAAACCTGCCAGGGAGACAGGCTGAGAAAGGGGTTATGCCCAAGCATTTCCGCCCTAGCGATTGGGGCGGCGGCGCTGGAGAAATTCGGGAATATCGAGGGTTCCACTTCCAGCATTGCTGTTGCCACTGGGGGCAGCGTTGCTCAAGGTATTGCGCTTCAGCGGGGTGATCCGGGCGGCATCAATGCCCGTGGCGGAATGGGCTTCCAGATTAAACCCGGTTGCAATTACCGTAATCTGCACCTCTCCCTGGAGGCGTTCATCAATGACGGCACCAAAAATGATGTTTGCGTTTGGATCCACTGCTTCGTAGATAATCTCTGCCGCTGCGTTGACCTCGTGCAGGGTGAGGTCGCCGCCGCCAGTGATGTTAAAGACTGCACCAGATGCGCCATCGATGGAGGATTCTAACAGCGGGGAAGAAATGGCCGCGATCGCCGCTTCCCGCGCCCGAGACTTACCCGAACCGACCCCAATGCCCATCAGCGCCGAGCCTGCATCCGCCATCACCGCCCGTACGTCAGCAAAGTCCACATTGACCAGACCCGGGATCGTAATGATGTCAGAAATCCCCTGCACCCCCTGGCGCAGCACATCATCCGCAGCCTGAAACGCCTCCTGAACCGGAGTCTGCTCTGAAATCACCGACAGCAGCTTGTCATTGGGAATCACAATCAGCGTATCCACCCGGGTTTGCAGCGCCGAAATCCCTTCATCGGCCTGGGCCGTGCGTCGTCGCCCCTCAAAGGTGAAAGGCCGCGTGACCACACCAACGGTCAGCGCTCCGGCTTCCTTAGCAACCTCCGCCACAATCGGCGCGGCCCCAGTGCCAGTGCCGCCCCCCATGCCCGCCGTGATGAAGACTAGGTCAGCTTCTTCCAAGGCTGCGGCGATTTCATCGCGGGATTCCTCTGCAGCCTTCTGTCCGATCGCTGGGTTACCGCCTGCGCCAAGCCCGCGCGTCAACTTCTGACCAATTGGCAGGGTGTTCTCCGTTGCCACATGGGACAGGGCTTGCGCATCGGTGTTGACTGTCCAAAACTCTATGCCAGAAACGCCGCTGCTAATCATGCGATTCACCGCGTTGCAGCCGCCACCGCCGACACCGATTACTTTGATCTTGGCAATATTGCTGGGCACAGTCTCACCGTTTAGGGGCTTTTCTTCAAACATTAAAAATTGAGAGGCACCGGATATGGGGTGGCCGTTGTGGGGCTGAGCAAACGCCCCAGGCTCTTGGGTAACCTCTTCCCCACCGTTGACGGACGAGTCTTTCCCCGCGATCGCAGGGGCTTCATCATCTGCATAGGGGACATCGGAACGAGCATCGAAAGGCGTTTGACGGATGGACATAAGCTCTCATCAGCAGCAGACAACTCGGTTCCGGGGAAGCCAAACTCCAAATGATTTTAGACAACTATAGGGTACTTCGGTTGAAAAAACCAAACTAACCGATAGCGAATGAAAGCGCCTGATATTCGGCTTTATTTCCCCAAAATCTTTCCAGGATTTCAGCTCACTCCCGATCTCGCAAAAAAGTTAATTGATCAGACTCGATCTTCCCTGCAACCGCCTCAGATCTTCAGATTTTCTTAGAAGGCTTCGAGATCCGTCGCGGGACGAATCGCCTCCCTCAGCTTCACCGCTGGCGTTGATGGATTTGACAAATCAATATATTCGATAGAGATTTGTTTGTCCGCAGACTGGAGCGAAGACAGCCGCTCTAGAGTGGAGAGCTGAAAGTCAATCTGATGTGGCGTATATACGCCGAGGTGCACCATCCCAAACTCAGTCTGCAAGACCAGATTAGAAGGGATTCGCCAGTCCACCTCGTCTACCCGGACAGTGCTGCGTTGAATGGCCTGATAAAGACTCGGCCATTGGGATCTCACCGAGTCAGAAACCCCCCGCAAAATCAACGTTGGCTTCTCAAAGTCCGGGTCTACCATGGCAATGCTGCTTTGGGGCATCCAATAGCCGAGGGCATCGATCAAGCCCGGGGTTTGTGCGGGATCACTGCCTTCGGTGACACCGGGGCCAGTGGGCAGCGTGATCGCCACAGGTCGCCGCTCTTGAACCTGCACTTCTAGGCGCGGGGGAAAGAGATGGCGGGTGACGATCGCCGATTGAATCGGGGCTTGGGCCTCAAGCTGAGCCGCGAGGCGATCGGGCTCAATCGCGAGCAACGACTGCGGATAGGTTAACCCCAGTTGCTCATGGATGGCAGCTTCTGAGAACAGGTGATGGCCCTGTAAAACCACTTGGTCAGCACTTTGAAGCACCCAAATCGGTTGGGTCGTCATCCACAGTGCGCCCCCCGCCAAGCCAGACACCGCCAGACTGCGCCACAGTGCTTTGAGGTTACGCTGCCGCCGTTGCCGCCGCAGGGTACGACGGCGATCGGCCAGGGTTTCTGGGGAAGGGGAGGCCAGATCGGTCATGGAAAATCGGGGTCAAGGAAACACCAACACACAGCCTGAGCGCAGTGCCCCACCCAGGCAAAGCCTGAAGGCCACGGTTAAGGCTGTGGCGTTGATTGTAGCGAGTCGAGATCAGTCTGCAACACCTTTTGCCACTGGGTGGCCAAATCTGCCTCGGTGAAGGGAATGTCGTGGTAGGTGCGATCGCGCAGCACCAACCGGACACAGGCAGAGCATCCCCGAGGCAAGTGAGTATCCTCGGGCAGGGGAGTATCACCGCCATAGACCTCGATCGCGGCGACGTCGCTCAAGGCCACCGTAGTCAAGGCCACAGGGCCAGATCGAGTGGGGCGGCCCCAGGTCAGCGTATGGTTCATTTGCCCTAGGGCAGCATAGAGGTCATACTTAGCCCGCTGAAAGGACTGAGCCCACTGCTTATAGGCCTCGAGCTTTTGATATTCGTTCCATCCGGCCCAGGCGAGCCAGCTAAAGAGGCCCAGGAGGGGCAACCAGAGAAGTCCTCGTTCCATGACTGTTGGGGGTGGCAGGGTTGCCGTCAAAAGCGGGTGCGCTTGTCATTTTATCGGTCGGGCGATCGCGCAGACAGGGGTCGGTTGCCCTTCTGCGCAGGTTGAGTTTATGTTAATTCTTGCAACGGGAGCAGGCCAAGGCTTTACGAGGTCGTGAAAAATCTTGGCTAAGGGTTACAAAACACCAGGGTCTTTGCCAGTGCGCTGGTCGGAGTTTGGATGTGTCAACCCGAATCATTACTGTTGGCCCGAAGGAGACAGAAAATTGGCTGTTATGTCTATGTCTTTGCTTGCTGCTGTGCCCACAACCCTTGTGTGGAGCCCCAAGGTCGCGGTTGTGATGGTGTTGTGCAATGTGTTGGCGATCGCCATCGGCAAATTCACCATCAAGTATCCCAGTGCTGGCCCTGAACTGCCCTCCTCCAACCTATTTGGGGGCATGGGGCTACCGGCCCTGTTGGGCACCACAAGCTTTGGGCATTTGCTCGGAGCTGGCGTGATCCTCGGCCTTGCCAACATGGGCGCGCTCTAATCTCTCAACCCTGCCCACTGAGGGGCGACTGCCCCAGCAGTGGGGTCAAATTTTCTGACTGCGGTGGTGATCCCCAAGGGCGATCGCCACCGTATTTTGTTCGGTGCGCGTCGGGCGCGATCGCGATGCTTCAGAATCGGGGACAGGATTCTGCTGAACCTCCTTCGCCGTGCGCCCCTCCGTTTGGGTGCCAAACCGCCAGAGCACAGCGGCAGCCTCTGCACGGGTCACGGCCTTTTGCGGCTGGAGTAGTGTGGTGTAGCCAAAGGCGCGACGGATGTTGGCAAAGTCGCCAAGCTGATAATCGGCAGCGATCGCCCGCAGAGCCAAGGGCTCGATCTGCGTCACATCTTGAAACCCCCAAGTGGCGGTCACTGTCGCAGAATCGACTTGGGGCAGCGCCCGCCGGGTATCTAGGGGCACCTTCCAAAGCACGAGGGTTTCGCGGGTGAGGGGAGCATCGGGCCGAAAGGACACCGCCGTACTGTTGCCTGACAAGGCGCTGGGAATGATTCCCGCCTCAGCCAATCCTTGAATTGCCCCAAAATCCGGATCCGTCGCGGGCACATCCTGAAACGCCGGAGTGTCAGCGGTGTCTCCGCTGCGAATGCGTTTACCCGCGTCTTGGGCATAGAACGCGTTATGCACTTGGAACAGCCAGCGGGCATAGTCTCGACGGGTGATCGGGGCATTCCAATCGAGGTCGCGATCGCGGGCTGACTCGCCGCCCTCTGCATCCAGCGTTAGCAAATCGAGAGCGAGCAGGTCGCGCAGGTAAGGGCGCAGTTCCTCGGGCACAGTGGCCAGGGGAGGGCTCCCCCCGGCGTCTGAGATCGAGGCGTCCGTCGCAGGGCGCACCGGCCCAATAAAGTCAGGATCTCCTGGTTGGGGAACTGCCGCTGTGCTGTCGGTATTGGCGTCCACATCCACTGAGGTTGAGGCGCTATCGTTGGTGTCCTGATCCCCATCGATCGCAGTTGAGGCGTCCTCGGTCGAAGCGTCGGGATCAATCCCAAAGGCGGGGGATTCTTCAAGCTGGGGATCGGGCTCTAGGGCTTGCTGCACAGACTCTCCGAGGGGGCTACCGGCACAGCCGATGAGCAGTGCCAGGGTGACTCCTCCCGCGATCGCGATTGTCCGCCTCATCGCTTCCATTCCTACTGAATCTTGCCTTTTACGAGCTTGGATGAGCCGAGGCCGCAACGCCAGACATCCTGATTCTAGAGAGCCCCGTTCCTTTACGCTAGCGCAGTATCCCGTACACTAGGGGGCAAGCGCGGGGCAACGGGTGAGGCACGGAAATATGGCAAGCAAATCTATTTTGATCGATTGTGATCCGGGGGTCGATGACGCGATCGCCCTGATGCTGGCCCTGCGATCGCCTGAGCTCACCGTCGAAGCCATCACCGTCGTGGCCGGAAACGTTCCCCTAGACCTGACCCAAGCCAATGCCCGCCGCATTTGCGAACTCATGCAGCGATCGGATTTGCCGGTGTATGCGGGTTGTCCGCGTCCGATGCTGCGGCCCCTCATTACTGCTGCCCATGTCCACGGCAAAACGGGGCTAGACGGGGCCAACCTGCCCGCCCCCGAGATGCCCCTGTGCCCGCAGCATGGGGTCAATGCGCTGATCCAGCAGGTGTTGGCCGCCCCAGAACCCATCACCATCGCGACCCTAGGCCCGTTGACGAACCTCGCGATCGCGCTGATTCAGGCTCCGCGACTGATTGACCACATTGCCGAAGTGGTGGTCATGGGCGGTGGGCTCACCTTTGGCAACGTGACTCCGGTGGCCGAGTTCAATATCTATGTCGATCCCCATGCGGCGCGGGTGGTATTTGAGGCGGGGTTGCCTATGACGCTAATCAGCTTAGATGTGACCCACCAAGTGCTGACAACGCCCGATCGCCTGTCTGCCCTGCGATCGCTCGGCACCCCGGCCAGCCAGGTTGCTGCTGCCATGCTGGCCCACTATGGCAAAACCGACTGCGCAACGTGGAACTTACTCGGCCCGCCGCTCCATGATCCCTGCGTGATTGCATATCTCATTGCGCCGGATCTATTCCACGGAGAACCTGGCCACGTAGCCGTTGAAACCGACAGCCCGCTCACCCTTGGGCAAACTGTAGTCAGTTCTCCATCCCAAGACAGTCCCCTGCCGCCCGTGAATGTCATCAAATCCGTAGACGCCGACGGGCTCTATCGTCTCCTGTGCGATCGCCTCGCGATCGCCTGAGGATAAGCTGACCCTGGCTCAAGCCCGATGACCAGACCCCTTGGTAGGATAGAGTCAATCGTGAGTCAACTGCCCATGACCTACACTACACAGGAACTCCTCGAAATCTTGGATCGGGAGCTGCGGGCAGCGTGGCGAGGTGAACGGGTGGTGCTGTCCTCCGCCGAACGCCTGGATGATCCGGTGGTGGCCAAGGCGCTGGGCTCTGCCAAACTCAGCAAAGTGTTTGCGGTACAAGACTTTCGCGATCAAATTCATCACTATCAGCGGGAACACAACGTTTCAGGGCTCATCTGGCAAACCTGCCGATTTGGGGGGCGATCTCAGCAGTTTCCAGAACTCCATCCCCAGCTCGCGGCCATTCCCCAAGATAAGGACACCCTGATCGCAGCCAAGGCAGGGGTGATTGCCTTTTGGCGAGCGGCGATTCCAGGACTGCAACTGTGGCGACCCGGCCCGCCGCCCATCGCGCTGACCCACGAGACCGTCGAAACGCTGATTGCTACGACGGAATGGGCAGAGTTGGCCGCCACTCGCGATGAGCTGTACCTGAGTCTATGCTGGGGTAACCCCAAGGAGTGCCATTATGACTGGGCGCGGCCCGAGTCGGGGTGTGAGCGCATTATTGCCGCGATCGCGGAACCCAGCGCAATCAAGGTATAATCTAGGGTTGTGAGCACAGCTTTATCACGAGAGCACGCCGATGACAATTGCGGTAGGGACGATTGAGACACAAGGGTTTCCGGCGGTGTTGGCCGCCGCCGATGCAATGGTCAAGGCGGGCCGTGTCACCCTGTCGAACTATGAGCGGTCGGAGAGTGGACGCCAGCACGTCTCAGTGCGTGGGCCAGTGGGCGAGGTGCATCGGGCAGTGGAAGCGGGCGTGGCCGCTGCAAATGCCTGCCCCGGCGTGGCGGAGGTGACCGCCTACGTGGTGATCCCTAACCCCCAAGAAAATGTGGACGCGGTGCTGCCGATTCACTTCATTCCCGCGTCAGAGCCCCATCGCGTGCTGTAGCGATCGCGTTGCTGAATCTGACGACCCATGAAGAATTGACCAGGGACGCTACAGACGATTGTGCCAGGTTTCGGCAGTTGCCACAGGCCCGTACAATGAAGGATGGCTTTTTTGTCAAAAACAGGAATTTCTGAGGAGATCGGCAATGCCACAGGCAGTCGGGTCGCTTGAGACCAAAGGATTCCCTCCGGTGTTGGCCGCCGCGGATGCGATGGTCAAGGCGGGGCGAGTCACGTTGATTGGCTACATTCGGGCCGGGAGTGCGCGGTTCGTGGTCAACATCCGGGGAGATGTGTCAGAGGTAAAAGCCGCAATGGAAGCTGGGGTCGAAGCGGCCCAAAACTGTCCCGGCGGCGTCCTCGAAACCTGGGTGATTATTCCTCGACCCCATGAAAACGTGGTGGCTGTCCTGCCGATTGACTATGACGAGAGTGTGGAGCAGTTCCGTCAGGCGGTTGAACAGCCGCTGTTGCCCCGCGTCAATAACTAATCGAAGGGTTTGACGCCGTCGCGCTGCCGCCCATGCCCAATGGGTTCTCCCATCTTGGCAGCTTCGGCTTCAAGCTTGAATCCCCTGCGCTTGTGGTCATGAGCGTGGGGGATTTTTGTTGGATGTAGGATGGCCACGGCTCCCAACGCGATCGCAATGCCTCCACCGGATGTCTCCACCGGTGCGCCAATCCGTTTTCTGAGACAGCCCGGCAGACCCAGCAGCAGCCAGACTCACTAGGGCGATCGCGGCTCCCATCCGTAGAGTCAGGTGCTCGCCCAATAGCACCAGGCCCACCGCCGAGGCCACCACGGGCTCCACGCTCATCAACACCCCAAACACCCGCACCGGAATCTGCCGCAGGGCCGACATTTCGATGGAGTAGGGCAGCGCCGAGGCCATCATCGCCACGATTGCCCCCAGCAGTAAGACCTTTGGCGAGAGCAGCACCGCCCCGTTTGTCCCAATGCCAAAGGGTAGAATCGCGATCGCGCCCACGGTCATCGCCATTGCCACCCCCTCACTGCCAGGAAACACCTTGCCCACCCGCGCGGCTAGCAAAATGTAAGCGGCCCAACATCCCCCAGACAGCAGCGCTAGCGTGATCCCCAGCAGATTGAGGCTGGCCCCTTGCAGGGGAGTCAGCAGCGTCACCCCAGCGGCGGCCATGACCACCCATAGCACGTCAATACCCCGGCGCGAGTAGAACAACGCCACCCCCAGCGGGCCGAGAAACTCCAGAGTGACGGCCACCCCAATGGGGATATAGGCGATCGCGCTGTAAAGCAGCACATTCATGAGCCCCATTGTCAGGCCGAGGAGTGCCAGCATTCCGTAATTCCGGGGAGCGTGCTGTCGCCAGCGCGGGCGGGCAATGCCCCAAAGCAGCAGGGAACCGAGGCTGAGGCGCAGGCTGGCAATCCCCAAGGGGGTGACGAGGGTGAACAGCCCCTTGGCGATCGCCGCCCCGGTATGAATGGACACCATCGCCACAAACAGCAGGACAATGGGCGATCGCCATCGCGGCGGCGCAGAAGATAACGTAGACGACACAATAGATTCCTCGCGTGACTCACCTCCACTCAACTGGCGCGCATCCCATCCGCCAATGACTTCTAGTGTAAGTTGGGCAGGCGGCTGACAGTCTCCCCAAGATGTTTGGCGGATTGCAGTGGCAATCCTCGGGACACACTCGGCACGGTTCAGCCAAATGACAGTGTTTTGCGACGCTAGCGTACATCAGCCTCGAAAATCCAGGCATGGGGCTCATAGCCCGGATGAGCCCCATCGATAGAACGCCATCCTGCAACGCCCGATGGAAAATCTTTGTAAACTTGTCTCAAGCATTCAGCGATCGCGTGGGTGCTATTCTTCATGCTCAGGTTTACCCCCATGACCGTCGCGACCCGTTTGACCCCAACCGACCATACTTGGCCCTGGCAAGGGTTTCCCATCCGCTACCAAGCCGCTGGCCGCACCGGCGCGCCCCTGCTGCTAATCCACGGCTTTGGCGCATCCAGCGACCACTGGCGCAAAAATATTCCCGAATTGGCGACAACGAACCGGGTCTACGCGATCGATCTGCTGGGCTTTGGGAAATCCGTCAAACCCCGACCAAGCTCCGCGATCGCCTACACCTTTGACACCTGGGGCCAGCTCATAGTTGATTTTTGTCGCGACATCATCGGTGAACCCGCCTTCCTCGTCGGCAACTCCATCGGCTGCGTTGTCGCCATGCAGGCCGCCGTCATTGCCCCCGACCAAGTGCGCGGCATCGCCATGCTCGACTGCTCCCTGCGGCTCTTGCACGATCGCAAACGCGCTACCCTGCCATGGTATCGTAGCGCTCCCGCCCCCGTTTTACAGCGGTTATTAGGCATTCGCGCCTTTGGTAACTTCTTTTTCTCGCGGCTGGCACGGCCCCCAGTGATTCGCAAAGTCCTCAGGCAAGCCTACGCCCGCTCTGAGGCGGTGACGGAAGAACTTGTCGAGATTTTGCTCAACCCGGCGAAGGATCCCGGTGCGGCGGATGTTTTCCTCGCCTTTGTGCGCTATTCCCAGGGGCCACTACCCGAGGATTTGCTGCCCCAGTTGCAGTGCCCCGTTCTCTTTATCTGGGGTGAGGCGGATCCGTGGGAACCGATCGCCCTAGGTCGGGAATTGGCCGCCTATCCTGCCGTGGAAGATTTTGTGCCGCTGCCCGGTGTGGGGCACTGCCCCCAAGATGAAGCCCCCGAGCTGGTAAACCCCCTCCTGCGCGACTGGGTTGCTAAACACAGCACCCAGCCCAGCCCTCAAGTGGTCTAAGTCGAAATTTTGCAGGTTTTCAAGCCCTTAGCTTGGTGCAATGGGTTGAGCGCTGATCTGAGGCATAAAGGCAGGCTGTGATGAATGGGGGCAATGGTGCAAAATTCTGCATCCTGACATCCCCAAGCTTGAAAAAGTGTGGGACAACTCTGATGAAGTGCTGAGACATTTCATCAAAGGGTGTTTGACATGGCTGCACCGCATCCGCCTGTATGGACGTTGCCCGTTGCAGCAATTTATGGGGCGTTGGGGACAGATTTGCAGGGGCTCTCAGAGGCGGAGGCGACCCACCGCCTAGAACAATTTGGCCCCAATGAGCTGCCAACGCCTGCCCAGCGTCCCTTTTGGTTGCGATTTACCGATCAGCTCACGCATTTCATGGCGTTGCTGTTGTGGGTAGCGGGCATTTTGGCGTTTGTGGCGCGCACGCCTGCGCTGGGCTGGGCGATTTGGGCGGTGATTCTCATCAACGCGGTGTTTAGCTTTTGGCAAGAGTTTCAGGCAGAGCGGGCCCTGGCGGCACTAAAGAACGTGCTGCCGATGCAGGTCAAGGTTTATCGGGAGGGCCGTCTAGGGCAGATTCCGGCGCGAGAGTTGGTGCGGGGGGATGTGATGCAGCTTGAGGAGGGCGATCGCATTTCTGCGGATGCCCGTTTGGTGTCTGCCGAAGGCTTTGCAGCGGATGTTTTGGTGCTCACGGGCGAATCGTTGCCCGTTGCCCGCAGCCCCTACCTGGCGAGAGTGTGAGAGGCGATCGCGATGCGAGCCGGAAAACCCGTCCTGAGATCGGGGGAGCAGCCCCTCCAAGAGCGCGTGAACCCTGCGGATATTGCCAATTTGGTGCTGGCAGGCAGTACAGTGGCCTCAGGCCGTGCGATCGCCGTGGTCTATGCTACCGGAGCCCAGACGGAATTTGGGCAAGTGGCGCATCTCACCACGAGCATTAAGCGGGAGCCGAGCACGCTGGAATTGCAGGTGGCGCGCATTGTCCGCATCATCACTGCGATCGCGATCACGATGGGGGTGACGGTCTTCCTGCTGAGCTATTTTTTAATTCACATGGCGGTGGCGGAGAGCTTGATTTTCGCGATCGGCATTCTTGTCGCTAACGTGCCCGAGGGGTTGCTGTCCACCGTGCCCCTGGCGCTGGCCCTCGGATTGGGATCCTCGATTCATCATGGGTAGATGGGGCATCGGGTTGCGGCTGCGGGAAGAGGCCGTTGACCCGATGCGGCCCGTAACCAATTTGGTAACCAACGCGGGGGCAACGTCTCCCTTGGCTAGGGTAAATCCACGACTGCGTGGGGTTGGGCGTCACGATCGCCCCCACCCGGATGGCGACTGCCCTCGGTTTTCCGTAGCCACCGATCACCACAGCATTGTGCAAAACGCCACCGCCAGCGGTAGCCGCAACGGCTTGATTGTGGACTTCATTCCCTCCCCAGATCCTGCCCCCACCGCTGAGGATGTGGTCTTTCGGTCGGTGGAGTCTGGCAGTTTGGCGGGGTGGCAGCGGGAGATCGTGCTATTTGCCGATGGGCGACTGCAACACCGCGAAGGCGATACCCTCATTTCAGAAAAACGCCTCTCCGTAGCGCAAGTCACGGCATTCCAGCAGGTTCTTGAAGATCAGCGTTTCCCGAATCTGCACCGGATGCGCTACATCACCGATGCAGCCTTCGCCGACTACCCAACCGTGAGCCTCTCGGCGGGGTGGCTCCAAACGGACTATATTGACCTCGCGATCGCCGATGCCCCGCCTGCCCTCCAAGCCGTTGTGGAAGCCTGGGACGCCCTTACCCAAGACTGAGGACTTTGCGCTAGTGGTGGGATTGGGCAGGCAGTTGGGGGGATGGTGGTGTGCCAGTGGGGGCAGCCGCCGCGATCACCCAGCGGAAATTATGGGGCGTTGCTGCGCTGCCCGATCGCGATCGCCATCCCCGTCAGCACCATCCCCCCGGCGGCACAGAGGCTCAGCACTACACCAACGGGCACCTCCACCGACTCAAAGGCCAAAAATTTGAGGGAAACTGGAGTGGCATTTTGCACCGAGACGATCGCCATTCCCACCACCCACACCGCCGTAATCCCCGCCAAAATCACTTTATCCATTGCCTTAATCCCAGAGAATCATCCCGTTGGTTGCTGGGCGACAACGCGGCCTGTGCCCAAGCTTAGCATCCACTCGCGGGCTCACGTACCCGTCGCCTTCATCCTAAGAGTAGCGCCAGAAGATACCCACCGGGTCTTGCGATCCATCCATCCGTTTCGGTAGAGTGATAGACCGGGCGTTCAATGGAAAGTTATGGCTAAGCGTGTTCAAGTCGTATTACAAGAAGGCATTCGTAAACTCGGGCAAGCAGGCGACCTCGTTGAAGTTGCCCCCGGCTATGCTCGCAACTATCTCTTCCCCCGAGGGTTGGCCGTGCGCACGACCCCCGGCGTGCTCAAGCAAGTCGAGCGTCGCCGCGAAGAACAGCGTCAACGCCTGCTAGAAATCAAGCAAGAAGCGGAGTCGATGAAGACTGCGCTGGAAACTATCGGCCTGTTCACGGTGAAGAAGCCCGTCGGCGAAAACGATGCGATCTTTGGCACCGTGACCTCTGCGGATGTGGCAGAAGTCATTCAAACCAACACGGGCAAAGAAGTGGATCGTCGCGACATTACCCTGCCCGACATCAACAAGCTGGGTGAATATCAGGCGACGATCAAGCTCCATGCTGAGGTGACGGCGACTCTCAATCTTCGGGTTGCTGCGGAGTAATTTCCCGCACCTTTTGCTTCGTCGCTTTCCCGCGATCGCCCGCACTTGGCAACAGGTTAGGTCAACGGCATCTCACGATGCAGACCTAACCTGTTTTGCTGTATCTAGTCATGCTCAAGTCACGATGCATTACACGACGGCCTCGCCCCGTGCGCCTCGCCCCACCCATCGTCTACGGTAGGGAGAGCCTCCGGCCTTTAGGAACGTTCGATGGTTCAAAATCTCGACTTTCAAACCTACAGCGATCGCCTCCCGCCGCAAAATGTCGAAGCCGAAGAAGCCATCTTGGGCGGCATTCTGCTCGATCCAGAGGCGCTGGGCCGCGTCATGGAGGTGATGATCCCCGAGGCGTTTTACACCAACGCCCACAAAACCATTTATCGCGCCGCCCTCGACCTCAACAGCAAAGGTCGCCCTACGGATCTGATGACCATCACCGCATGGCTCAAGGATCACGACCTGCTTGATAAGGTGGGCGGGCAAAGTCGCCTCGCGCAACTGGTCGATCGCACCATCAGCGCCGTTAACATTGACCAGTACGCTGCCCTGGTCATGGAGAAATACATGCGGCGGCAGCTCATCCACGTCGGGGGCGAAATTGTCCAACTCGGGTATGACGTCAACACCCCCCTTGAGATCACCCTCGACCAGGCGGAACAAAAACTGTTCGCCATCACCCAAGATCGCCCCCAGCAAGGACTGTCCTCCACTGCCGACATTCTGATCGACACCTTTTCAGACATCGAGCAGCGATCGCTAGGTATGGTGCTGCCAGGGGTGCCCTGCGGCTTCTACGACCTCGACGCCATGACCCAAGGCTTCCAGCGCTCTGACCTGATCATCGCTGCCGGGCGTCCCTCGATGGGGAAAACCAGCTTCGTGCTGAACATTGCTCGCAACATCGCCGCCGGGCAAAAGTTGCCCGTTGCCGTGTTTAGCCTCGAAATGTCGAAACAGCAGTTGGTCTATCGTCTACTGTCGGGGGAAGTGGCGATGGAAACCAGCCGTCTTCGCACCGGACGCATTGCCCAGCATGAGTGGGAAATGCTGGGTCAGGCGATCAGCTCGCTGTCGCAGGTACCAATTTTCATCGACGACACGCCCAACATCTCCGTGGTGGAAATGCGATCCAAAGCGCGTCGCCTCCAGGCTGAACAAGGGGGCGCATTGGGGCTGATTTTGATCGACTATTTGCAGTTGATGGAAGGCAGCAGCGACAACCGCGTTCAAGAATTATCGAAAATTACGCGATCGCTCAAAGGTCTGGCCCGCGAACTCAACGTTCCCATCATTGCCCTGTCGCAGCTCAGCCGGGGCGTTGAATCCCGCACCAACAAACGCCCCATGATGAGCGACCTGAGGGAATCTGGCAGCATTGAACAGGATGCTGACCTAATCATGATGCTCTACCGCGAGGAGTATTACGACCCCGACACCCCCGATCGCGGCATCGCCGAAGTGATCATTACCAAACACCGCAACGGCCCCACGGGCACCGTCAAGCTCCTGTTTGAACCCCAATTCACCCGCTTCCGCAACCTCATGCAACCCCAATAGATCGGCAGGCAACGTCACCACGGCATTGGAATGACGGGCCAAGTTCGGCAACCCGTACTTCTCTGCAAATTGTCGAAAATCCCCCTTCGTCGGTAAATTAGCACTCAGATGAGGAGAGTGCTAAAACGCGCAAGCGGCCTCGCTACGAGTGTTTGAGCGTTTTGTCACGGCCCTCATGCCAGATCAGGCGACCGTTCAGGCGCGGGGTATCTGGCCGTAATTTCTCGTGAATCATTGCAACTGAGTCAACCAATGGAGGTCTGCACATGGCAGCGATATCTCTGAGTGTTTCGACGGTGAAGCCCCTGGGCGATCGCATCCTCGTGAAGGTCAGCGATGCAGAAGAAAAGACCGCAGGCGGCATCCTACTGCCTGACACCGCCAAAGAAAAGCCGCAGGTCGGCGAAGTGGTGCAGGTCGGGCCTGGCAAACGCAACGACGACGGCTCATTCCAAGCCATGGAAGTAAAGGTCGGCGACAAGGTGCTGTACTCCAAGTATGCGGGCACCGATATCAAGATCGGTACCGACGAGTACGTGCTGCTGCGCGAATCGGACGTGCTCGCCACCCTGGCCTAAGGGCATCTGGGCGTTGCGCCCTGGCTGCGAATTGGGCTTGAACCTCACACAGATCAAGCCATTCGTACCGCGTTTCAGTTCATTTCAGTTCTGCAAACCATTACTTCTGACAACTCACTGCATTGTGTTAGGAGGCTGAGTATCCAATGGCGAAAACCATCACCTACAACGAAGACGCCCGTCGTGCCCTAGAGCGCGGGTTTGACATGCTGGCAGAGGCCGTTGCCGTCACCCTTGGCCCCAAAGGCCGCAACGTCGTGCTGGAGAAAAAGTTTGGCGCGCCTC